>JAWWBR010000076.1:0-16798 GCA_033720855.1 Alphaproteobacteria bacterium
GACCCAGAAGACCAACGAGACGGTCCAGGGCCTGGCCGACGCGGCGCAGAAGATCGGCGACGTGGTCGACCTCATCAACGACATCGCCTCCCAGACCAACCTGCTGGCCTTGAACGCCACCATCGAGGCGGCCCGCGCCGGAGAGGCCGGCAAGGGCTTTGCCGTGGTGGCCTCCGAGGTCAAGAGCCTCGCCACCCAGACTGCCAAGGCGACCGAGGAGATCTCCGGTCAGATCAGCTCCATGCAGGCGGTGACCGACGACGCGGTCGGCGCCATCGGCACCATCACCGCCACCATCGAGCAGATCAACGAGATCGCCGGCGGCATCGCCGCGGCGGTGGAGGAGCAGGGCGCGGCAACCCAGGAGATCGCCCGCAACACCCAGGAGGCCTCGCGCGGCACCAGGGACGTGTCGGAGAACATCGCCGGCGTGACCCAGGCGGCGCAGGAGACTGGAAAGGCCTCTGAGGATATTCTCACGGCGTCTTCCGATCTGGCCCGCCGCGGCAACGAGCTGAAAGAAGAGATCGAGGCGTTCATGATGAAAATCGGCGCCGCCTAGTATCGGTAGCATGCGGGGCCGGGGAGGCTGGCCCCGCATGCTGGCCGGAAAATGCCAAATCGCGAGTTTGTCTCGGGGAAAGGGTTCGAGCCGGACTGCTGTTTTCAGCGGTCTTGATCTCGTCCCGAGACAGGAAGCCAATCCCAATACGCCGGATCGATGACATGGACAAGAGTTCAGACCAGGAGCTGATCAAGCGGACCCTCTACTTCGTCGCCCAGCACGGGTGGGGGGCGGAGGAACAGGACTTCCTCGAAGCAATGGTGGCGCATCTCGCCGAAAGCCTCGGTTTGGAATATGCCGCCGTTTGTCGCCTACTGGGGCCTGATCGGTCTCAGGCCGAGACGGTCGTTTTGTATTCCCGCGGCAAGATCGTCGACAACTTCAAATATGATCTGCAGGGAACCCCTTGCGAGAACGTCGTTCAGAAGGACCTCTGCCTGTATGAGCGCGATATCCAAAGTCGTTTTCCCGACGATGAATTACTGGCGGAAATGGGCGCCGAGAGCTACGCAGGTCTGCCGCTGCGTGCGTCGGACGGCGAAGTGATCGGGATCGCTGCGGTATTGGGCTGCGGGCCGATCGATAACCCGGAGTTGGTCAAATCGTTGTTGCAAATCGTCTCCGTGCGGGCGGCGGCCGGGCTGGAGCGCGCGGCTTCGGACAAGATTCTACGGGAAAGCGAAACCCGGTTCCGCGATATCGCCGAAATGTCCTCCGACTGGATTTGGGAGATGGATTGTGAGCTCCGTTTCACCTATCTCTCCGACCGCTACGCGGAGCTGACCGGCTTTCATCCCGGCAACAGACTGGGCACCAGACGCGAAGACTTTGCGCTTCCTTGCGACATGCAGGGAGAGGCGGAGAAATGGGCCGCCCATAACGCAGACTTAAAGGCGCGCAGACCCTTCAAGAACTTCGAATACCTATCCTCTGCGTCCTCGGACGGGCTACGCTATGTCAGCATCAGCGGCAAACCGGTTTTCGATGACGATGGCAATTTCCTCGGCTACCGGGGAACGGCAACCGACACGACACAGCGAAAGCGCGCGGAGCAGAGAGCGGCGGCCACGGTTTCGATGTTCGAGGCCGCGATCGAAAACATGGCCCAGGGCTTATGTATCTTCGACCGCGACTTCATCCTGGTGGCCTTCAACCGCCAAGTCGAACGGATCCTCGACTTTCCGAGGAACTTCCTTTGCGTCGGGATGTCCTACCGAGAGATCACGGATTTTCGCACCAGCCGCGGTGATTTCGGGGACATATCTGCGGAGGACATGTGGCAGAGGCGGAAAAGGGAAATTGCCCGAGAGCCCACCTGGTCGGCCGAACGCTCTCTCGCCAATGGCACGGCTTTCGTCTATCAGCGGCGGCCGATGCCCGACGGCGGTTTTGTCGCAACCTACACCGACATTACAGAGCGCAAAGAACTGGAGCGGGAGGCGGCCGAGAAGACGCACCTCCTCGAGGCCACTTTGCAGAACATGGGTCAAGGCATCGCGGTCTTCGATGCCGCGCACGATCTGATCGCTTTCAACCCACAATATGTCGAGATCACCGGGCTGCCGGAAGAGCTGTTCCGGATCGGCGTCAATCGTCGCGACTTCATCCGCTACCGTCTCGAGCACGGCGATTGCGGCGGCATCGGTGTCGATGACACGATCGAGGAGAAAATTGCGCTCAGCAAAAACCCCGCATCCGGCGAGCGCACGCGCGCGGACGGTCGTTCGTACATCTTCCAGCGCTCATCCATGCCCAACGGCGGCTACATATCCACGGTCACGGATATCACCGAGCGGCGTCAGGCGGAAAAACAATTGCAGCAGGCTCAGAAGATGGAAGCGGTCGGTCAACTGACCGGCGGCGTCGCGCATGACTTCAACAATCTGCTTGCCGTCAGCCTCGGCAACATCGAGTTGGCCGAGGAAGCGCTTCGGGAAGGCCGCAACCTGGAACGGTTCCTCGCCGCCGTAAAGCGCGCAAGCGAACGCGGGGCCTCCCTCACCAACCAACTCCTCGCGTTCTCGCGCAGGCAAACGCTGTTCTCACAGGCGGTGGATGTCGGCGGTTTGGTCAGCGCCATGACCGATTTGTTGCGGCGCACCCTGGGCGAAACCATCGACGTGACGGTCTCCGGAGACGCCGATCTGTGGCTCTGCAAGGTCGATCCCCATCAGTTGGAATCCGCCGTCCTCAACCTCGCAATTAATGCCCGGGACGCCATGGAGAAGGGCGGCAAGCTAACGATAGAGACCGCCAATGTCAGCCTCGATGACGACTACGCGGCGGCCCAGGCGGATGTGGAGCCAGGGGATTACGTTATGGTCGGGGTGACCGACACCGGGACCGGTATTCCCAAAGCGCTGATGGAGCGAATCTTCGATCCTTTCTTCACGACTAAGGAGGTCGGGCGCGGCAGTGGACTGGGTCTCTCCATGGTCTATGGCTTCGTCAAGCAATCCGGTGGCCATGTGACGGTTTACAGCGAAATGGGAAAAGGCACGACGATCAAGCTCTACCTGCCCCGCTCGTGCAAGGCTAAAGAAGAGCGTATACAGATATACGAGCAAGACATCCCGGAGGCCCGAGGCGAGACCGTGCTGGTGGTCGAAGACGATCCCGACGTGCGGACCCTGTCGGTGGCGTTACTGCGCAGCCTAGGCTATGAAATTCTGGAGGCGGCGACCGGCAAGAGCGCATTGAAGGTCCTGGATTCCGTATCCAGGATGAACCTGTTGTTCACCGACGTTGTCTTGCCGGGAGGCATGAGCGGGCCGCAATTGGCGGCGGAGGTGGAACGCCGACACCCTGGTATTGCGGTGCTCTACACCTCGGGCTACACCGATCTTGCCAATGTCGGAGAAAGCGCCATTGGGGAAGGCGCCGAACTGCTGCAAAAGCCCTACCGCAAGGCCGACCTCGCCCGCAAGGTGCGCGGAGCGATCGATCGCGGCAGGCCGGCGATTTCCGTTCCCGATACCGAGCTCTGAGCTCAGCTTTCAGCGATCCTTCTTATCAAAACGGTATTCGCTGGCGCCCCCCCACCCCGTCGGGCGGCGCTTCGATGCCGAAAGGGCTTTGACTTCCCGGCAGTTCGGAAATTGCGTCCCCGGTGACACCCGAGACCGATCGCCGGCGGCTATCCATTCCGGCTTTCGGTTCCCCTCAAGCCAGGAGCCAGAACCCCTGCTCAGGTGTTCGTCGGCCGCTTGGTGAACAGGATCAGGGCCTGGCCGACCAAAATGAACAATGCGCCCGCGGCGAGGATGAGATTGAGCGGATTGGACGGCTGCCCCGACATCAGGTTGCGGAAAACCAGGAATATCTGCGCCGCGGCGACGTGGGCGCCGAGGAAGCAGATTGCAGCGGATCCGTAGCGAATCCACCACAACCTGGGATCGGGCAGGCACATGGCGATGCCGACGAGGCCGATGGCGGTCCGCTGGACGCGGCAGTAGGGACAGGCATAGACCCAGCCGCCGAGGTCAATGGCCCAGGTGGCGAGGCAGATGACGATCGCCGCCAGGCCGAGGAGTCGGATATTCGCGGTGCACCATTCGAAAAGACCTTGAAAAGCCATCGCAATAACCCTCGTTATTCCCTCTGCACGCGGCAGCAAAATCTTCCAGAGCCGTGTGGGAAGCCCCGTTATATCGCGTCGTATCTGTCAAATAATTCCGCGACGTTTCTGTCGCTCGTAATCCACAGGATCCCGCGCCCGCGAAGCGCCTCACGCACATTTCCGATGATACGCTCCTCCGTCGCCTCTCCCAGACCCGCGGTGGCCTGACAGGAAACCAACAGGTCGGGGCGCTTGATGATCGCTCTCGCGACGGCGAGCTTCTGCTTTTGATTATCGGACAAGGCGGAGCCTTCGGCACCCACCTGAAAGAGCAGGCCCGCTTCGATGATCGCATCCTTGAAGCCCCCGTCGGACAGGACGCCGAGCATCGCGCTACGCAGGCGTTGTGGCATATCGTCTGCGTCCGCCTTGATTTTCGCGAACAGGATATTTTCGCTGACCGTCAGGGTGGGACAGAAAGACTCCGGATCATAGGGTGCTATCCACTTCCGTTGCCGTGGCGATAGTGTCTCGGCGAACAGCCTCCTCGCCTCGAGCACCTTTTCGATAAGAGGCCCATCGATTCGCGAGGGCGAATCCTGCGACGCGACGTAGTCGAGCGCGAGCGACAGCAGCCTGCGCTTCTCCCTCCCCGTAATTCTGTGCAGGCCGCGCAGCGCGGCGTGTCCGAGCAGAACACGAATATTGGGTTGTCGCATGGTCTCCGGCAGCGCTTCACCATCGAGGGGCGTCTCGTCGGGTGCAGAGTCGAGGCTCCGCGCTATTTCCAATCCAAGCGCAAGCAGTTCACGATGGAGACCGGTTCGTTTCAAGACCCGGCCGAATATGCCGCGGTCGAGAACCGCGCCGGCTTCGTATCTTGGGCCGATCGGATCGCCGAACAGGATGTTTTCCAAGACGGTGGCATGGGGGTTGTATGCGCCGGGATCCAATAGCGCCACCGAGCCGCTGAACTCTCCGCCCGCGAGCACGTCCCTGAGTGCGCGCCGGGCGGCAACGATACCTTCGGCAATTTCAGGATGGGCCGCGGGGTCGACATATGCTCCTAATCCGAGATCGAACACCTCTTGCGTGAAATCGGCGATAGCCACGGCATCCAAGACCGCGGATCGCAGATCTTCCGGGCCGGAGAGCCCGATGGATGGGTAGTCGATCCAATCGGCGCTGATATCGTCGGTCGAATTCCCCGTGAGCTGCTCTTCCGATATGACGTTTTGAGCGGGCTCGACCGCTGGCGCCGCTTCAGCTTCCGCCTCCACCCGTTTGGGGTCGCGCTTGAGAGCATAGACGATGTTTTCCAGGATGCTTCCCGACGTCAGGCCGGGATCGTCGTCGAGATAGGCAACCCGCGTTTCGAACCAAGATCTGGGTATGTCGGAATATGACCGTCCTCCGATGGCCAGCGTCCCCGCGGTCGGCTCGATCAGCCCCGCCACCAGCCAAGCGAGGTGGCGGTTCTCGATGTCCGATGGCCCCAACACCGCGACGTGCTCGTCCAGCCGCATTTCGAAAGACACATCCTCGAGAAACAGCGTTTCGTCGTATTCAACCCGCAGCCCGACGCCCTTCAGCATCCCTTCGGGGGGGCCATCTTCCGAGCGCTCGGCCAGGGCGGGCTCCAGCAGGTTGGGATCGGCCGAGGCGAATGTCGACACGATCTGGTCGTAGCGGATGCGCGCGTTTTGCTGGTCCTGGTAAAAATCCAGCAACTCCCTCCAGGGCGGGGCAAGGTCCTTATAGGCGGCGAGAATGGCGACGAGTTCGCCGAGCGACATTTGGGAGGAAATGACGAGATAGCCACCTATTCCGAAAAACAGCAGGGGCGTCAGCTGGCTGAAAAAATTATTGAGGAACTTGATCAGGAATTTCTTGTGATAGATCTGGTAGCGGATCTTGAAGATGCGGCCGAGGCGCGACGAGAAATCGGCCAGTTCGTACCGGCTGGTCCGGTTGCTGTGGATTTCGCTGGCGATGCCGACGGTTTCGTTGAGCTTGTTGGACAGGCGGCGGATTTCTGCGACCCGCTGCCGCCCCAGCTCGTTCACCTGGGTTTGCAGATAGGGGATGACGACGACCTGTATGGGATAGAAGGCGACCGCCAGCAGCCCCATGAGCCAGTCCTGAACGAAGATGAATATCAGGGCGGTGACCAACAGCCCACCCTGATAGAGCGGCGTCGCCAGCGCCTCGCCGACAAACCCGCCGATCGATTCCACCTCGTTGGTCACCATGGAGACGAGATCGCCCTTGGGAATCCTTCTGAAACGGGGCAGCGGAAAACGAATGACGCGGTCGAACAGCTGATAGCGCAAGCGGCGCAGCATCCTCTCGCCGAGCAGGCCCTTGTACAGGTTCAAGACGTATTTGATGGCTAGATTGGCGAGAAGGAACACCAGGAACAGGGCCGACAGCGCTGTCAGGAGTTCGATCTGCGTCAAACTTGCGATTTCATGTCCGAAGACCGTGACCGACTTGGGAAACTGGCTCGCCTCCGCGCCGATAGCCTTATTGATGATCTGCTTGGGCAGTTCCAGGGAGACGTAATAAATCGGGAACGAGACCGCGGTGATGAAGACGATAACGACCTGCTGCCAGGAACTGTAGCGAAACACGAACCGGAAGACGTTCGGTTCCAGTTTATCGCCAATGTGGTCGCTGTCGGTCATCGAGGGTTCGTGACTTTCGCCTCGCGGCATCCATAGCGCGTTTTAAAAAACCGAAGTCTAATCTGTACGATCTAACGCCGCTTGGGAAGCCGGAACCTTGCTCGCCAAAGCCCGCCCACGCCAAAACATGTAAAAGTCTGCGTCCCGGGTCAAGCGGAGACGGCCGTCAGCCCGCGCTGTTGAGGGTCTCGGTCCGATGTGGATTGCCCGCGGACCGGCGATTCGGTCGCGTGGAAAACGCTTCACAGGATGGAGGGCCGGGAGGGGATCGAACCCTCGACCCGCTGCTTAAAAGGCAGCTGCTCTACCACTGAGCTACCGGCCCATGCGCGCTGACGTCCCGGAAATCGGGCCGCCCTAAGTATCATGAGCGCCTGGGGCTGCAAAGGCAAAATCCATTCCGCGGCGGGATGCGCGCCGGCGCCCGGAAAAAACGGGGGGCACCGCGGCGCCCCCCAAACCGTCCGCCGTCATGGGTGGATGCCTCAGGCCGCCGTCTCCCATTTGCCGAGGTCGATCTCCCAGCCCTTGGTCTTGGAGAGATCGACGCCGTTTTGCTCCGGATCCCTGACCCGGTACTCCGCATAGGGCCGCGTGCTCGGCCTGGGCGCGGTCGGGATCTCCTTGGCGAAGTTTTCGAGCTTATCGTCGATGTCGCTGACCAGGAAGCCGATGTGGTTGACCCCGAAACGCGCCTCGTGCCCCTCCAGGGTCGAATTGAAGAAGGGGTGTATGGCGAGGTTGGTGAAGCCGTCGCCGGCGAACCTGTTCTTGCGTTCCTGCTCGCGGCGTTCGAACGAGGTGTCCAGCTCGCGGAAGCCGAACAGCTCGGAATAGAATTGCAGCACCGAAGTGGGGTCCAGCGCGTTGAAGGCGATATGGGCGATGCGCGGCAGCCGCCGCGCCTCGCCGCCGATGCCGAAATCCGACGACGACAGGGTGACCACCCGGCATTCGGGATCGAAGATGCGGACCTCTCCGAAATGCATCCCGCCCTCCTCCTCGATGACCTCGCCGCGGGGATTGCGGTCGCGATACTTGGTGATGACCCGGTCCATGTCATCGACCTGCAGGCCGACATGATGGAGGCCGATGGTGTTGTCCAGCTCGCCCAGGTCCTCGCGTGCCTTGAGGAAGGTGATATTGAAGAACCCGTCGGTAAGCGACACATCGCCGGCGTTGGAGCGGCCCAGCTCCTCGAGCTCGAGATGGCGACCGTAGAAATCGGCCATCATATCGGGATCCTCGGAAAGATACGCGAGATAGCGCAGACGTCCGGTAGTCATGTTTTCTCCTCCCGGCGATTGTTTCTATCCGATGGGTGAATTCTAGGGTGCCTGCGGCCCAAGCGCAAACGGCACGCCTCACCCGGCGGCGACTTTCGCCTTCACTCGGGCGGCGACCGCCGGCGTCACGAACTGGGAAATATCGCCGCCCAGGCGGCAGATCTCCTTGACGAAGCGCGACGAAATGAACTGGTAGTTGTCCGATGCCATCAGGAACACCGTCTCCAAAGCCGGCTTGAGGCGCGAATTCATGCCCACCATCTGGAACTCGTATTCGAAATCGGAGACCGCACGCAGGCCGCGGATGATGACGCTGGCGCCGACCTCTTCGGCGAAGGACACGAGGAGACTGTCGAAGGAGCGGACCTCGACGGTGGCGTTGCCCACCTTCAGCCCGGTGATGTCGTCCTCGACCATAGCCACGCGATCGGCGATCTCGAATAGGGGATTCTTGCCGTCGTTGCCGGCTACCGCGACGATCAGGTGGTCGACCACTCGGGTGCCCCGGCGGATGATATCGAGATGCCCGAGGGTGATCGGGTCGAAGGTGCCGGGATAAACACCGATGCGCCGGTCAGCCATCGTCGCCGCCGTCGGTGGCCGCGCCATTGCCCTCGATCGGCTCCTCCTCGTCCGCACCGTTTGCGCCGCTATCGTCGTCCTCGCCGACATCCATCAGGTGGGCGACCGACACCACGCGCTCGTCCTCGGCGATGCGGAACAGCGTCACCCCCCGGGTCGAACGGCCGGCAATACGGATATCGGCAACCGGCGTTCTGATCAGCTTGCCGCCGTCCGTCACCAACATGATCTGGTCGTCGGGATTGACGGTGAAGGCGGCGGCGACGAGGCCCTTGGCGGTGCCGAATTTCATCAACTCGATGCCCTTGCCGCCGCGCCGGGTGACCCGGTATTCGTAGGCCGAGCTGCGCTTGCCGAAACCCGTGTCGGCGATGGTCAGCAGGAACTGTTCCCGCGCCTCGAGCTCGGCGAAGCGTTCCGCACTCAAGGCTTCGGCGCCGTCCGCCGGCGCCTCCTCGATCTCCGTCTCCTCTTCCACCTCTTCCTCGGCGCCGCGCCTCAAGGCATTGGCCTGGCGCAGGTAAGCGGCCCGTTCCGCGGCGTCGATCTCGGCGTGATCGAGGATCGACATGGACATCACCTCGTCGCCTTCGGCCAGTCGGATGCCGCGGTTGCCGGTGGAATTGCGGCCCGAGAACACCCGAACCTCGGTGACCGGAAAGCGGATGCATTTGCCGCTGCGTGTCGCCAGCAGGACGTCGTCGTCTTCGGTACAGGTGTGGACGCTGATCAGGCGATCGCCGTCATCCAGCTTCATGGCGATCTTGCCGTTGGCCATCACGTTGGTGAAATCGGACAACCGGTTGCGCCGTACGTTGCCCGAGGCGGTGGCGAACATGACGTGCAGGTCGCCCCAGCCGTCCTCGTCCTCGGGCAACGGCATCAACGTGGTGATGACCTCGCCCTCCTCCAGCGGCAGCAGGTTGACCAGCGCCTTGCCGCGCGCCTGGGGCGTGCCCAAGGGCAGCCGGTAGACCTTTTCCTTGTAGACGATGCCCCGCGAGGAAAAGAACAGCACCGGCGTGTGCGTGTTGACCACGAACACCTGGGCGACGAAATCCTCTTCCCGCGTGCTCATACCGGCGCGCCCTTTGCCGCCGCGGCGCTGGGCCCGGTAGGCCTTCAGGGGAACGCGCTTGATATAGCCGTTGTGGCTAACGGTGACGACCATGTCCTCGCGTTGGATCAGGTCCTCGATATCGACGTCGGCTTCGGTTTCCACCAGCTCGGTCCGGCGCGGCGTCGCGAACTCCTCCTTGACCTGGATCAGCTCCTCGCGCAGCAAGCCGCGCAGCTTCTGACGGGAGGCAAGGATCGAGAGGTATTCCTTGATCTGCTCGCAGACCTCGCCCAACTCCTCGGCGATCTTGTCGCGCTCGAGGCCGGTCAGGCGATGGAGCCGAAGCTCGAGGATGGCCCGCGCCTGTTCCTCGGAAAGCTGATACCTGCCGTCGACGACGGCGCGGCCGGGTTCGTCAATCAGTGCGATCAACGGGGCCACGTCCTTGGCCGGCCACGGTTTGGCCATCAGCTTTTCACGGGCGGCCTGGGGATCGGGGGCGGCGCGGATCAGGGCGATGACGTCGTCCAAATTGGCCACCGAAATGGCAAGCCCGACCAGGATATGGGCCCGGTCGCGCGCCTTGCCCAGATGGAAGATGGTGCGCCGGGTAATGACCTCTTCGCGGAAGGCGATGAAGGCGCGGAGAATCTCCCCCAGGTTCAGCATTTCCGGCCGCCCGCCGTTCAGCGCCAGCATGTTGACGCCGAAGGAGGATTGCAGCTGGGTGAAGCGATAGAGCTGGTTGAGAACCACCTCGTGCATGGCGTCGCGCCTGAGCTCGATCACCACCCGCACGCCGTGGCGGTCGGACTCGTCCCGCAGGTCGGAGATGCCCTCGATCTTCTTGTCGCGCACGACCTCGGCGATCTGCTCGATCATGCGTGCCTTGTTCACCTGATAGGGTATCTCGGTGACGATGATGGCCTCGCGGTCGCGGCCCAGCTGCTCGATCTCGGTGCGCCCGCGCATAACGACCGAGCCGCGCCCGTTGTGAAAGGCGGAGAGGATGCCGCTGCCGCCGTAGATGATGCCGCCGGTGGGGAAATCGGGTCCCGGCACGTGTTCCATGATCTGATCGATGGTGGCATTGGGCTCGTCCAGCAACAGGCAACAGGCATCGACCACTTCACCGAGATTGTGGGGCGGAATATTGGTCGCCATGCCGACGGCGATGCCACCGGCGCCGTTGACCAGGAGATTGGGGAAGCGCGCCGGCAACACCACCGGCTCGCGCGCGGTGCTGTCATAATTTTCCTGGAAATCGACGGTGTCCTTGTCGATATCCTCGAGCAGCTCATGGGCAGACTTGGCCAGTCGCGCCTCGGTATAGCGCATGGCCGCGGGCGGATCCCCGTCCATGGAGCCGAAGTTGCCCTGCCCGTCGATGAGCGGCAGGCGCATGGAAAAATCCTGGGCCATGCGCACCATGGCGTCGTAAATGGCGGTATCGCCGTGGGGGTGGTACTTGCCCATGACGTCGCCGACGACGCGGGCCGACTTGCGGTAGGGGCGGTTCCAGTCGTAGCCCTGTTCCTTCATGGAATAGAGGATGCGACGATGGACCGGTTTGAGGCCGTCGCGCACATCGGGCAGGGCGCGGGAGACGATCACGCTCATGGCGTAATCGAGGTACGAGCTCTTCATCTCGTCCTCGATGGTGATCGTCGAGACGCCCGGCGGGGGCGCTGGCGGTGGGCCTTCTTCGGTCGGCGGAACTTCGCTCAAAAAGATCGATCCGGGTTGATCAGCGTGAGGCCGCGGAGCGACCGTGGTGATGTCCTATCACCACAAAATATAGCCCAGCCAGTGGGGCGGAACAACAATATCCTGTAAAAATATGCGTCAGACGGCGGCTGGCAAGATGCTGATAGATAAGGGAAATTCGGCCCCCTCGAAGCGCGCAAGGATGCATCGGTGCGCCGCCCTCGAAATCGCCATCCGCAGGGGTCAAATGGGATGGTTCAGGCGGCGCCAAAGCGCCCCAAACGGGGTAAGGGCTTGCCTGTAACCGGCCGGCTCTCGGGCTTCTTTAGAACGGGATTTCGTCGTCGAGATCGGACGCGCCGCCACCGGCGCCGGCGGCGGCCGGCGCAGCGGCCTGCTCACCGGCATACCCTCCGCCCTCGCTGCCCCGGCTATCGAGCATGGTCAGCTCGCCACGGAAACGCCCGAGGACGACCTCCGTGGTGTAGCGGTCCTGGCCTTCCTTGTCCTGCCACTTGCGGGTCTGCAGCTGACCTTCCAGATAGACCTTGGAGCCCTTGCGCAGGTATTGCTCGGCCACCTCGGCCAGGCGTTCGTTGAAGATCACGACGCGGTGCCATTCGGTGCGCTCGCGGCGTTCCCCGGTGGCACGGTCCTTCCAGGATTCCGACGTGGCCACCGACAGCTGCACGATCTTGGTGCCGTCCTGGGTTGAACGAACCTCCGGGTCGCGGCCGAGGTTGCCTACCAGGATCACTTTGTTGACGCTGCCGGCCATGATCTTCTCTCCCTGTCGTCGGCTAAAAGGGGTTGGACGCGCAGAGTAACTTAAAACGATCCCGGTGGCACCTTTTTGGTGTATCGTGGTCGGCTAAATCGGTCCCCGGCGTTTCGGGGCCGCAGTGGTCAGTCAAGAAGACGATGGCGAAGAAGAAAGTCGAAAGTTTCCCGGCGGGGCCGCGCATCTCGATCCGCGGCGCCCGTGAACACAATCTTCAGGGTGTCGATCTCGACCTCCCCCGCGACCGCCTGGTGGTGATTACGGGCCTCTCCGGTTCGGGCAAGTCGTCCCTTGCCTTCGATACCATCTATGCCGAGGGCCAGCGACGCTATGTCGAGAGCCTGTCCGCCTATGCGCGCCAGTTTCTCGAAATGATGCAGAAGCCCGCCTTCGACACCATCGAAGGCCTGTCCCCGGCGATCTCGATCGAGCAGAAAACGACCTCGCGCAACCCGCGCTCGACCGTCGGCACGGTGACCGAGATCTACGATTACCTCCGCCTCCTCTTCGCCCGGGTCGGCACCCCCTACTCGCCCGCCACCGGGCTGCCCATCGAGAGCCAGACCGTGAGCCAGATGGTCGACCGCATCCGCGACATGGCAGACGGCACCCGGCTCTTTCTGCTGGCCCCCATCGCCCGCGGCCGCAAGGGGGAATACCGGCGCGAGTTCGCCGATCTGCAGAAGCGCGGCTTCCAGCGGGTCAAGGTCGACGGCGAGGTGTTCGAGCTGGGAGAGGTGCCGGCGCTCAACAAGAACATCAAGCACGACATCGAGGTGGTGGTCGACCGCGTGGTCGTTTCCGACAAGCTCGGCAACCGCCTGGCCGACAGCCTCGAGGTGGCGCTGGGACTTGCCGATGGCCTCGCCATCGCTGAAAACGCCGATAGCGGGGAGCGCACCACCTTCTCGGCCAAATTCGCCTGTCCCGTCTCCGGCTTTACCATCGATGAGATCGAACCGCGCCTGTTCTCCTTCAACAACCCTCACGGCGCCTGCCCTGCCTGTGACGGGCTGGGTTCCAAGCTCTATTTCGACCCGCTCCTGGTGATTCCCGATCCCGGCTTGAGCCTGCGCGAGGGCGCGGTCGCGCCTTGGGCCAAGTCCTCCTCGCGCTATTACGTCCAGACCCTCGATTCGCTTGCCCGGCACTTCAAGTTCCAGACCACCATCCCCTTCGGCGAGCTCAACGAGCGCTTCCGCGACATCGTGCTGTTCGGCTCGGGCGAGGAAGCCGTCACCATGAAATACGATGACGGCTTCAAGACCTATCAGGTGACCAAGCCCTTCGAAGGGGTGATCCCCAACTTGGAGCGGCGCTACCGCGAGGCCGATTCCGCCTGGCTCAGGGACGAGCTCAGCCGTTTCCAGTCCTCCCAGGCCTGCGAGACCTGCCACGGCCAGCGCCTCAAGCCCGAAGCGCTCTGCGTCAAGCTGGGCGAGCGCAACATCAGCGAGGTCACGGAATTCTCGATCAAGGAGGCGGCGCGCTGGTTCGGAGGCCTGGCGCCCAAGCTCAGCCGGCAGAAGCGCGAGATCGCCGAGCGCATCCTCAAGGAAATCAACGAGCGGCTCGGATTCCTGGTCGATGTGGGGCTCGGGTATCTGACCCTGGCGCGCGGCTCGGCGTCGCTCTCTGGCGGCGAAAGCCAGCGCATCCGCCTGGCCTCGCAGATCGGCTCCGGCCTGACCGGCGTGCTCTACGTTCTGGACGAGCCCTCCATCGGGCTCCATCAGCGCGACAACGCACGCCTGCTCGAGACGCTGAAGCGGCTGCGCGACCTCGGCAACACGGTGCTGGTGGTCGAGCATGACGAGGAAGCGATCCGCGCCGCCGACTACCTGGTGGATATGGGGCCCGGTGCCGGCGTCCACGGCGGCGAGGTGGTCGCCGCGGGCACGCCGGCGGAGGTGATGAAGAGCAAGAAAAGCCTGACCGCCCAGTACCTGACCGGGGCCAAGGCCATTCCGGTGCCCAGCGAACGCCGCAAGGGCCGGCTGGGCCAAGCCGTTTCTGTGATCGGCGCGCGTGCCAACAATCTCGCCAATATCGATGTCGATATCCCCCTCGGCACCTTCACCTGCGTGACCGGCGTATCGGGCGGCGGCAAATCGTCCCTGGTGATCGAGACCCTCTACAAGGCCGCGGCCCGCAGGCTGATGGGGGCGCGGCGCCGGCCGGGCGATCACGACGAGATCAAGGGGCTGGAATTCATCGACAAGATCATCGACATCGACCAGAGCCCCATCGGCCGCACGCCCCGCTCCAACCCGGCGACCTATACCGGCGCCTTCACCCCGATCCGCGACTGGTTCGCGGGCCTGCCCGAGGCCAAGGCCCGGGGCTATAAGCCGGGACGCTTTTCCTTCAACGTCAAGGGCGGGCGTTGCGAGGCCTGCCAGGGCGACGGCGTGATCAAGATCGAGATGCACTTTTTACCGGACGTCTACGTCCAATGCGACGAGTGCAAGGGCGCCCGCTACAACCGCGAGACTCTGGAAATTCTTTATCGAAACAAAACGATATCCGATGTTCTTGATCTAACAGTCGAAGAAGGCGCCGCGTTCTTCAAGGCGGTCCCGGCGATTCGCAGCAAGCTCGAGACCTTGGAGAAGGTCGGGCTCGGCTACATCCATATCGGCCAGCCGGCGACGACGCTCTCGGGCGGCGAGGCGCAGCGGGTCAAGCTCGCCAAGGAACTCTCCAAACGGGCCACCGGGCGCACCCTCTATATCCTCGACGAGCCCACCACCGGCCTCCATTTCGAGGACGTGCGCAAGCTTCTCGACGTTCTCCACCACCTGGTCGACCAAGGCAACACGGTGGTGGTGATCGAACACAACCTCGAGGTCATCAAGACCGCCGACTGGATCATCGATCTCGGCCCCGAGGGCGGCGACGACGGCGGCCGCGTGGTCGCCACCGGCACCCCAGAGGATGTCGCCGAAATCCCCGAAAGCTATACCGGGCAGTACCTGCAAGGCGTATTGGGCAAACCCAAGCGCGGCCGGAAAAGGGCGTAACGCGCGGACCTGCATGCGCCCACTATTGCGCCATGCGTTGTGGCGCGATATCAGTTGCCTCGAGATGAACAAAAACACATGCGAGCCCATCCACGTGATCGGCGGCGGCCTGGCCGGCGCGGAAGCGGCCTGGGCGGCGGCCCGGTCGGGCGTGCCCGTGGTGCTGCACGAGATGCGCCCGGAGCGCGCGACCGAGGCCCACCAGACCGACGCCCTGGCCGAGCTCGTCTGCTCGAACTCCTTTCGTTCCGACGATGCCGAGGCCAACGCCGTCGGCCTCCTCCATGCCGAGATGCGGGCGGCGGGGTCATTGGTCATGGCCGCGGCCGACGCCACCAAGGTGCCGGCGGGCGGCGCGCTGGCGGTCGATCGCGAGGGCTTCGCCGAGGCCGTCACCCGGGCGATCGCGGCAGAGCCGCTGATTGCCCTCGAGCGCGGCGAGGTCAAAGGCCTGCCGCCGGAGGACTGGGGAAGCGTCATCGTCGCCACCGGGCCGCTGACCTCGCCTGCTTTGGCCGAGGCCATCGGTGCGCTGACGGGCGAGGATGAGCTCGCCTTCTTCGATGCCATCGCCCCCATCGTCTACAAGGACTCCATCGACTTCTCCATCGCCTGGATGCAGTCGCGCTACGATAAGGTTGGCCCCGGCGGCGACGGCGCGGCCTACGTCAACTGCCCCTTGGATGCGGCCCAGTACGACGCCTTCATCGCCGCCCTGCTCGCCGCCGAGGTCACAGAATTCAAGGATTGGGAGCGCGATACCCCCTATTTCGAGGGCTGCCTGCCGATCGAGGTGATGGCGGCCAGGGGCCCAAAGACCCTCGCCTTCGGCCCCATGAAGCCGGTGGGACTGACGGACCCGCGGACCGGTACCCGCCCCTATGCCGTGGTGCAGCTGCGCCAGGACAATGCGCTCGGGACGCTCTACAACATGGTCGGCTTCCAGACCAAGATGACATACGGTGAACAGACCAGGGTCTTCCGCACCATACCGGGGCTCGAGAACGCCCGTTTCGCGCGCTTGGGCGGCATCCACCGCAACACCTTTCTGAACGCGCCGCGGCTGCTGGATCGCGAGCTGCGCCTCAAGGGATGCCCGCGCCTGCGCTTCGCCGGCCAGATCACGGGCGTCGAGGGCTACGTGGAGTCCGCCGCCATGGGCCTGCTGGCGGGCCGCTTCGCCGCCGCCGAAGCGAGAGGTGTGGAGGCCGCACCGCCACCGCCCACCACCGCCCACGGGGCGCTGCTCAACCACATCACCGGCGGGCATCTCCTGGGCCAGAATGCGGGCGCCAGCTTCCAGCCCATGAACGCCAATTTCGGTCTGTTTCCCGAGCTCGAAGAACGCAACGAAAAGGGCCGTCCGCTCAAGGGGCGGGCGCGGCGCGCCGCTTACTGCCACAGGGGCATGGCCGATTTCTCGGCTTGGCTTGCCCAGGACGGCGTCGCGACCGCGGCGCTATAGAGCAGAAGACCATGGAGCAAAGGGTGATCATGATCACGCTCTGTGTCGCCGACCTCGTGCTTGCGCGTGCGTTCTATGATGCC
>JAWWBR010000077.1:0-16476 GCA_033720855.1 Alphaproteobacteria bacterium
GGGCGGGAATTGGATCCCCCTCCTCCAAACAGCCGGTCAAGGACGAAACCGGTTTCCGGTTTACCGCCGTGGGGGCGCGGGCTATTAAGGATCGCGGGAAAGCGGCGCCTGCGCCGCTCCGGGCACCGGTCGGAAGGCGGCCGGCGCCCCGTGACCCAGATCGGAGGGCGCCGCAACATGCCAGATGTCTCGCCCCTCGCCGCCGCTGCCGGTGGTACGCCCCTGATGGTCCTGCTCGCGGTTCTGGCGCTGACCCTGGTGTTGAGCTTCGTCCCCTCGGCGGCGCGCCTCTATCCACAATTTTCCGGGATACGCCGGCTTTTCGCGACCGTCGAACGCCGCCTCAACCGCGAAAGCCGGTCCGAGGCCAACCGCATCATCCGCGGCGCCGTGGTCGCGCTTCTGGCGGCTCTCGCGGCGGCCGCCCTGGGTTGGGGGTTGTGGCGCCTCGCCCTGACCGTTCCGTTCGGCATCGGCGCCGAGATCGTGGTGCTGTTCTTCGCCCTTTCGCAAAGCGGGGTGCTGGCCGCCATGGCCGAGGCCGCCGCCGCCTTGCAGGACGATGATCTTGCCGCCGCCCGCACGGCGCTCGGCACGGTCGGTGCGGGCGATCGTGGCGCAGGCGATGGCTTTGGTCTGGCGCGACTGGCGATCGAGGAAGGGGCGCGCGGGTTCCTCGAGCGGTTTCTCGCACCGGCCTTCTGGTACGTCTTGGCGGGGCTGCCCGGCGTCTTCGTCTACGGGACGAGCCTTGCGCTATCCGGCGTCCTGGCCTCGCGGGGGACGTCCGCCGAGGGCTTCGGGCTTGCCGCCCGCCGTTTCAGCGACGCCCTGGACTATCTGCCGGCACGGCTCGCGGGCGTTATCCTCATCGTTGCCGGCGCCTTCCTGCCCAAGGCGAGCCCCGCCGCCGGCGCCGCGGTACTCCGGCGTCACGGCAAGCGCTATCCCGGCCCCAACGGCGGTTGGCTTCTGGCGCCGATGGCAGGTGTCCTGGGGCTCGCCTTGGGCGGGCCCGGGGGCGCCGATAGCGCTGGAGGCGCCGCCGGCGGATGGATCGGCGACGGCCGGGCGCGGGCCAATGCGGTGGATGTGCGCCGCGCGATCTACCTCCTGGCGGTGGGGAACCTGCTCGTGGTCGTTCTGGCGGCGGTGCTTCTGCTGGTCAAGCTGGCGCCCTGACCGGGGCCGGCACCGCCCTCAGTCGTCGTCCGGGTGCAGATGGTTGACCTGATGGACGAGCCAGGGCTGCCGCCCTCCCGATGGCGCCATGTCGTCGCCGGTCCGGTGATCGATGCGGGTCAGGGACAGGTTTCGGATTTGGAAACTGAGTGCGGCGCCCGGCTCGAGGCCGAGGGCCACCGCCAGGGCGGCGCGGATCGAGCCGCCATGGGCGAAGGCGATGATGTCTCGGCCGGCATGTTCGCGGTTGATGTGCGCGATGGCCTCGCCCACCCGCTCGATGACATCGGCGAAGCTCTCCCCGCCCGGGGGCCTGGCTTCCGCCGGGGCACGCCACATCAACTCGAACGCATCGCCCAGATGCTCTCTCAGTTCCGGCAGGTTCATGCCCTGCCAGTCGCCGAAATCCTGCTCGGCGATCTCGGGAACCTGCACCGCCTCCGGCGGCGCATGGCCGAGCGCCTCCATATGGGGGCGCAGGGCCGCCGCCGTCTCGCGGGTGCGGCTGAGATGCGAGGTCAGCCACACCGCGTCCCGCGGCAGGCGCGGGGCAAGCCGGGCATAGGGGCCGGTATCGTCGATGATGACGGCGATGTCGCTTTGGCCGTAGAGACGGTTTTCGGGGTTGTGGACCTTGTCGTGGCGAACCCACCACCACCGGGTCGTGACGGCCACGGACTGTCCCTCAGGCGAGCGCGACGATGGCGAGGAGAACCCCGATCTCTGCCCCCTGCTGGACGCCGCCCAGGACCGCACGGGTGGTGCCGCCCAGGTTGTGCTTGCCGAACCATGCGAATTTGAAGGCCCCGGCGGCCCCGATGGCGAGGGCCACCACCCCCGTCACCGGCCATAGCAGCAAGAGGGCGATGGCGGCGGCCAACAGGGTCGCGAGCACCGTCTGCACGGAATCGGGGCGGCCGGCAAGGAAGGCGAAGCCCGATCGCCGCGCCGGCGGCAGGTAAAAGAGGGCGGCGGCGATGGCCGCGTAGGAGACCGCAAGCGACGCACCGAGGGCAGCCGCCACCGCCAGGGGCGTGGCCAGGCTGGCAAGGGCACCGGCACGCAAACCCAGGCACAGGATCAGGACGACGATGCCGTAGCCGCCGATATTGGGCTCCTTGAGCCGCGCCAGCTGCTGGGTCTTCGAGCCGCCGGAGATCAGGGTATCGGCCAGCCTGGCAAGCTCGCTTTCGTTGCCGCCGCCGCCGATGAAGGCGACCGTGGCGACGGCCAGGATCGCCGAGACCAGGGGCGGCAGGCCGAGCGCATAGGCCACGGCATAGACCACCGCCGCGATCAGCCCGACGGCAAGACCGATGACCGGGAAGCCCCGCACCGCTGTCGCCACTTCGCCTTTCTTGGGTTTGGGCAGCGCCATGCCGAAGAGGTTGAAGGGCGTGGCCGTCAGAGCCGATGCGGAGAGCCTGATCGCCTGCCACCAGTCCTGGAGGATTTCGACGGGATTGATCGAACCAGAGTCGGCGGCTTCCTTGGCGCCGCTCCTGCGTCGTTGCGCGCGTCTAGCCATGATTGCGTCTGTTCCCTCTCTCGGTGCAAAGCCAATGTCAGAGATTAGAGCAGATTTTGGTTAATTGTAACTCTACGGCCAATCCGTTATTCGCCGACCTTCATGAGCAGGCCGTCGCGCCGCGAAACATGGAAGCTATAGAGGAAGAAGGCGCCGGCGGCGGCGAGATAGACGAGATCGAGTGCGAGGGCGGCGAGCATATAGTCCCAGCGCACGGCGGCGTCGAAAATGATCGCGCGCATGCCCTCGAAGACGTAGGCCGAAGGCAGCGCCCAAGAGACCATCTGCAGCCACTCGGGCAGGGTGCCCACGGGGTAGAACACGCCGGAAACGGGCGCCACGGCGAACATGGCGATCCAGGCGAGGCTTTCGGCCCCCAGGCCGAAACGCATGATCAGCGCCGTGATCAACAGGCCCACCGCCCAGCCCAGCATGAGAAGCAGGAAAAAGAAGGCGATCAGCGGCAGGCCCAGGTCGAAGATCGAGTAGTGGTAGAACAGGATCGCCAGCAATGCCGCCGGAACCACGCCGATCACGGTGCGGATGACGCTCATGAGGGAAAGCGCGACGACGAACTCATAGGGCCTCAGCGGGCTCACGAACAGGTTGGCGAGGTTGCGCGACCACATCTCCTCGAGGAAGGAGACGGAGAACCCGAGCTGGCCGCGGAACAAGACATCCCACAGCAGCACCGCGCCGATCAGCACGCCGGCGCCCTGGGCCACCCAGCTGGAATTGGTGGCGAGGAACTTGGATATGAACCCCCACAGCACCACCTGCATGAGGGGCCAATAGGCGAGTTCGATGATCCTGGGCCAGGAGCCGCGCAGGATATAGACGTAGCGCAGCACCATGGCGCCGGTGCGTTCCGCCGAGAACGGGGCGCTCGATCGCCGGGCGCTCTCCCGGCCGGTCATTGGGCGCCCCGCGCGCGGGCGATGTCGAGGAACACCTCTTCCAGGTTGGCGCGCCCGAAATGCTCGATCAGTTGCCGCGGGGAGCCCGAGCGCTCGATCCGCCCGCCCTTCATGATCATGACCGTGGTGCACATGCGCTCGACCTCGGCCATGTTGTGGGAGGCCAGGAAGATGGTCGCGTTTTCGCGCGCCTGATAATCCATCAGGTAGGTTCGGATGCGGTCGGCGGTATCGGGATCCAGCGACGCCGTGGGCTCGTCCAGGAACACCACCTCCGGCTTGTTGATCAGGGCCTTGGCCAGCGCCATGCGGGAATGCTGGCCCGACGACAAGGTACCCGACGGGCGGCGCAGGAGCGCGCCCATGTCGAGCTCCTCGGCCAGTTCCTCGATCCGCGCGGCGATGTTCCCCAGGCCGTATAGGCGGGCGAAAACCTTGAGGTTCTCCTCCACCGTCAGCCGCCTCGGCATGTCGATATAGGGGGATGACAGGTTGATCCGCCCCAACACCCGGTGGCGATGGCGCAGCATGTCTTCGCCGAGCACCGTGATGGCGCCGCTGTCGGGAATCAGCAGGCCGATGAGCATGGCGATGGTGGTGGTCTTGCCGGCGCCGTTGGCGCCCAAGAGCGCCGCCGTCTCGCCGGATGCGATGGAAAAGCTGATATCGTCGACCGCCCGCAGCTCGGCGAAACTCTTGGTGAGATTTCGCACCTCGATCGAGAATCGGGGTGCGCCCAGGGCTGCGGCGGCGGCATCGTCGCGGGGTTCATCGTCCATGGCTGCCGGTATCGTCTTTGTCGCGGCGGGCGTCAATCTTTTCCTTGAAAACCGGTGCCGGCGCCCGCTCTGGCGACGGCCCGGCGCCTGGGATATAACCATCCCCGAGGCCGCCGCGCCAAAGGCCGGCCGTTACCGGAGGACCCCCATGACCGAGGCCGATCGTCCCGCATCCAACCATCCCGCCCTGTTCACGCCGTTCACCCTGCGCGGCATGGAGCTGATCAACCGTATCGTGGTCTCGCCCATGTGCATGTATTCGTCGGTCGACGGCACGGTCGGGGAATTCCAGTTGGTGCACTTAGGGGCCCGGGCGCTGGGCGGCGCCGGTCTGGTCATTACCGAAATGACCAACATCCATCCCGACGGGCGCATTTCCCCGGCCTGCGCCGGCATGTACAAGCCCGAACACGCCGCCGCCTGGAAGCGCGTGGTCGATTTCATTCACGACCAGACCGAGGCCAAGGTCGCCGTGCAGCTCGCCCATGCCGGGCGCAAGGGGGCCGTGCCGCGGGCCTGGGAGCGGGGCTCGGGCGGGCTCGGCGACGAGGCCTGGGAGCTGGTCGCCCCCAGCGCCATCGCCTTCGGCGAGGGCAGCGCCACCCCCCGGGAGATGACGGCGGACGACATCGCCGACATGGTCGCCCGCTTTGCCCAAGGGGCGGTCTGGGCCGACGAGGCGGGCTTCGACATGATCGAGTTCCACATGGGCCACGGTTACCTGCTGTCGTCCTTCATGTCGCCGCTCTCCAACCGGCGCGACGACGACTATGGCGGCGACCTGGCCCGCCGCATGCGCTTCCCGCTGGAGGTGTTCGAAGCCGTGCGCGCGGTCTGGCCGGAGGACAAGCCGATCTCGGCCCGCATCTCGGCCGTCGATTACGAAGAGGGCGGCAACACCATCGAGGACGGCGTGGAAATGGCGCGGATGCTGTTCGACGCCGGCGTCGATATCGTCGACGTGTCCTCGGGCGCGGTGACCGCTCAGGGGCGGCCCAAGGCGGTCGGGCTCTATCAGACGCCGTTTTCCGAGGCCATCCGCACGGCCACCGGCAAACCCACCATGACCGTCGGCAACATCCGGTCGGCCGAGGAGGCCAACGCGGTGATCGCGGAGGGCCGCGCCGACCTCGCGGTGCTGGCCAAATGGCACCTCTACGACCCGTTCTTCGCCCGCCACGCGGCGGTCGAGCTGGGCGTCGATATGCCCTGGCCCAATCAGTACAAGCAGGTCGAACGCATGCTCAAGGGCTGAGGGCGGCGTCCGTCGGGCCGCCCGTTCGCGGGCTTAGGCCGCGTCGGCGCCGCCGGCGTCGGGCCCGGCGAGCCGCGCCTTGAACCAGTTGATCAGGCCGCCGGAGAGGAAGATCTCGACCTGACGGGGCGACATGTTGTGCCTCGCCGCGATCTCGATCCCTTTCCCGGGCAGGCGGAGGACGATCTCCCGGCCTTTGACCACGGCCTCGTGGATGCCATCGACGGCAAGCGTATCGCCGGCCTCGATCTTCTCGTAATCGGCCGCGTCATCGAGGCCGAGCGCCAGCACCCCGGCATTGACCAGGTTCTGTTCGTGGATGCGGGCGAACGATTTGACCACCACCAGCCTGAGGCCGAGCCATTGCGGCGCCAGCGCCGCGTGCTCGCGGGACGACCCCTGGCCGTAATTGATGCCGGCGACCAGCGCGTGGCCGGTGCTTTCCCTGGTCTCCTTGGCCCGGGCCACGTAGCTTTCGTCCAGGCGGCGGAAGGAAAACTCGGCGATCTTCTGGACGTTGGCGCGGAACGGCATGACCTCGGCGCCCGCCGGATTGATGGTGTCGGTGGACACGTTGTCGCCCATCTTCAAGAGCACCGGCAGCTCCAATGCATCGTCAGGCGGTGCGATCGGCGGCAGCTGGGCGATATTGGGGCCGTGGACGATCTCCACCCTGCGGGCCTCGTGAGGCGGCGGCGGGGGCTCGAGCAGGCCCGAGAGGTCGACGCCGGTCTCCGCCAGGACCGGGCGGGGATAGTCCATGCCGAGATCCCGCGGATCGGTGATGCGGCCGGTCAGCGCCGCCGCCGTCGCCGTCTCGGGGCTGCACAGCCAGACCCGGTCGTCGGCGTTTCCCGAACGGCCGGGGAAGTTGCGTGGCACCGTGCGCAGGCTGTTCTTGCCCGATGCCGGCGCCTGCCCCATGCCCATGCAGCCGTTGCACCCCGCCTGGTGCAGCCGGCCGCCGGCCTGGATCAGGTGGGTCAGCGCGCCCGAGCGCATCAGGTCCATCAGCACCTGGCGGGACGGCGGGTTGATGTCGAAGGACACCTCGGCATCGACCTGGCGCCCCTCCACCATCGCCGCCGGCACCGCGAAATCGCGGTAGCCGGGATTTGCCGAGGAACCGATATAGGCCTGGTAAACCGGCTCCCCCGCCACCTCCCTGACCGGGACCACGTTGTCGGGGCTGCCGGGGGTCGCGATCAAGGGCTCGAGCGCCGAAAGGTCGATCTCGTCTTCGACGTCATAGCCGCAGCCCTGGTCCGCCGAGACGGCCTCGAAATCGCCCTCGCGCCCGTGGTAGGCGAGGAAACGCCGCACCGCCTCGTCGGCGGGAAAGACCGAGGTGGTGGCGCCCAATTCGGTCCCCATGTTGCAGATCACGTGGCGGTCCATGGCGCTCAGGCCGTCGATCCCGGGCCCGTGATACTCGATGATCTTGCCGACCCCGCCCTTGACCGAATGGCGCCGCAGCATCTCGAGGATCACATCCTTGGCGCTGACCCAGTCGGGCAGCTGGCCGGTGAGCTTGACGCCCATGATCTCCGGCATGCGGATCGACAGCGGCTCGCCCGCCATCACCGTCGCCACCTCGACGCTGCCGGCGCCGATCGCCAGCATTCCCAGGGAGCCCGCCGCCGGCGTGTGGGAGTCCGCGCCCACCAGGAAGCGGCCGGGCCGGCCCAGGCGCTCCATATGGACGGGATGGGAGATGCCGTTGCCGGGGCGGGAGAAGTGAACGCCGAAGCGCCGCGCCGCGCTTTGCAGGAACAGGTGATCGTCGGGATTCTTGAAATCCGCCTGGATCAGGTTGTGGTCGACATATTGGCAGGCAAGGTCGACCTTTATCCGGTCCAATCCCATCGCCTCCAAGGCCAGCATGGTCAGGGTCGAGGTGGCATCCTGCAACAGCACCTGATCGGCCCTGAGACGCAGTTCGGCGCCCGGTGTCATGTCGCCGTCGGCCAGCGCGCGGGCGATCAGCTTGCGGGCGAGGTTCTCCGGTCTTGTGGCCATGGATCGTTTCCGATTGTGGTCCCTTGGATCATGTTGTAGCCCGTCCCCGGGCTCAGGGAAACCCGCAGTTTCCCCCGACACGGCCGGTCGCCCGGGGCACCGCCGTATGGAAAAAGGCTTAAGCCTTAAACGTAATTTTTTCTCCCGATTAACCTTCTTTTAACCCGACCCTATCTTACTTGATCCGCGGAATTGGATAGTGCTTACCAATTTCTATGTATCCGGATTGTTCGTGACCGGCTGTGGGAGATCGCGGCAATGAGCTTACCGCCGTTGCGGCACGCTGTCCCGACCTTGGCCTGGTTCGGTGCCGTCGCCGCGCTGGCCATATCGGTCTTCGCCCTGGATCTCTCCGCCCCCGACGGCCAGGGTATTTACGTC
Organism: Alphaproteobacteria bacterium; assembly: GCA_033720855.1. Lineage (GTDB taxonomy): Bacteria > Pseudomonadota > Alphaproteobacteria > SMXQ01 > SMXQ01 > SMXQ01. Next base: position 8,062 of record JAWWBR010000077.1, read on the forward strand.
GCCTATACCGCGCTCGCCCTCACCGGCGTCTGGGCGCCCCGCCGGACACTCGTTGTCGCCGTGGCCGGCATCGCCACCCTGCTTCTCTTTATCGGCCTCCTTGCGTCACCGGAGGGCAGCCTATCGCCGGCCGCGTTGGTCGGGCGCACGCTCGCGCTGATCGTTGTGTGGGTCATCGCGTTGATGGCTTTGGAGCGCCGCACGGCCGAACGGCCGCTCATCGATCGCGAGCGCCGGCTCGTCCAACCCATGGACGACGCGGCGGGGCAATCGGCCCTTCTCGCGGCAACCTTCGAACACATGGCCCAGGGCATCGGCGTCTTCGATCGAGACGAAACCCTGGTCGCCTTCAATGCGCAATATGCGCGAATCTCGGGCCTGCCCGAACAGATGATCCGGGTCGGCATGACACGGGCCGATCTGGTCAGGCATTGCGCCATGCCGGGCCTTTACGGCGATCGGGACGGTGACGCATTGATCGAGGACAGGGGCGCGGCCGATGTCGGGCAGGACCGCGGCGCGCGAACCTTGCCCAACGGCACGACCTACCTTTTCGAACGCGTGCCCACTCCCGACGGAGGCTCCATTTCCACGCTGACCGACATAACCGAATGGCGGAAATCGGAAAAGGCGCGTGAACAAGCCGAGAAGATGGAGGCTGTGGGCCAGCTGACCGGTGGGGTCGCCCATGATTTCAATAATCTTCTCGGGGTCAGCCTCGGCAACCTGGAACTGGCCCGCGAGTCGCTGGATCGCGACGAAGACATCGGTCCCTTCTTAGACGCGGCCGTTCGGGCGGTCCAACGCGGCGCCTCCCTCACCAGCCAGCTGATGGCCTTTAGCTGCCGCCAGGCCCTCAACCCAGAGGTCACGAACCCCGCCGTTCTGATCGAAGAGCTGCTGGAGGTCGTGGGCCGCACCCTCGGGCCAAACATCGAATTGCGCTTTGAGCCGGCAGGCGACGTCTGGCCGATCTCCATCGACCGCAGCCAACTGCACTCGGCCCTTCTCAACCTCGCGGTCAACGCCCGCGATGCCATGCCCGATGGCGGCCGGATTACCGTGTCCTGTTCCAACCTGGAGCTGCCCGCCGCCGTCGCCGCTGCAAAGGACGGGCTGGAACCGGGCGCCTATGTGGCGCTCAGCGTGGCCGATACCGGGATCGGCATGCCGCCGGAGGTCAGGGATCACGCCTTCGAACCGTTCTTCACCACCAAGGATGTCGGCAAGGGGAGCGGTCTCGGGCTAAGCATGGTCTACGGCTTCGCCAAGCAATCCGACGGCTCGGTTGTGATCGAGAGCGACCCCGGTCAGGGCACCACCGTCCGGATCTACCTGCCGCGCGCCTCGGAACACGGGATTGCCCGGGCCAAGCCGGAAAAACCCGCGACCGATGAGTCCGCGGTCTCCTGCGGAGACGGCGGCAAGATCCTTCTGATCGAGGACGATGCCGACGTCAGGGCGACGACCACGACGATGCTGACGAGCGCGGGTTACGACGTCGTCGCCGTGGACGACGGCCCCAAGGCGCTCGCCCTGCTGGCGGAGGGGCAGCAGCGCGATGTCGATCTGGTGCTGAGCGACATCGTTCTGACCGGTCCCATGAACGGCATCGAGGTCGCCCAACGGCTGCGGGCCGACTCTCCCGATCTCCACGTCGTCTTCATGACGGGCTATGCCGATAAGGGGATGTTGTCCCGCAACGGCCTGGAGACCGGGGATGAGTTGATCCGCAAACCCTTTACCAAGGGCGAGTTGGTCCGTTTCGTTCAAAAGGCGGTGCGCGCAAAGGTCGCTTGACGGCCGCGCCGAAGCCGCCCCTTCCCGCAGGGCCCCTCAGGCCATCCGGGATTGTGGCGCAATCCCGCGCGGGACGAACCGCCGCTCCGCGAGCTCGAAGCCGCCCTGAACGGCGAGGGCGAGCAACGCCGCGGGAACCGCGCCTTCCAGGATCAATGCGGTGTCGTCGAGGCGAATGCCGGTGAGAATCGATTGGCCGTAGCCGCCGGCGCCGATCAGCGCGCCCAATGTCGCCGTTCCGACGTTGATCACCGCCGAGGTCTTGATCCCGGCAAGGATTACCGGCGCGGCCAGGGGCAACTCGATGCGGAACAGCCTATCACGGCCGCCTAGGCCCAATGCCAGCGCCGAGCGGCGGAGCGGCTCGTCGATGCCGTGAAGCCCGGCATGGGTATTCCGCACGATCGGCAACAGGCTGTAGAGGAACAAAGCGACCATGGCGGGCGGGCCGCCGATGCCCAAAAGCGGGATCATGAACACCAGGAGGGCCAGCGCCGGCAGGGTCTGGATCGCGCCGACGATGCCGAGGATCACCCGACCGGGACCGGGATGACGGAACGCGATCACCCCCAGCGGGATCGACACCAGGATGGCGGCGCCGAGGCTGACGGCGACCAGCGTCAGGTGTTCCAGGGTCGCCGCCCAAAGCCGGGCCCACAGTGAGGCCGCTTGCGCCTCGAGGCCGAGGCCGAGGGTGGCGTTGATGAACTCGGCGGCGGTTTCGGCCTCGCTCCTGCCCTCCAGCTTGACCCGCCCGTTGAGCCGCGCCATGGACCTGTCGTCGAGGCGGCCGGCAAGCCGCGTCAGTGCGGCGACGGCTTCGGGCGCCCGGCGGGCGAGGTCGGCGCGATAGAGGAACACCGCGTGATAGGCGGGGAAATGGCCGAGGTCGTCGGCAAGCACTCTGAGACCGTAATAGGCGATTTCCGCGTCGGTGGAGTAGAGGTCCATGACGTCGATATCCCCGGCCCGGAGGCCCCGGTACCCGAGATCGTGGTCGAGGCCGCGAACGTCGGCGTGCGGCAATCCGTACCTTCGTTGCAAGGCCGGCCAGCCGTCGGCCCGATCCATGAACTCATTGCCGAAGCCCAGGCGCAGGTTTGGATGCGCCAAAAGATCGGAAATGCGCCGGATGCCGAGCGCCTCGGCGCGGCTCTCGACCATGCCCAGGGCATAGGTGTTGTTGAAGCCCAATGGCGGGCTCATGCGAAGGCCGCGGGCGCTGAGCGCATCCTCGAGCGCCGCGTCGTCCTTCAGCCCCAGTCCCGCCAGCGTCTCGGCGCGAAGGGTCCCGGTATATTCGGGATAGACGTCGATATCGCCCCGGATCAGGGCGTTCCACAGCACCCGGCTGCCGCCCAGTTCGCGGCGGTGGCGGACGATCGCGCCGGTCTCGGCGATCAAGAGCCTCGCGGCCTCGCCGAGGATCACCGATTCGGTGAATTTCTTGGAGCCGATGCGCACCTCCCCCGCGGCCGAGGCGGCGCCCGCCCCGGTGAGGACGCCTAAGGCGAAGACCGCCAGGGCGGCAGCGCGGATCATCCCCCCCCTCCCGCGCCCCGGCCGTCCCACCGGCCGCGCTGGGCCTCCATGAAGCGGGTGACGAAGGGATCGGCGGGGCGCTCTGCGAGGTCGTCGATGCCGCCCTGCTGAACCACGCGCCCGGCCCGCATGAGAAGGATGGTATCGGCGAAGAAGGCGGCCTCGCCCAAGTCATGGGTGACCATCACCACGGTCTTGCCGAGGGTGCGGAAGATGTCGCGCAGCTCGGCCTGCAACTCGAAGCGGATCAATGGATCCAGCGCCCCCAAGGGCTCATCCAGCAGCAGCAGGTCGGGATCGAGCATCAGGGCGCGCATCAGCCCGACCCGCTGGCGCTGGCCGCCCGAGAGCTCAATGGGGTAGCGGTCGAGCGCATCGGCCGGAAAATCGGTCAGTGCCGAGAGCTCGCCCAGGCGCGCGGCGATGCGGTCCCGATCCCAGCCCAGCACGCGCCCCATCAGGGTCACGTTGGCCCCCGCCGTGAGGTGGGGGAACAGGCCGCCCTCCTGGATCACGTAGCCCATGCGGCGGCGTGCCGGGATCAGGGTTTCGGCGGTGAGTTCACGACCGTCGAAATGGACGGTGCCGCCATCGGGTGCGATCAGCCCGTTCATCAGGCCGAGAAGGGTCGACTTGCCGCAGCCCGACGGGCCGATCACCACCAGCGTGCGGCCCGGCGCGACCGTGAGGTCCAGGGGATGAAGGGCGGCCGTGTCCCCGAAGCGCTTGGCGACTTGGTGAAGCGTCAGCATGGCGCCGATCATCTCATAGGATTGCGGCGCCCGAAACGGCGATCGGGAAAGGGCCGGGTGCCGTCCCTATTCGTCGGTGATGTCGATCCAGGTGCCGTCGTTGTCGCACATCTGGTATTTGCCGGTCGCCCAGCGCGCGAACATCGCCTTGCGATTGTCGGCTTCCGGGCTGCCGCCCAGCTCGAACGGCGCCAGGTACTGGTTGGCGCCCTTGGCCTTGGCGACATCCGCCTTCAGCGCGTCGATGCTTTCCACCTTGAACCCGAAATGCTCGGGCCCCGGATGCTTGGTCGACATGCCCTCGAAGGCGGCGATCGACCAGGGCATCAGCGATAGCGTCACGCGCCCGTCGGTCAGGTGCTTGCAGCCGTTGTCGGAGCCGATATTGGCGGGGGTCAGTTCGAACACGTCCATGTAGAAATCCGCCACCTTATCGACGTGTTTTGTGCGGATCGCGAACTTGTTAAGGTAGCGGTCCTGGGCCCAGCTCTCCGCCGCGGTTTCGGCATACATGTTCTTGCGCTCGTCGCCCTTCCTTTGGGCGAGATCGAAGATGTTGCAGTCGGGATCGTTGCCGCTATAGGCCGCGAACGGCCGGGTCGAGGGGCGCTTCACGAGATCCGAATCCGGCCATTTCTTTTCCATGCGGATCTGCACCTCGTCGACGTCGTCGACCAGGAAACCGAAATGGTCGAGCCCCGCGCTACAGCCATCGCGCTTGGGGTTGATGTTGATCCCGCAGTAGCCGTCGGAATAGACGACGCCGTGGAACGGGCGGTGGGTCGAGCATTTGAGGCCGAAGACCGCTTCGTAAAAGCGGCCGACCATCGGCCAGTTGCTGGACGCGATGGCCATGTGGTTGATGGCTGCGAACATCTGGATTCTCCTTCTCGGTTCTGCTCCGCCCGACTTTCACGCGCCGCGCTTGTGGAGGCGGTCTTATGGCTTCGCTTGTTCCTAAGCTAGCATTCGCCCAAGGCCCACCACAAGCGGTGCCCGCGAGCTTCGCCCCTGGGGCGTACCGTTCCTCCCGGGCGTGGGCTAGTATCCCCCTGGTGTCAAGCAATGGGGAGTATGTGGCGTGGCTGATGTGTTTGCCCTGTCCGACGAGTTGGGGCCCGCCCTTGTCATACACGTGGCCGAGGCCGGTCTCGGTCTTCGCGGCATCCTGGTGGTCGACAATGTCGCCGCCGGGCCTTCGATCGGCGGCCTGCGCATGGCCGAGGACGTCTCCCTCGACGAATGCTTTCGCCTGGCCCGCGCCATGACCATGAAGAACGCCGCCGCGGGGCTGCGTCATGGCGGCGGCAAGTCGGTCCTGTTCGGCGACCCGCGTATGGATCCCGCCAGCAAGGAACAGCTGATCCGCGCCTTTGCCTGCGCGTTGGAGGGGGTCGACGCCTATATCTTCGGTCCCGACATGGGCACCAACGAACAGGCCATGGCCTGGGTCAAGGACGAGATCGGCCGCGCCGTCGGCCTGCCCAGGGAAATCGGCGGGATCCCGCTCGATGAGATCGGGGCCACCGGCTTCGGCCTCGCCCATGCGGCCGAGGTTGCCTGTGCCCAGATGGGCATCGACCTGGCCGGCGCGCGGGTGGCCATCCAGGGGTTCGGCGCCGTGGGGCGCCATGGGGCCCGCTTCCTCGCCGAACGCGGCGCCCGCCTGGTGGCGGCGAACGATTCCCGGGGCACGGTTCAGGATCAGGACGGCCTCGATATCGAGGCGCTCTGCCGGATCAAGGCCGAGGGCGGCAGCGTTGTCGATTTGGATGCGGGGAAAAGCGGGACTGTCGACGATATTCTCGATGTCGATTGCGATATCTGGGTGCCCGCGGCGCGTCCCGATGTGGTCAGCGAAGACAATCAGGAGCGACTGAAGACGCGCCTGATCGTCGAGGGCGCCAACATCCCCATCACCCGGGAGGCGGAGCGGCGCCTGGCCGCGCGCGGGGTTCTCGTGATCCCGGACTTCATCGCCAATGCGGGCGGCGTGATCTGCGCCGCCATGGAGTATCAGGGGGCGTCGCAAAGCGCCGCCTTTGACACCATCGAGGAAAAAATACGCTACAATACCGATGCCGTCCTCAAGCAGGCGCAAGAGGACGGCACCATCCCCCGCGAAGCAGCGGAGGCATTGGCGGAGACCCGGGTGCGGCGGGCCATGACCACCCGTCGCTGGTCCATCTTCTAAGGCGCTGGGCGGCAGCCGGTCGGCGCCATAACCAGGGAGCGCCGTGCTGCGCGATGTATCGCATCCGTTTCCATGGCCGTGGCGGCCAGGGCATGAAGACGGCGAGCCGCATTCTCGGCTCGGCCTTCTTTGCCGCCGGGTTCGAGGTGCAGGATGCCCCGCGCTACGGGGCCGAGCGCCGCGGCGCGCCGATCTTCGCCTATGTCCGCGCCGACCGCGCACCGATCTTCGAACGCGGCATCATCACCCGGCCCGACCTGGTTCTCGTCGCCGACGAGACCATCGTCCCGGTACCGGCCGCCGGGGTCCTGGCCGGGCTCGACGATCACGCCGTCCTGGTGATCGCCAGCGATATGCCGGAAGAGGCCTGGCGCGCCCGGCTCAGGCTGCCGGGGCGGATCATCGTGCTGCCCCTTCCCGAAGCCGAGGACGCGGCCGAACGGCGCCATGAGGGCGTACGCCTTGCCGCCGCCGCCGCCCGCCTGACGGGGGCGATCACGCTGGCCGAGGTCGAAGGGGCGGTGGAGCGGGAGCTCGCCCCCCTGGGCGCGGCCACGGTGGCGGAAAATCTCGAACACGCGCGCGCGGCCTGGGACCTGGTCGCCGCGGCGGAAGGCGCCGTCAGCGAGCGGCCCGCCTCCTCCGCCTCGGACTACGAGGCGCCCGACTGGATCGATCTCGGCGCCGAGGACACCGCCCATGCGGCGCCGGTGATCCGGGGCGAGGCCACCAGCCTCGAGGTCCGCACCGGCCTGTGGCGCGTCTTCCGGCCGGTGATCGACCATGACCACTGCGTCAAATGCGGGATCTGCATGGCCTATTGCCCCGACGGCGCCATCACCCCCAACGCCGAGGGTTTTCCCGAGGTCGACCTCGAACATTGCAAGGGGTGCATGATCTGCGTGGCCCAGTGTCCGGTCCACACCATTGCCGCCGTCTCCGAGGCCGAGGCGCGCAAGGCGGAGGCCGGGGAAGCCGCCGCCGAGCCCGCTGGAGACGGGCGGTGACGCGGGCCCTGCTCACCGGCAACGGCGCGGCCGCCTGGGGCGCGCGCCTCGCCGGCGTGGATTACGTTCCCGCCTTTCCCATCACGCCGCAGACCGAAATCATCGAGACCATCAGCGGCTGGATCGCCGGGGGCGAGATGGCCGCCCGCATGGTCACCCTCGATTCGGAGCATTCCATGATCACCGCCGCCGGGGCCGCGGCCGCCACCGGCGTACGCGTGTTCACCGCGACCTCGTCCCAGGGGCTGCTCTACGGCATGGAGATGGTCTTCACCGTGGCCGGCTGGCGGGCGCCCTTCGTCATGATCAACGTCTCCCGCGGGTTGGCCGCGCCGATCACCCTGGAGCCCGACCATAACGACGTTCTCGCGGCGCGGGATTCAGGGTTCCTGCAGATCCATGCCGCCACCTGTCAGGAGGTCCTCGATTCCGTCCTCATCGCCTATCGCCTGGCCGAGGATCCCGAGGTCCGGCTTCCCGCCATCGTCAATCTCGACGGGTTCTACCTGTCGTTCACCCGCGAGCCGGTGGAGATTCCCGACGCCCATGGGGTGCGCGGCTTCCTGCCCGCCTTCGACCCCGAGTCCTTGCGCTTTCGCGCCGGCGCCCCGGAAAGCCAGGCGGTCGCGGTGTTGGGCGGCGGGCCGTACTCCTATTTCAGGTATGAGATTCACCTCGCCCAGGAGCGGGGCCTGGATGCTTTCGACAGGGCGGCTGCCGATTTCAACGATGCCTTCGGGCGCAACTATCGGCCGTTCGAGGCCTACCGGACCGAGGATGCCGAGGTCGTGCTGATGATGATGGGGTCCTTCGCCACCAAGGCCAAGGCGGCGGTGGATTCCCTCAGGGAGGCCGGATCCAAGGTGGGCTTGCTGCGCCCCCGGCTGCTCAGGCCGTTTCCCGCCGCCGCCCTTCGCGCCCATCTCGCCGGCAAGAAGGCGGTGGCGGTGATCGACCAGAACCTGTCCATGGGCAAGGGCGGCATCCTGCATGCCGAGATCGCCGATGCCCTTTACGGGGCCGAGGGGGCACCGCCCATATTGGCGTCCTTCATCGGCGGGCTCGGCGGCCGGGACATCGCCGCCGAGGAGTTCTACGAGATCGTCAAGCTGGCGGGCGA
>JAWWBR010000078.1:0-16412 GCA_033720855.1 Alphaproteobacteria bacterium
ACGGGGTCGTCGTTCTCGCCCCTGGCCGCCATGACTCGGCTGGGCGGTAACGATACGGTGACCGTGGTGCCGACTTTGAGGCGGCTCTTGATGGTCAGGTCACCGCCATGGGCTTGAGCCAGAGACCGCGCCAACGGCAGGCCCAAGCCGGTGCCCTCGTATTTCCGGTCGAGTCCGCTGGCGACCTGGCCGAAGGGCGCCAAGGCGATGGCGATGTCCTTCGAGCGCAGGCCGATTCCGGTATCGGACACCATCAGGCTGTAGCTGCCGTCGGGTTCGAGCGCACCGGCGATCTCCACCGCCCCGCCGGGCGGGGTGAATTTCACGGCGTTGGAGAGGAGGTTGATCAGAATCTGCTTCAGTTTCCGTTTGTCCACGAAAAGATTCTGCGCCTTGGGAAGATGCCGCGTCTCTATTTTGACCTGGCCTTGCTCGGCCTTGTGTTCGATCAGTTTAATGCAGGACTGGGCCAGGTCGGCGATATTGACCTGTTCCTCGTGCAACTGTGCCTTGCCCGATTCGACCTTGGAGATGTCGAGAATGTCGTTGATGATCTTGAGCAGGTGATTGGCCGAACTGTTGATGTCGCGGACGAATTCCTGCTGCTTTTCCGTGAGCGTCCCGAAGGCGTCACTGTCAAGGAGCTCGGAGAAACCCATGATCGCGTTCAAGGGTGTGCGCAGCTCGTGGCTCATATTGGCGACGAACTCGGCCATGGACCGGTCGGCGATGAGTTGATCCTCATAGCCCGTGCGACGGATGGTCTCCAACTGGTCGCGGACCGACGCGTCCCAGAAGTTGCAGACGTAGAGATACCTGTCGCTTTTGCGTTTTTCGAAGGGGCTGCTGTTGGACCGCGCCAGGCGCACCGCGCCAACGGTCACTTCGATGGGGATGGCGGTACCGCTGGCGCTGAACATGGTTGTCGGATGTGGCCCGATCTGGGCCTTTTCCAACTTGGCGATCCGAAGGTAGTGAGAGACCTTGTGCTTGGCCTCGCCCGGTTCGAAGGCCGGGCACAATTCGTCGACCACCTGGCCGATGAGGTTTTCCCTTTTGTAGCCCAGGCGACCGAGCGCGGCATCGTTGACGTAAACGATCTTTTTTTCGTCGTTGACCACGAAGATCGAATCGTAGGTGTTTTCGAAAACCGTCTTGAGCAGGGTGTCCTTGTGAAGCAGGGCCATCTCCTTGACGAAGACGGCGTGGCCGCTGCGGAAATTCGCGCGAATGCCGGCGAAGACCAGCACCAAGGCCGGCAACAGGATGGCCGGGGTAAGCTCCAGGGCGACGCCGTAATTGACCTGAAGGTAGAGGTTGGTCGATACGGCCGCGATGGACAGCAATACCAGGCCCAGGGGACCGGACCATCGCGGGCCTTCGCCGAATCGCGCGCCGAACACCGCCGCAATGGTGCCGATGATGGCGATGGCCAGGAGCTGGTAGGGCCAGTCGAGGGAGGGGCGCACAAGGGGAAGCCCGGCGACCTCGGGCACAAACTCGAGGATCTGGGCCCGCGAGACGAAATAGAGGATGGTGGCGACCAGGACCACAAGGACGCTTACCTTGTAGTCCGTCCCGATCTTCATCACGCCGTGTTTTTGGTCGCCCTGCGGCAACTGGGTCCCCATGCGAAGTTCAATCTCTTCCGCGCGGGGCGACGCTACCTCGCCTCCCATTTGCCCCTGATTAGGGGCGGAACTTATATGGCGAAAGTAAAAATTTTATATACAAAGGAAGAAAATTGGATACTCAAGTCAATATATGCACCACGTTTTAAAACAGCAAAAAATCTGAAGTTTTTACGTATTTCAATGAGATATATGCATACCTGAGGATTACTGAACGCGATTTTCGGCGGCTGGCACGGGGTTGTTCATGATCCCTAATAAACAAAGGGTTTTATGAACTTTTTAATGTTCTCCGGATACCTATTTTCCTCGGCACAGTGTTTTCAATGACCGAAACGGGGAGTGGACCGGCCTGCATGGGGCAGGCCGCAACCCGGAGCGAAGGTCGTGGACCAGAGCAAAAGCCTTGAGAAACCCGTGAGCGTCGTCACCGACGACCGCCGCCTGACCATGCGGCTGATGGGTCTGTGGCAGGATTCCCGTTTCGCCGGCGAGCCCTTCGCGCGGGCGGAGCAGTTCATGGCGGAGCTGCCCGATGAGCTGTTGAGCGATTGCTGTTTCATCGAAAAGGGTGCCGACGGCCGTTGGCTGGTGCACGACATCGGCGCCACCATCGGCCGCTGTTCGGGGGTTGCGGCCGCTAGCGTCAAGATCGACGATCTGCCTCCCGGGTCCCTGATCGCCGTCGCCGTCGACGAAATCTACCGGGCCTATAAATATCAGACGCCGATCGTCAATGAAGGGCATGCCCGGGACAAGGATGGGCGCAAGACCCTGTTCCGCTCGATCCTCGTCCCCCTCGCCGATGCCAGCGGCGAGACCACGAGCTTCGTCGCCGGCGCACGCTGCAGGGTATGCATACACGATAACTGACCCGCCGGCGCCCGCCTGTCGGCCGGCGCCTTCACTGGTGCGTTCGGAACGGCGATCGCTGCACGATCCAGATCGTGACCAGCGGCACGAGGAACGTGATCAGGGCGACGGTGATCAACAACCAGCCCAGTTCGCTGTAATCCGCCGGCGTTTCTATCGTGCCGGTGGCGCGGTCGCGAACCTCGCGAGAGACGGTAAAGATCCGGTTCAGGTATTTCGTGCCCAGGCTGCTTGCCGATAGCGCAAGGTTGGTGAACGACGCCATCACGGCAAAGAAGGTCGCCTTGAGGTGGGTAGGCGCGTTCTTGGCGATCCAGGCCAGCATCGGGATCATCGCCACCTGCCCGAGCGGCGATTCGATGGCGGTGTCGATCATGGCGATGAAGCGCGCGTCCACGACGCCGTCGGTGAGCGGGCCGGTCCACTCATGAAGGCCGTAGTAGAGGCCGATATTGGGTATCGAAAGGACCCCTGCCGCGATGGTCAGCAGCGCGACGATATAGGCGAGAGACCGGCTCGCCATCAATGGCCGCAGAACGACCATGCCGACCAAGGCCAGGCACGAGGCGATCAGCGACAGGACCGAGAGGAACCGCTGGTCGAAACCAAGCACGTCGATTTCGAACCAGGTGGCCCCGGGCCCCGGCAGGGGGACGGCGCGAAAGACGAAGATGATGATGGCGGTGCCCACCAGGGCGCGGCGGACGCCGGGATCCAGTTCAAGCATCAGGCGCTGCATCAAGAACAGGACGATGCCGATGGACCCGCAGAAGATCACTTCCTGGGAGAAGGGGAAATCGCTCAGGCCCAGGCCGAGAACGAAACCGGCGAAGCCGAGGCTGCCGCCGAGAATCCACCAGTTTGGCCGTGTCTCGGGCGCGCCGATGGGAACCAGTCGCCGGATCGCCGCCTCGTCGAAACCTTGGCGGCGGAGCCGTCGCACGCGAACCCGCGTGGACAAAGTTCCGAGAATGACTCCCACGACCGACAACGCGGGGATCGCCAGGGCGAGCAGATAGATATCGGCGTAAACCCGGGCCTTGTCGGCCTCGGACATGCGCGCGATGTCTGCGAACATGACGATATTGAGGACCGATACGGCGATCAGTCCGCTGACGATGGCGAAGCGACCGAGCGTCTGCATCGTCGTGTGCATCGCCTTGATCTCGGCCTCTGGATAGGGGCGGCCGGCTCGGTCGACGCTGGGGACGGCTTCCACCGTCATGGCGTCGGCGACCACGTCCTGAAGCACATAGCCCGTTGGGGCGAGAAGCACGCTCACCACGTACCACGCCTCGACGGCCATGAAACCGGCCATGGCGGCGGTGTGCGCGATGAGTCCGTACATGATCAGGATGCTGATCGCGATCAGTGCCGCGCCGAGATAGACGAGAAGAGATTTGTAGCGCCAGATCAGGTCGACCAGATGCCCGATGGGCATTTTCAATGCCCAGGGGATGCCGGCCCAAAAGGAAAGGCCGGCGAGAAAGGCGGCCGAAAGTCCCAGGTAGTCCTTGACGAAGAAGGTGCCGACGATCGCTGTCAGCCCCGATATGCCTGCCGCCAGGTAGACCATCAGGGGGGGCAGGAAGGACCAGCGGAATTGCCGGCCGAGATCGATGACGGTGTCTTGGATCCACTCTCTCAACATCTGCCGCATCGAGGTTCGGTCGGGGGCCTAAGGGCTCGGGGGGTTACTATCGGGGAAGCGGGCAGCCAATGCCAAGGGGCAAATGCATGGGCGTGCCCCGATCGCGGATTTGCCCGTGCGCGCCGGCCCGGTCAGGGCCGGACGACGAAGATCATGAGGTAGCCAACGGCGGTGAGGGCGACGCAGAGGGCCAGGAACAGGATATAGCAGGCGAACTCGCCTGTCGGCAGCGTGCGTGCGCGCCTGATCTGGACGAGGCCCGTCAGGAAAGCCGAGAAGACGCCGACCAGGGGACCGAGAAGGATGCCGACCTGAAACCCGTCGAACTGGGCAAGTTCGGCGGCGGCGAGCCAGATGCCGGCCGTGAGGATGCCCGCGAAGACGAGGGCGCCGGCGCCAAGGCCGACGGCGAGAGATTTGCCGAGAATTGCCAGCAGCGCCATTGGTGTAAACCCCGTTTCCCTTGGCGCGAGCCCGGTCCTGTAGGTCCGGGGCCTGGGCGCCGGTGCGGGATGCCGATCGGCATCGCCTCGGACAGCCCATCCCCCAGGTGACCCGCAATGGCCGAGACTCTTCCCCGTTGCCCGGGCGCAGCCGCCGTTCACCGCACGCCCGGAAAGGAATTAAATACCGGTCCGTGGGGTTTTTCCAGTGTGGGACGATCTTTTGGCCCGGCACGGCGGCGGCAGGCGCGCCTAACCCGGCTCCAAATCCACCTCGAGCGCCCGCAGCACCCGCGCGTGCATGTTGTAGCTCGCGATCAGGACGGCGAGTTCCAGGATCTGGCGTTCGCTGAAATGCTCGCCGAGCGGCGCAAACACGCCGTCGGGCACCTCGATCCGTTCGGTCATGGCATCGGCGAAAGCAAGCGCCGCGCGCTCGGGCGCGGTGAAATGGGGCGTCTCCCGCCAGTTCGCGAGCGCATCGCATTGACCTTGGGGCAGCCCCTCCGCCTCGGCCAGCCCGGCGGCGTGTTGGCGCAGGATATAGTCGCAGCCGGTGAGGTGGGCGACGCGAATGATCAGGATCTCGCGCAAACGCCCGCCGAGCTCGGTCCCCCACCGCACCGCGTTGATGTGCTGAAACCAGGATTCGGCAAGCGCGGGATTGTGCAGCAGCGCCTTGTAGACGTTTATGACGCTCCCCCTCCGTTGCCCTTTGATGCGCTCGGCGAGGTCGTGGAGCGTAGGGTCGGCGTCGGCGTCGATCAGCGTTATGCGGGCCATGGCAGCTCACCCTTGGGCGGTTCCTGGTGCCGTTTCCGGTCTACAATGGGGCCACCCTATCACGGCCCAGGATCGTGCCCCATGCCGGTAATCGTTGTCGATGACGACAAGGTCTTGCGCTTTGTCCATGCCCTTCTCGATCCCGAGGCGCCGCCGGCGCGGACCGCGGCGCTCTCGGAATTCCTTTCTTTCGACATCCCCCACGTCGAGGCCTGGATCGAACGGGTCCGCGCCTCCTCGGGCGCCCTGTTTCCGGCCACGGTGCGCATGGTGCCGGACCAGGAGGCCCTCAGCCAGGCGCTCGCCGATGCCGATGCGCTGGTCGTCGAAGGGTTGGCCGTGGGCGAGGCGGAGCTCGAACGCGCGCCCCGCTTGCGGCTGGTGCACAAGTTCGGAATCGACACCCGGAACATCGACCTCGACGCGTGCGCCCGGGCCGGTGTCCCCGTACGCACGACCAGGCGCGCGGTCAACGGGGCCGTGGCGGAGCACGCCATAGCCTTGATGATGGCGGTGGGGCGAAAGATCTGCGCGACCGACGGGGCGCTTGATTTCGAATCCCTTCGCGCGCTGGGCTATAAGCCCGGCATGTACGACCCCGACCACATCTCCGGCGCCAACTGGGCCCGGGTGAGCGGCCTGAAAAGCCTGCTGGGCGCCACCCTCGGCGCCCTTGGGTTGGGCGAGGTCGGGCGTGAGGTCGCCATCCGGGCGCGGGCGATGGGTATGGAGGTGCTGTATCACCAGCGCAACCGGCTCACGCCGGAGATCGAGGCCGAATCCGACGCCCGTTATGTGCCCTTCGACGAGCTGCTGGAGCGTGCCGACTTCCTGAGCGTCCATCTGCCTTACACGCCGGAGACCGAAGGCATGGTCGATTCCCGCGCTTTCGACCGCGTCAAACCCGGCGCCATCTTGGTCAACGTCTCCCGCGCGCCCATCGTCGAGCGGGCGGCGTTGATCGCGGCGCTCGACTGCGGCCGTCTCGGCGGTGCCGGACTGGACGTCCATTATCAGGAGCCGGGCGCGCCCGACGAGGCTTTGAAGGCCTATGCCAATGTCGTCTTGACCCCGCATATCGCCGTCGCCTCGCGCCGCCACGCGGTCGCCGACATGGAGGCCGTCGTCGCCTCCCTGGCCCAGTGTTGCGCCGACGGCTGAGGGGTGTTCACGCCGGCCGTTTCGGGTCGGCCTCCGCGCTTTACCGCCGACCGGTCCGCGGACCGCGGATCACAGGCATTCTTGCGATTTTGCGGTATCGGCGGCCCTTGCGGGGGCGGCGGCGATGCGGTCTTTCGGAAACTGGACGGTGACGGTGCTGCCGGCGCCGGGCTCGCTCTGGAAATCGAGATACCCGCCGTGCAACTCGATCAGGTTCTTGGCCAGGGTCAGCCCCAGGCCCGTGCCCTGGTATCTGCGGCTCAGTTTGCTGTCGATCTGGTTGAAGGGCCGAAGGATTTTCGGAATGTCTTCGGGCGCGACTCCGATGCCTGAATCGATGACCTGGAACCCGTGGCCGTTTCCCGGTTCGCTCCATGCCTTGACCGTGACCCCGCCGCCCTTGGGGGTGAATTTCACCGCGTTGGACAGCAGGTTGAGAAAAATCTGTCTCAGCATGCGCTGGTCGGCGCGTAAAGGCGCAATCTCTTCCGGGTAGTCCTCGATCAGCCGGATACCGTGTTTATCGGCCTCGCCCTTGACCATGTCGACACAGGAGCCGATGACCGACAGCGGATTCAGGTCCTCTTCGTTGAGTTCCGTCTTTCCGGCCTCGATCTTGGAGAGGTCGAGAATGTCATTGATGAGTCCCAACAGATGGTTGCCGGCGGTGTGGATTCCCTCGATGAATTCCAGATGCCCGCCGCCCTTCGACGGGTCGAAATTGTCCTGCATCATCACCTCGGAAAAGCCGATGATGGCGTTCAGTGGCGTGCGCAGTTCATGGCTCACATTGGCGAGGAACTCTGACTTGGCCTGGTTGGCGGCTTCGGCCTTTTTCCGCGCGTCGTCAACGGCTTTCTCCGCCTGTTTGCGCTCGGAAATGTCGGCAACGATGGCGACGAAGACGGGGGGCGATTCCGTCCTCGACATTTGCAGGCGAACCTCCACCGGATACAGGCTCCCGTCCTTGCGCATGTGCTCGGTATCGAAGACCAACATCTCTTCCTCGCCCCGGAGCAAAGGTTCGACCGCCGCTTTGAAGCTCTTCTCGTTGAATTTGGGCTTGAGGTCCCAAGGCGTGAGCCGGTTCATCTCGTCCCGCTCGTAGCCGAGATTGTTCAGGGCACCGCGGCTGATCTGGATGAAGCGGTAGGTTTCGGCGTCAAACACATATATCTCGTTGAACGAGCTGTCGAGGATGCGGCCGAGGCGTTGGCTCAACGTATCGGCTTCCCGCCGATCCGTGATGTCGGTGACGGTCGAAATGTATCCGCCATCGGGCGTCGGCGTCCGCTCGTAGGCGTAAGCTCGGCCGTTGGGCAGGATGCGCTCGCCGGTTTCGGGCTGGCAGGCCGTCGCCAGCTTTTCCTCCATCTCCGCTTCGCTGCAGGTCCCACCGTAATCCCCGTGTTCAGAGCGATAGCGGATGATCTCCCGGCGGGTCTTGCCGATATGCAGGAAATCGGGCGGCAGGTTGAGGATCTCGGCATACTGTGGATTGAAGGCCACCACGGCGTGGTTGCGGTTGTAGACGGCGATGCCCTGGACCATGTTGCTGAAGGTCCCCTCGAGGACCCGCGATTTCTCCGCCGCGTCCCGTTCCGCCCGCTTCCGTTCGGTGATGTCCTGATACATGCCGATGGTCGATAGCGGGCGCCCGTCGGCGTCGTAGACCGATTTGTAGTTGATGTTGCACCAGATCACCCGGCCGTCCTTGCGGATGAAGCGCCGCTCCACGGTCCGGCTGTCGCGGCTGCCGAAGGCGACGAACCGCATGCTCGTGGTCTCGGGATCATCGTCGGGATGGGCGATTTCGCGTAATCTCATGGACTGCAGTTCCTCTTGCGAGTAACCCAGCATTTCGCACATCGCGCCGTTGAATTCCCTGCCCTTGCCGTCGGCGTTTCTGATGACGAGGCCGATCCCGGCATTGTTGAAGGCGCCGCGGAATTTCTCCTCGCTCGCCCGCAGCTTCTGCTCGACTTCCTTGCGATCGGTGATGTCGGTATAGGTGATGACGAACCCGCCGTTGCTCATCGGCTTGCGATGGTAGATATAGGCCTTGCCGGAGGCCAGACTCCGCTCTTCCGATCGCTCTGTGCGGATCTTGGCGCGTTCCACATGATGCCGGACCAGCTCTTCGGGGTCTTTCCCTTCGCCGTAAAGTCCCCTTTCCGCACGGTTGCGGATGATCTCGGCGATCGGCATGCCGATGCGGAGGAAGTCGGGGGGGAATTCGAAGAACGACACGAACTGGGAATTGAAAGCGAGCAGCCGCGCCTCGGCGTCGAACACGGCGACGCCTTGAGCGATGGTCTCGATGGTTTCGTCCAGCAGCCCCGAGGGTGTCGTCAGGGATCGCACCTTGGGCGAGCCTTCCGCGTTCGCCAATGCGCTGCCTCCTCATTCACGGCCGAAGATCGGGTTCGGACCGTTTCGGCACACGGTAAGGGGGAGGATATTGGGCGAAAGTTTATAATTTATTAGTTGAAATGACCGTTGTCGGCGGGCGGATTCCCAAGCTGTCTGCGGCGTTGAGAAAATATTTTACTTAATTTTGATTAACCATAGCGCGCGGATCGCTCTATTGGCGGGCTCGGCGGTTGGCGTCGCCGCCGCCGGCGGGATTTGGTAACGGCCCCCGGATGGGCTAAGGTTGATGCAAACCAAACAACAAATCCAACCATCGGCGCCGCGTCCCGGCGGTGCCGAGCCTAGGGGGAGGTGATCATGCCGCGCTCTATCCGCTTGGTATTAGGTGCGTCTCTACTGCTTTGCGCCGCGACGGCGGCGCCGGGGTCCCTGCCGGCGGCTGCGGCCGCGGATCTGCCGAAAGCGACCCAGGACATGCTCAGGGCCCTCAAGATGGACGCCGCGATCCTCGACGGTCTCGAGCGCGAACTGGTCATGCCCGAGGCCTGGATCGCCAAGGCCAAGGGGGAAGGCACGGTGCGGTATATCGGCAACTTCACCAGCCGCGAATGGCCGGACTTCATCGCCCCGTTCAAGGCCCGCTTTCCCGATGTGAAGATTTCCCACCAGCGCACCAGCCGCGTCGGTCGCGTCGACAAGCCCTTGATCGCCTTCAAGGAGGGGCGGATCATCGCCGACATCATCGCCGCCGTGGGCGCCGGCATGAAGCTCTATCGCGAAGCCGGGGCGCTGACCGACCTGAGCGACCTGCCCAATTTCGACCGCATTCACCCCGACATGCGCGGCAAGGACGGGCGGTGGATCGGCGAAAAGGTCAAATACTGGTGCATGGCCTACAACACGACGCTGTTGAAGAAGCGGGACCTGCCCAAGCGCTGGGAGGACATCCTCACCATCAAGGCCCTGCACAAGCAAAATATCGGCATTTCCAACCGGCCCCATAACTGGATCCTGCCGCTTTGGGTCGCCAAAGGCGAGGACTGGAGCCGCAAGTTCATCGGCGATCTGTTCGCCAAGGCGCGGCCCCAGCTGCGCAAGGAGGGCGCCCGGGCGATCGTGACCCTGGCCATCGCCGGCGAGTTCCACAGCGCGATCCCGGCCACCGATTACCGCGTCTTCGGCTATGCCGAAAAGGGCGCCCCCATCGCCTGGCATTGCCCGGAACCGGTGCCCGTCGCGATCTCCGAACTGATCATCATCAAGGGGGCGAAGAACCTCTATTCCTCGAAGATCTTCCTCAACTGGTTCCTCAGCAAGGAGGGCCAGTTGGCGCAGTACTATACGACCAAGGCCTCGCCGGTGCACAAGGACCTGCAGGACAAGGGCATGGTGCAGTACTGGGAGGAGATCAAGGGCAAGGCGACCGCGCCGCGCACCCCGGAAAGCCTGATCACGGTCTTCCCCCAGGTGCAGAGGGTGTGGAACAAGGCCTGGGCGCGGTCCGGCGGGCCGGTGGCCTCGACCGCCACGGTCAAGGTCAAGACCCAGCTGACGGCGGTGCGCCGCGGCGGCCGGCGCCTCGCCTTCACGGTCAAGGGCGGCGAGCACAAGGTCAAGGTGAGCCGCTCCAGGACCGAGGTGATGATCGGCGGCAAGGCGTCGTCCCGCGGCAAGCTCAAGGTCGGCATGGCCTGCGAGATCGTCTACCTCGGCAACGGCAACGAGGCGCGCAAGATCTCGTGCAAATAGGCGGCGGGCAGGGTGCGCGGGCGGCCTTCGGCCCGCGGCTTAGCCTGAGAGCAGCATCAGGCCAATGATGAGCAGGACGACGGAGACGCCGCCCAGGATGAAGCCGGTCAGGAAGCTCGCGTGGCCCAGCCGCTGCTCCCTGACCGAATGGAAGAACAGGATCGCCGCGCCGATCACCAGCAGAATGCCTATGGCCTTGCGATCCATCCTTTCCCCTCCGTCATCGGCGCTACCGCCCGGCCCCCGCTAGTCCCGGCGCTTTTGCGCCTTGCTCCGGTCGTAGGGGCCAAGCCCGGGGCGGTAGCTTTTGTCGTCGAGGAACTGGCGCATGCCTTCCTCGCGGCCGCCTTCGGGATCGGCGTATTTGAGCGCCTCGCCCTTGGCGCGAAGATAGTCCACCGCCTGCTGGGCGGGAAGCCCGCGGACGGTACGGATCGCCTCCTTGGTGAATCGCACGGCGGCGGGGTTCTTTTCCATCAGCATGCGGGCGTAGTCGACCGTCGCCCGGCGCAGCTCGTCCTTGGGCACGGCGAAGGTGACGAAGCGCAGCTCGGCCGCCTTCTTGCCGTCGAAGGTCTCGCCGGAAACGGCGTAGTGCATGGCGTCGCGGAAGCTCATCACGTTGGCGACGTTCCAGCTGACATAGCCGCCCGGCAGGATGCCCCAGTTGATCTCCGACAGGCCGAACAGCGCGTCCTCGGCGGCGATGGCGAAATCGCAGGCGCAGACCGGGGTCAGCCCGCCGCCGAAGCAGTAGCCGTTGACCATGGCGATGGTCGGCTTGGGAAAGGTGGAGAGCCGCTCCCAGAACCAGCTATGGGCGGCCTCGTTGGAGCGCCGGCGCTCGGCCGGGTCATAGGCGGTGTCGCGGAAATAGAGCTTGAGGTCCTGGCCGGCGCAAAACGCTTCGCCGGCGCCGGTCAGCACCAGAACCCGGGTCTCGTCGTCGACCGCCAGGGCCGCCAGCGCCGCATCCATCTCGTAATGCAGCTCGGGGCTCATGGCGTTGCGCTTCTCCGGCCGGTTCAGGGTCACCCAGGTGATGCCGTCCTCTTTCTCGACGATGATGTCCTGATAATTGCTCTCGCTCATTGCCGCTTCCCCCAAAAGGCCCCAAGGCCCGCCAATCGGTTGCGCTGTGTTTCCCCGTGACAAGTGTAGCCCGCTTTGGCCCCTTGGTCTCCGGTGCCGCGGTGCCTTTTTCCCCGCCGACGACGCACGCACCGGTGTGGCGCGGTAGACGACCGCCTGGCATCGGAGTGCCTAAAAATTCGTCATGCACCAACGCATGTGACAAATTTTTCGCCCGATTTTTCTCGCACGTCAGCCGGTCCTGCCCCGTCCTGCGCCAAAATCCAGCGGGCGTCGTTCCGCCGCGAACGTGGCATGGGCTTTGCTTCCTGTGGCGGCGAGACAACCATCACCAGGCCGGAAGGGCGCCAATGGGACGATTTACACCGCTGCTCCTCATCTTCGTGCTTGCGGGCTGCGCCATGCCCCCCGCCGTCACCATGCTCTCCCTCGCCGCCGACGGCGTGAGCTACGTCGCCACCGGGAAAGGCACCACCGACCACGCCCTGTCCGCGCTCGCCGGCGAAGACTGTGCCCTGGTCCGGGCGGTCAAGGAAGAAGCGATCTGCAGGCCGGTGGGCGCGGTGCTGGTCGGCGCCATCGAGGCGCCGTCACCCGACCCCGCCCCGTCCTTGGAAGACGCGACCGACATCGGGCCGGAATAGGCCGTCACGCGGCTTTCGCGACGACGCCGAGGACCTATCCAGGCGTCGCCTCCGGCGGCCCGAGGGCGGGGGCAACATCGCGCCCTCGGTGCGGGCCTCCACGCCCGCGCCTCGCGCCTCGCCGACTCCTCAGCCCTTGCAGTCGACGCTCTTGGCCTCGGCGCCGGCGCGGGGATAGGTGAAGGTGCAGGTCATCCCCGCCTTGATGTTCTTGCGCTTGGTCTTCTTGCCGTTGATGGTGACGGTGGTCCGCGAGCCCGAGATCTTGGCGCGGACCTCCTTGCCCTTGTAATTGATCCAGACCCGGCGGCCGCCGCGCTTGGTCTTGGTCACCGGCCCGGTGTGTTTGACCATGTCGACCTTGACCGTCTCCAGCTTCTTCATCAGGGCGATGATCTCGGGCGGCTGGGTGATCAATTCCACCACCATCTTGTGCACCTCTTCGCCGAAGGCGGGGTCGAGGCTGCGCTTGGCCCTGGCGGCGGCGTCCCTGAATTCCTTGCTGTCCACCGCCGTCTTGACCGCCGCGCGCAGCGCCTTGAGCCGGTCGGCGGGAATGTTCGGCGGCCCGGCGGCGATGCGCGAGAGGCTGCCCATGGAGTACATCAGCCGGGTCACCGCCTTGGTCTCTTTGTTGTTGGCGAATTTGCGGATGTCGCTCACGCCCTGGATGTTGCCGCCGACCTGGGCGATGGCCTTGACCCGGCCCGAGCGCACGTAGGTCTGCGCCGAATCCTCGCTGCCGATCCACAGGTCGATCTCGCCCCGCATCATCGCCAGCGGCGCCTGGGAGCCGGAATAGCCGAGCACGATCTTGTGCGGGATCTTGAACGCGGTCGCCAGCATGAAGGTGTCCATGTAGGAGCCCGAGCCGACGCCCGAGGCGGAGAACTTGAGCACCTTCTTGGCGTTGAGCACGTCCTGGAAATTGTTGAGCGGCGCATCCTTTTGCGCGATCAGGGTGCGCGGCTCCGACGACAGCTTGACCAGCCACGACATCTTGGTGAGATCGGCGCGCATGCCCTTGCGCCCGAGGATCTGGGCCAGAGCCACGCCGGTGGTGAAATTGCCCATGGTGAGGCCATTGGGTTTGGCGCTGTAAATCAGGTTGAGGCCGAGGATATGGCCGGCACCGGGCTTGTTGCGGACCACGAACTTGGAGCCCGGCAGCGCCGCCTGGAGGTGGCGGGCGAGCAACCGGCCCCAGAAATCATGGCCGCCGCCCGGATTGGTGGTGACGATCCAGGTCGCCGTCCGGCCCTTGTAGAAATCGGCCCCGCTCGCCGCCGAGGCGGGCGATTGCGCCCCGCAGGCCAAGGCTGCCGCAATCGCGGCAGCGCAAATCGCTGTTTGCTTCATGTCGTTCCTCCCGTTGGTCGATAAACGCCTCGTGCAGTGCGAGGCCCCATGTTGGCCACAGTCTAAACGCATCGGTGTGCCGGGAAAAGGGCGGGGCCGGGTTGCTTAGGCCCCTGCCACCATGCGGTCGAGAGCGCCGATGACCGCGTCCTGTGGGATCAGGGCGGGATCGCGGCCGCCGAAATCCTTCGAGTCGACGATGGCGAGACGGTCGGCAACGGGCGCGTATTTCGCGGGATCGTGCTTGGAGAAGAGGGAGACCAGGGGCGCGCCGCCGGCGGCCAGCATATGGCCCGTCCCCGAATCGTTGGCGAGGGCGGCGCTGAGGCGCCCGGCCAGGGCGATCACCAGCAACGGACCCTGCGGCTGATCCCCGTCCGCCGCATCCTCCCATTCCGGGAAGCGGGCCTCGGGCACCGCCGCCCGCAACCTCGGGATCCAGGATTCCTCCTCGGGCCCCGGGAAAAACACCGGCACGCGGCCCTTGCTTACCTGGTCGCGGGCGGTCGCGATGAAGCCCTCGAGCGGCCAGCGCTTGGCTGCGTCTCCCGCACCCGGCGCCAGGCCGACATAGACCGGGCCGTCCGGCAGCCGCCGCCTAGCCGCCTCGTCGAGCGCGGGGTCCCGCGGCAGCGGCGGCAGGGGCCCATCCTCGGCTGCGGGCGCGGCCAGCCTTGCGAGGCCCTGCAATGACCGGACGAAATGCCGCGGCCAGGCCTCGGGCCGGTCCGGTTTGAGGTCCGAAAACCTCCATCCCGCGCATGCCGAGACGAACACGCCGTGCCGTATGCGCCGGGCGATCAAGCTGCGCAGGATCGAGGTCTGGGTGTCGATGACGAGGTCGAAGGCGCGCCCGGCAAGGGGGCGGTGGAGCCCGAGAAGATGGCCCGGCCGGTCGCCGATCCCGGCCGCTTCGATGACCTCGTCGAGCAGCCCGCCGATGAGCGGCGTAAGCGCATGCGCGTAGGCCGTCCGCCCGAGGCCCGCGCACCAGGTGATATGGGCGCCGGGAAAGCGGGCGCGCAGGACGCGAAGGAAGGGCAGCTTGACGATTCCGTCGCCGATGGTCTCGCCCCGGGAGTAGACGAGGACGGTACCGAATGTCGCGGGGATCGAGGGCGCGGTGCGGGCCATGGCTTGGGTCCGAGAACAGCGGGGCTGAGGCGGCGGCGCCGGCGGGGCCGGGGCCTTTCGCCCGCCGCACTCTATCGGTATCCGGTGCCGGGGGAAAGGCCGGGGCGGGGCGCTTGACCGGGTCCGGCGGCCGACCCTAGAGTGGACAAGGCGCCGCCACCGGGAAAGGCGGGCGGCATGCGGGAGAGAGGGTCATGGACGCCAACGGCAACATCGACGCCTGGGACGGCGACGGCCATGTCGAGGAGTGGGAGGCGACCTTTTCCGACGACTATCTCGAGCCCGCCTTTCGCGACCGCCGGCCCGAGGTGGTGGAAACCGAGGAGTTCGAGCGCGATTACATGTGGCTGATCGACGGCGAACGCTTTCGCATCGGCGGCTCTCCGTCGTCCAAGGGCGGTCAGGTCTCGACCGAATACCTGAAGATGGCCAAATGGCGCGGCCCCCATGAGAGCGGCGAGTTTCACTCGGCCCGCGACCGTCTCGCGGTGATGGATGCCGAGGATACCTGGCTTTCGGTCAACTACCCGACGCTCTTCCTGCGCTGGCCGCTGGCCCGGGACCCGGCCCTCAACCAGGCGCTCACCCGCGCCTACAACAACTGGATCGCCGACATTTCGAGCCAGGCGCCGGATCGCCTCAAATGGGTGACGGTGATCGACGCCTTCGATATCGGGGAGGCCGTAAGAGAGATGGCGCGCACCAAGGAGATGGGCTCGGTGGGCGTCATGGTGCTCGGCGATTACGGCGAAAAGTCCCTCGATCACCCGTATTTCGCGCCGCTCTGGCAGGCGGCCAACGACCTCGACATGCCGGTCAACGTCCACCCCGGCACCGGCGCCCTGGACGCCATGAAGGCCTACCCGTCGGTCGCCGCCGATCAGTTCCTGATGTCGGTGGTGCGCGGCTTCAAGTCGGTCTGTTCCTCCGGCCTCCTGGACCGCTATCCCAAGGTGCGGGTCTCGTTCCTGGAGACCGGCTGCACCTGGGTCGACTTCGCCTGCGAGGTGATGGATTTCACCCTCGACAATATCCGCGACCGCATCACGCTCGACGCGCTGCGCCCGCATCACCAGGCGGTGGTCGACCGCGGCCTGCCGGAGATGACGCCGCTGGAATACATCCAGGCCGGGCGCATCTTCATCGGATTCGAGGTCGACGATGAGCTGCTGCCCTATATGGTCGACAAATACGGCACCGATTGCTGGGTCTATGCCAGCGACATCCCCCACGCCCACCGCAAGACCGATTCGGCGCGCTTCGTGCTCAACCGGCCCGACCTCAGCGATGCCGCCAAGGGGCGCATCCTGTGGGAGGGGACGGCGCGGCTCTACGGGTTCGACTCGCCGCTGGGCACCGGGGCGGCGTGATGGGCAGGCTCGACGGCAAGGTCATCGTCGTCACCGGCGCCGCCGCCGGCCTCGGGCGCGAATACGCCCAGCGCCTTGCCCAGGAGGGCGCCAAGCTGGTGCTGGCCGACATCGAAGATTGCCGGGAGACCGCGCGGCGCTGCGAAGCC
>JAWWBR010000079.1:0-16184 GCA_033720855.1 Alphaproteobacteria bacterium
CGGCCTGATCGACGAGGCCTGCCCGCACCGCACCGCCTCGATGTTCTTCGGCCGCAACGAAGACTGCGGCCTGCGCTGCGTCTATCACGGCATCAAGTTCGACGTCGACGGCAACTGCGTCGACGTCCCCTGCCTGCCGCCGGGCACGCCCGAGAACCAGATCGCGGCGATCAAGAAGAACATGGCGATCAAGGCCTACCCCTGCGTCGAGCACGGCGGCATGATCTGGACCTACATGGGCCCGGCCGGCGAGGAACCGGAGCTGCCGCTCCTGGAGTGGACCGAGGTGCCCGACGCGCACCGCTTCGCCACCCGCCGCATCCAGGAATGCAACTGGCTGCAGGGGGTGGACGGCGGCTTCGACCAGACCCACCTGCCGTTCCTGCATTCCGGCGACGTCGACAAGCGGCGCGGCGATACCGACCGCCACCGGCGCATCATCCCCTCCGAGTACGAGTCCGTGCCCCTGCCCGCCGGCTTCGCCTTCGGGGCGCGCAAGGAGATCGGCGACGGCATGGGGTCCTGGCATGTCGAGCTGATGCTGATGCCGTTCCACAAGGTCATCCCGTCGGTGCCGCGCGCGGCCCATGTCTGGGTGCCGATCGACGATGAGACCACCATGCTGTATTCGATCAACTTCAACACCGAGCGGCCGCTGACCGACGGCGACCTCGAGCGCGAGCTGGCCTGGCGCGGCATCCACTCCGAGCCCGAGCCCGGCAGCGACCGCGCCAAACAGACCAAGTCGAACGATTACCTGATCGACCGCGACCTTCAGGCCAGCGGCAAGTCCTTTAGCGGCATCAAGAGCCTCGGCGCCCAGGACAGCGGCATTCAGGAATCCATGGGCCCGATCGCCGACCGCGGCAAGGAGCACCTGTTGATCTGCGATTCCTCGCTGATGCGGGTGCGCCGACTCTATCTCGACACCCTCGACGCGATGGCGGCGGGGAAACCGCCGCCCGGCCGTGAGGGCGCGAGCTACCGCGTCCGCGCCCTGCGCCTCGAGGCGCCGGCCGATTCGTCGTTCTCGGAACTGGTGGAAAGCCAGATCTGGGGCAACCGACCCGCCGCCGCCGAGTAGCCGAATTTTCAGGCCGCAACTGGGCCGGCCCGAGCACCTTTCGACGAGCGGAGCGCCCGGCGATTCGGTGCCTCGGGCACCAGAGCGGGATGGTTCGAGAACGAAGAAAATCTGGTCTTTGTGCCGCCGGCTGATCATACTGCTGCGCAAATAAGTTCGCCGCAGAGCCATAATCAGGGAGCCATCATCATGTTTGGACGAAAGATCTCCATCGGCATCGTCACGCTGCTTGCCGTGACCTATTCGGCGAGCCTTCCGGCGCACGCCCAGGAGGCGATTCGCATCGGCACCTCGAGCGTCGGCAGCGTCTTCTACACCCTTGCCATCGGCGCTTCGGAAGTGATCCAGAAGCACGCCAAGATCAACGCCACGGTAGAGCCGGTCGGCGGCTCGACCGCCAATATGCGCGGGCTGGCGGCGAAGAAGATCGAATTCGCCATCGCCAATTCCTTTGCCTCCTTCACCGCCTATCGGGGCACCTACAAATTCAAGAAGCCCGTGGACGTTCGCATGGTGGTGCAGGGCCAGGGCAGCTATCGCTGGATGGTGGTGCGGAAAGCCGCGAAGATACGGACGGTCAAGGACCTCATCGGCCGCACGATCATCGCCAAGCGCCGGGCCCTGCCGGAAATCGAGCTGATCATGGATGCCTTGATCAAGGTCCACGGCCTGCCCCGGGACAAGCTCAACCTGGTGGCGACGACCAATACCGGCCAACTGGTCAAGGCGTTGCGTGCCGGCAGCGTGGATGCCGCCATCATGCCCTTCAGCCGGCGCTCGGCCCAGATCGCCAAGCCCCTCAACGACGGCGTGATCGACTTCCTGTACATCCCCGCCGACAAGCGCGACGAGATGCTGAAGTTGCTGCCGCCCATGATGTGGCCGGACACCTTCAAGCCGGGGACCTTCAAGCCCCAGAAGGGAACCGTCAACCTGATCGGGCTGAACACCTACTTCATGACCCGCGCCGACGTCTCCGATGACACCGTCTACAAGGTCGCCAAGGCGCTTTATGAAAACAACAAGGACTTCGTGAGCTATCACAAGGCGGCCCGGCAATGGAATATCAAGCGGGCGCTCAAGAACGTGGCGCTGCCGTTCCATCCGGGCGTCATCAGGTATTTCAAGGAGAAGAAAGTCTGGACCGCGGCCCACGAGGCCAACCAGACCCGTCTTCTGAAGCGGTGACGGATTTCGAGGCGAAGGGAGGGCGGCCCCGCACCTGCGGGTCGGGGCTGCCACCCTTTTGCCACCTGTCTCGGACGGGGATCGGTTAGGCGAAAAGGTCTAGGGCCATGGCCGGGACGTCCCGCGTATTTCTGTGCCTCACCTCCCTGATCGCCATCTACCATCTCGTGGTGGTGGCCCAGCTGCCGACCTGGTTCGGCATCTTCCTGCCGACCCAGGTCCACAAGGCGGTCAGCATTTCCGCGGCCATGCTGATGGTATTCCTGCTGCTGCCCGCCCGGGCCGAGCGGCACGGCGAGGACACCGAGGCGCAAGCCCGTTTCCGCCGCGTACCCTGGTTCGACTATTCGTTGCTTGCCTCGGGCTTGGTGGGCGCCGGCTTCGTCATCTTCTTTCACGAAAGCATCCTCGATTACGGCGAATACGGCTTTCTCGACACCAAGGGCATCATCCTCGCGGCGATGATCGCCGTCCCCGTTCTCGAGGCGGCGCGACGGACCACCGGCTGGGTGCTGCCCATCATCATCCTGTTCTTCGTCCTGATCACGATCTACCAGCAGTACCTTCCCGGGCTGCTTTACGGCCGCGGGTATTCGCTCTCGAGGCTGCTCTACAGCACCTATGTGGGCGATGCCGGCATTTTCGGCCTGCCGCTCGGCATCGCCGCCAACATCGTCATCGTCTTCCTCATCTTCGGCGCACTGATGGAAAAGGCCGGGGCCAGCCGCTGGTTCATGGAATTGGCGCTGGCCCTTACCGGCTGGTCGCGGGGCGGGCCGGCAAAGGCGGCGGTGGTCGCCAGCGCCATGTTCGGTTCGATCTCGGGCTCGCCGTCGGGCAATTCCGCAACCACCGGCGTCTTCACCATCCCGATGATGAAGAAAATCGGCTACAGCCCCGCCTTCGCCGCGGCCGTGGAGGCGGTGGCATCGACCGGCGGCATGATTCTGCCGCCGGTGATGGGGGCGATCGCCTTCATCATGGCCGAATGGATCGAAACCACCTATGCCAGCATCGTCATCGCCGCCGCGGTCCCAGCGGCACTCTATTTCCTGATCGTCTTCGTCTCCGTCCATCTCCAGGCCCACAGGGACGGCATTCGGGCGCTCGATCGCGCCGATCTCCCGCGCCTCGGCCCGGTGTTCCTGCGCGGCTGGTACTACCTCATTCCCCTCGCCGCGTTGATATATTTTCTCATCGTCAAATCCTATCCGCCCGGCATGGCCGGGATCTACACGAGCGCCGTCGTCGTGCTCACCAGCTTTATCTCGCGCGATCGAAGCAACTGGCTGACACCGATGCGGATCCTCGAATCCTTCCAAGACGGCGTCGCCCGCTGGGTCGCCATCGCCGCCATCACCGCCGCCGTCGGGATCATGATCGGCGCGCTGGAATTGAGCGGCGTCGGCATCAAGATATCGCGCTTCATCGTCGACATGGCGGGGGGCGATCTGCTGTTGACGCTGTTCTTCGTCGGCGTCGTCAGCCTGTTCGTCGGCATGGGGCTGGACGCAACGCCCGCCTATATCACGCTGGCGACCTTGATGGCCCCGGCCCTGGTGCGCCTCGGCGTGCCCGACATGGCGGCCCACCTGTTCGTCATCTACTGGGGCCTGGCCTCCTTCTTCACACCGCCGACCTGCATTGCCGTGTTCGTAACCTCGGGCATCGCGCAAAGCCGCGTCTGGCCCACGGGCTGGGAAGCGATGCGCCTCGGTATCGCCGCCTTCCTGATCCCCTTCGCCTTCGTCTTGAACGGCGGATTGCTGCTTCGGGGCGGCTTTGGAGACATCTTCTGGGCGGTGCTGACGGCGGTTGTCGGCGCGGTGTTGCTGGCCTGCAGCGTCAGGGGCTATGGTCTTGGGCCACTGGGCCCGGTGCGGCGCCTGATGGCCGCGGCCGGCGGGTTGTTGATGATCGGACCCGGCATCTACCCGCCGCTGATCGGCATCGCCCTCGGCATGGCAGGGGTCATGCCGCTGCCGGGGCGGACGGCGATCAGGGAGCCGCGTGACGGGTGACAACGATGACCAGGCGGGCCTCGACGGTCCGCCGCGCCGCAAAGGAGTTCGGCCATGGCAGTGAAGGACGGAGACAGCGGGACGTCGGGCGTCTCGTGGGTCGACTACAACCAGCCCTATGGCGATCTGCGTGAATTTCTCGAGAGGGCCGCGCGCATCGGCGAGGTCAAAAACGTCTCCGGTGCCAATTGGGACCTGGAGATGGCCGGCATATCGGAAATGTTCGCCCATGAGCGCGCCGATAACCCGCCAACCCTGCTGTTCGACGAAGTGCCGGGTTACCCCCCCGGCTTTCGCGTCGCCTGGGGGGTCGGCAACAGCCGCAATCGGGTCGCGCTGACCTTCGGATTCGACGAGCCCCACAATACCACCGACCTGGTGCAGGCCTACCGCGACCGCATGCAGGGCGGTTTCGAGCTCATTCCCCCGGTTACCGTGAACACCGGACCGGTCCTTGCCAATATCGACCGCGACGACGCCGTCGATCTTGCTAAGTTCCCCGCCCCGCGGGTTCATGAGAACGACGGCGGGCGCTACATCGGCACCCACGACCTCGTCATCATGCGCGATCCCGACACCGGTTGGGTCAATATCGGCGCCTATAGGACGCAGGTTCTGGACGACAATACCGTCGGCTTATGGATTTCTCCGGGCAAGCATGGCCGTTTGATCAGAGAGAAGTATTTCGCCAAGGGCGAGCCTTGCCCGGTCGCCATCAGCGTCGGCACGGACCCGCTGTTGTTCATAACCGCGGGCAATGAGATCGATCTCGGCGTCGATGAATATGCCTATGCCGGCGGCCACCGCGGTATCCCGTATGAGGTCGTTACCAGCGAGCTTCATGGCTTGCCGATCCCGGCGCGCGATGAAATCGTCCTCGAGGGCGAGATCCTGCCCGACGATCTTCGCGCCGAGGGGCCGTTCGGGGAATTCACCGGCTATTACGCGAGCGGCCAACAGGAGCTTCCCGTTGCCCGCATCCGCCGCGTCTACTTCCGTGACGACCCCATCATCACCACGGCGCGGCCCGGCCGTCCGCCTCACGACTTCAGTTACGCCAAGAGCGTGACAAAGGCGGCAACCGTGTGGGACGAGTTGGAAAAGGCGGGCCTGCCCGGCGTGACCGGGGTCTGGTCCCATGAGGCCGGCGGTTCGCGCATGTTCAACGTGGTCGCCATCAAGCAGATGTATCCCGGCCACGCCCGCCAGGCCGGCCACCTCGCCTTCAGCTGCCATGCCGGAAATTACCTGGGGCGCTGGGTCGTTGTCGTCGACGACGATATCGATCCCACCAACACCTTCGACGTCATCTGGGCCCTTTCGACGCGCTGCAATCCGGCGACGGATATCGACATCGTCGGCAAGGCCTGGAGCGGGCCGTTGGATCCGATGCTGATCAGCGGCCAGGTCGAGAATTCGCGGGGCATCATCGACGCCTGCCGCCCCTGGGACCTGCGCGACACCTTCCCCCCCGTCGCCGCATCCAGCAAAGAGGTCATGGAAAGCACCTATAAGAACTGGCGGCATTTGCTGGAGGATTGAGGGGAGCCGAAGGCGCCGCCCCGGCGGGCGTTAGGCCGTCGCCTCGGGCCGGGGTGCCGGGTCGTCGGGAAAGCCCAGCTCCGCCCGTTGGCGCCGGAGCGTTTCGATATCCCGATCCAGCGTCATTGCGCTGTTCGCGCGCTCGAACGCCTCGCGGCTCATGTCCGCCACGCAGTCGCCGAACATAGCGGGATCCACCGACCGGATATCCGCCAAGGCTCTCTGTATCTTGGTCGCCACTTCGAGATAACCGGCCCCGTCCCGGGCTATCCATCGAAAGCCATCGGCGACGACGGTCTCGACCTGCAGGGGTTTGACATGGAGACGAGGGAAGCGCACCTCGGCCTCGCCGCCATTGAAGTACGGCGTGCAATCCCGAATGATGCGTACCACGGCATTGATGACGTCGATCGCCGTACCGGGATCGTTCACGGCAGGAGACAGGGCTTTCGACGCGATTTCCGAGAGTGCCAAGATGCCGAATTGCGGATCCTCTTCGAATGTGCGCTCATTCCCGGTCACGAAACATTCCGTGATCCTGTCGAGCCTTTCCCCCTCCATCTCCACATTGCTGTAAAGGATCGGGACTCCGGGCCCGACCAAATACCCGGGACGGGCGACGAGGTAGAGATCCGCGTTCAGGGCCTCTGAGAGCTCGCCCAGCGCTTCGCCCTCGATGTGCTGGATATAGCCGTGCCGATCGAGGCTCATGGGATGGAGGTCGGACGGAACGTCGGTCGCGTTGCGGCCGCCATAAAGGGGATTCTTTGCCAGACCGGCGAAGGCGGCGGCGGTTGCCTGCTCGACGAGCCTCACGACCTCGCGGACGCCACCGATCTGAGACAACCGCCGGATCCAGGAAATCAGCATCACGATGACGGCAACGATGATCAGAATCGCGATCATGAAGATGCATGCGGTGCCGCCGTCGCCATAGTATCCGGTCGACAGGCCGATGATGCCCAGAATGCTGAATATGAAGGCCCCAATGAAGGTCGAGATCGCCCTTTGCGCGGTGCGGTCTTGGGTGATCAGAACCCGCGCGCGCGGCGTGGCCGCGCTTGCCGAGGCTTCGAGGGCAGAGACCATGGTCCCCAGCGAGAAGATCGCCACCGCGAGCATGCTGGTTGCGAGAATGCTCAGGATCTCTTCCAGCGCCTCGCGCTCGAAAAGGAAAAGCAGATGATAGGGGACGAACTGGTCCAAAATCGGGGCGACCGCCAAGACCACGACCGACCCGATGGCGCAGGCGGTCGGCAGAAACCAGATCGAACGATAGAGGCGAAGGACGTGAAAACGCCGGCCTCGGCTCAGCATCGAACGGCCCCTCGGCGATACGCTATGCAACACTGATTCATAGGGTTCCCTGCCTTCCATCTATCCAACGATTTGAATCCTAGTCCATAACGGCGCCGGGAACGCCCGAATGCCTTCGATATCCGGTTGGTCACGGCACAACCATGCTGCGGGAACGTCCGGCGGTCGGGAATATGCCGTGCGCCGCGCCCGCGGTCGGCGGCACATGGCGAATGTCGGGCGCCCGGCCCGGCCGCGCCCCTTCAGCCGTTCGTGATCGCACCTCAGTCCTGCAGCAATGCGGCCTGCGCGGTGATCGCCGCCTCGAACCCGTCGGGATCGAACAGGTGCGGCCCGAGGCCGCACTTCCAAGCGACCCGTCCGTCTGCATCCAGCACATAGAGCCGTTCCGGCATGGCCATGTAGGTGGTGCCCACGGCATCGGTCATGTCGTCCAGGACCATGGGAAAGGAGAAGTGGTAGCGCAGCATGCAGACGGCCGCCACCTCGGCCCGCTCGTCTTCCGTGGTGGGCTGGGCGAACAGCACCTCGTCGTCGATATTGGCCGGGGATTGCGAGCCGTCGGTGGGGTGCGCCTCCTTGATGTAGACGCAGAGGAAATGGATCCGGTCGCCGAATTTTTTCGCTATTCCATCGAGGCGCACGGCCTCGCGACGGAACGGGGGTCAGGTGTATGACCCGAAGATCAGCCCGACCGGCTTGCCGCGCAGGCTGGAGAGCGACAGCAACTCACCGGTGCGCCCGCCCTGTGCGTCCAGCAGTTCGAGCTCGAAATCGGGCGCCATGTCGCCGACCTGCGGCGACTGCTTGTCGCGCTCGATCCTATCGAGGTAGCGCCGGCGCATGCCGTCGCGCGTCCAGCCGCGGAATTCGAGCTCCTCGTCGGTGATCGCGGCGATCCGATCCTCGAGGACTTTGGGAAGTTTCTCGGACAAGGTTCGCCTCCTTGCGTTGCGGTTGAGTCTTGCGGACCCTTGCTTGCGCCAAACAATGGGCCTTGGCCCGGGCGGGGTCAAGGTGCCGGCGCGTGTCCTCGCGGGGATGTGATCGCGTTGGTTGGACCGGTCGCCCTTGGGCGCCACTGCGACCTTGCCTCGAGTGGGGAATGCGGGAACAATACACGCGGTTTTTCGGCAGGAGGTCTCCATGGCTGAAAAGTTGGATATGGGCGATAAGTTTCCGTCGCTCACCTTCGACCTCGTCGGCGGCGGCACCATCACCGTGCCCGACGACATCGACACCAAATATCTCGTCGCCCTGTTCTACCGGGGCCATTGGTGACCCTATTGCCGCCGGCAGTTGGTCGGCTTCGAAAAGGAGAAAGAGGGGCTGGATAAGCTCGGCGTCACGGTGCTCGCGATCAGCGTGGATGCCGAGGACGACGCCCGGCCCGTGGCCGACGAGGTCTCCTTCGCCGTCGCCCACAGCGCGACCAAGGACCATGCCGATGCGATCCGCGCCTGGTGGGGCGAGGACCGCAAGATCTTCCAGCCATCGGAATTCATCGTCCGCGCCGACGGCGAGATCCTGCACTCGAGCTACAGTTCCGGGCCTCTGGCGCGGACCGATGGCGCCGACGTCATCAGGTGGCTGACCCGGCGCGAAGAGCGCGGCCTCCT
The DNA here is from genome assembly GCA_033720855.1 of Alphaproteobacteria bacterium. GTDB lineage: Bacteria > Pseudomonadota > Alphaproteobacteria > SMXQ01 > SMXQ01 > SMXQ01. Next base: position 8,772 of record JAWWBR010000079.1, read on the forward strand.
GTGACCCGGGTGTCCCCGGGGCGGGGAGGGGGCAGCGGGCGAATGTTGGCGGAAGAGAGTGGGAGTCGAACCCACCAGGGACGTCGAACGCCCCTCACTGGATTTGAAGTCCAGGCGTACCACCGGATACGATTCCCTTCCCCTGTCTTGCTCGCCCCGTCTTTATAGCCCCAAGGGCTTCTCGGGCACAGGCGCGGCACCGGGCCGCCCTCAGCCCTGCCTCAGCCAATTGACCTCCGAGGCGGCTTTCCGGATCTCGCGTTCGTTGCCCCGCCGGTAGGTAAAGCCGACGCGGTCGAAATACTCCGCCACTTCGATGGTCACATTGCGGCCGATGCCGGATTTGTCCCGGAGCGCCTTGATGGTCAACGCCCCGTCCGCCTCGGCGATCTCTTCCGCCATGGCGCCGAGCCGTTCCAGCGCGTCCGGCAGCAGGAACGATTTCTCCGCGATCCGGACGACGAGGCCGAGGCGGGCGGCGCGGACGAGAAAACCCTCGACCGCGCGCCTGTCGGTTCCCGCCTCCTCGGCCAAACCCGCCAATGACGGCGGCCTGAGGCCGGCGGCCTCGAAGGCCGGGGCCAGCTTCTTCCACAGCGCCGCGTCGGCGGGGGCGAGCTCGGCGTGGTGCCGGGCAAGGCGCAGGACCCCGCCGTCCGCGGCGAGGGTGCCGCCGGCGCAAAGCTCGCCGATCAGCTCGGAGAACGCCTCTTTCGGCATCCCGCGCGCGACCTGCCGGCGCAAGGCCTCTTCGGCGATCCCCCGGGAGGCCTTGTTGCGGGCATGGTAGTCGCCCAGCACCGCCGTGATCCTTTCCCCAATCGTTCGCCAATGGTCTCCCTCGAACCCGTATCCGCCGCCCGCGAGTCGCGGCACGGCACGCCCCCAGAGCGCCTCGGCATCCGCGGGCCTCAGGTTCCAGGACCGCTGGAACCAGCCGAGGTCGACGCCGCCGGGAAGCGCGCGCAACAGTGCCTCGAGCGCCGCCTCGGGCGGCTCCCGCTCCATTTCGCCGATCAGGGCGATGCGCTCCGGGCGCGCCCGTCCGCGCGCCGGCGCGAAGGGATCGATGACGCCGCCGCCGGCGATGGTCCGCCGCGCCGACTGGTCGCGCAGGATGAAGCGGTCGCCCCGCAAGGCCCCGATCTCGCGCTCGAGCACGAGCTGAACCAATCCGCCCTCTCCCGGCGCGATCGACCCGCCTTCGAGAACGGCGACGCGGGCGGGAACCTCGGCCGCGCCGAGATGCAGGTGCACCGGGGTCCAGTGCCGGAGCGGCCGCGCCTCGCCGGGCAGCACGCGCAGGCGCCCATCCATCCGCCTGGTGGGCGCGTGCACCTCGGGCGCGAGCACCCATTGGCCGCGGGAGATATCGCCGCGCTCGAGCTCGGCCGACGTGAGATTGAGCGCGCAGCGCTGGCCCACCATGCCGCTCTCGGATTGCCGGTTCTGGGCATGGATGCCGCGGACCCTGACGGGAATCCCCGAGGGCGAGACCATCAGCCGGTCGCCGGTCTTGACGGTGCCGGAGAACACCGCGCCGGTGACCACGACGCCGGCCCCGGGGACGGTGAAGCAGCGGTCGACGGCGAGCCGGAAATTTCCCGTTTCCGCCCGGGATCGCCCGGTGCCGGCGGCCTCCAGCGCCCTGCGCAATGCGGCGATGCCCTCGCCCCTGGGCGCGCAGACCGGGACGATCTCGGCGCCGTCGAGCACCGTGCCCGATATCAGCCTCCTGACCGCCTCCGCGACCTCGGCCACGCGTTCCGCCGATACCCGGTCGATCTTGGTCAGCGCCACCACCCCGCCGGAGACGCCGAGCAGGTCGAGGATGGCGAGGTGCTCGGCGGTCTGGGGCATGGGTCCGTCGTCGGCGGCCACCACCAGAAGCGCGCCGTCGATGCCGGTGACACCGGCGATCATGTTGCGGATGAAGCGCTCGTGCCCCGGCACGTCGACGAAGCCCAGCACCGATCCGTCCGGCGCCGGCATATAGGCGAAGCCGAGGTCGATGGTCAGCCCGCGCTGCTTCTCCTCGGGCAGCCGGTCGGCATCGACGCCGGTCAGCGCCTTCACCAGTTGCGTCTTGCCGTGGTCGATATGGCCGGCGGTGGCGACGATCACGGTCCGCCGTCCTCCGCCAGGCCGAGCCGGTCGAGCTGGTCGCAGAAGCCCTCTTCGTCGGTGAGGCAGCGCAGGTCGAGGATGAACCGGTCATCCTGGATGCGGCCGATGACGGGGATGGGCAGCGCCCTGAACGCCGCGGCGATGCGCTTGAGCGCCCTGCCCCGGCCGCGCTTTCCCGTCCGCGGGCTGAGTGTCAGCGCGACGCTCGCAAGCCGCTCGACCGGCAGCGAGCCGCTGCCGATCTGGCTCGAGCACGGCGCCACCTCGACCGAGGCCACGGCGCCGAGCCGGTCCTCGAGCCTGGGGGCGATGCGCCGCGCCATCTCCCCGATCTCGTCTTCGGGGCGGGACAGCAGCCGGATCGCGGGCAGCCGCTGGGCCAGCCTGTCGGGGTCGGCATGAAGGCGCAGGACGGCGGCAAGGGCGGCGATGGTCATCTTGTCGCAGCGCAGGGCGCGCTTCATGGGATTGCGCTTGATCCGGGCGATCAGGTCCTCGCGGCCGGCGATGATGCCGGCCTGGGGGCCGCCCAGCAGCTTGTCGCCGCTGAAGGTCACGAGGTCGGCGCCCGAGGCCAGCGTTTCCGCCGCCGTCGGTTCATGGGGCAGGCCATAGCGCGCGAGATCGACCAGCGATCCGGCGCCGAGGTCGACGACGAAGGGAAGATCGTGGCGCTGGGCGATCTCGGCAAGCTCGCTCTCGGCGACGCTCGCGGTGAAGCCCCGGACCACGTAGTTGCTGGTATGCACCTTCATGATCAGCGCCGTGCGCGGCCCCACGGCGTCCTCGTAGTCCCTCGCGTGGGTGCGGTTGGTGGTGCCGACCTCGACCAGCTTGCAGCCGGCGCGGGACATGATGTCGGGCATGCGGAAGGCGCCGCCGATCTCGATCAGCTCGCCGCGGGAGACCGGCACCTCCTTGCGGAGCGCCAGGGAATTCAGCACCAGGAGGACGGCGGCGGCGTTGTTGTTGACCACCGTCGCCGCCCCGGCGCCGGTCAGTTCGCACACCTGCGCTTCCAGGTGGCTGTCGCGGTCGCCGCGGCGCCCGGTCTCGACGTCGAATTCCAGGTTCGAGGCGCCCTCGGCGATCCGGGTGACGGCGTCCATCGCTTCCGGCGGCAGCATGGCGCGGCCGAGATTGGTGTGCAGCACCGTGCCGGTCAGGTTGAACACCGGCCGGAGCGACGGCCGGGCCCGGGCTTCGACGGCCGAGGCGACGCGCGCCGCGATGGCCCCATCGCCGAGATCGGGCGGCGGTGCGCCGGCCTCCGCGCCGATCGCCGCGCGCAAATCCGCCAATACCGCGCGCACCGCGTCGGTCACCTCGGCCCGGCCATGGGCCTCGATCAGCGCCTTCAGCGCGGGCAGCCGAAGGACCCGGTCGACGGACGGCAGCGCGGCCTGGCGTGCGTGTGCAGAGTTCCCCATCATCCCGATTTTTCAGGCACTTGTCGTTACAGCCGGGAAAACTAGGACGCCGTCCGGGGCCGGTCAACACGGATCAAGAGCGGCCCCCGGCGCCGACCCTCTCAGCCCGCGCCGGAGATCACGGTGACGGTGCCGGGCGCCCCGCCCCGGGAGCGCACGCGGCCGATGATGGCGGCCTCGGCGTAGCCGGCGTCGCGAAGCGCGGCGAGGCACCCCTCGGCCCGATCGGCGGGCAGGCTGGCCAGCAGGCCGCCCGAGGTCTGGGGATCGAACAGCAGGGGACAGAGCGCATGGTCCTTGGCCGCCTCCGGGTTCCCGATCGCCCGGCCAAGCCGTTCGTTGGCGGCATGGAGGGAGCTCAGGATGCCCGCGCCCAGGGTCTCGCGGACGCCCGCGAGGGCGGGCAGGGCGGCGAGATCGATCTCGACCCCGACGCCCGACGCCTCGGCCATTTCCAAGAGGTGGCCGAGCAGGCCGAAGCCGGAGACATCGGTGCAGGCGCTGGCCCCGTGCGCGGCCAAGCAGCGGGCGCCGTCGCGGTTCGATTGCAGCATCGCCGCGAGCGCCCCCTCGATCCAGCGGCCCTTGGCCTTCGCGCGCATGTCGGCGGCGAAGAGCGTCCCGGTTCCGAGCGGCTTGGTCAGGATCAACGCCTCGCCCTCGGCCATTCCCGACTTGCGCAGGAGGGCGTCCCTGTCTGCCAGGCCGTTCACCGCAAACCCCAGGGCCAGTTCCGCCCCTTCGCCTGTATGCCCGCCGACCAGCGCCGCCCCGGCCTCTTCGAACACTTCGAGGGCGCCGGTCATCATCTCGCGCAACGTCGATTCCACCTTGCTCTCCAGACCGTAGGGGACGGTGGCGATGGCCAGCGCCGATTGCGGTTCCGCGCCCATGGCGAAGATATCGTTGAGGGCGTGGTTCGCGGCCACCTGCCCGAAAACGTAAGGGTCATCGATAATGGCGCGGAAGTAGTCGACCGTGGACACCATGACCTTGCCCTCGGGCACCGCGATCACGGCGGCATCGTCGGGATCATTGAGGCCGACCACGACGTCTTCGCGGCGTCCGGGCCTGAGCTCGCCCAGCACCTTCGCAAGCACGTCGGCGCCGACCTTGGCGCCGCAGCCGCCGCAGGGCATCCGGTCGGCCGACACGGCCTCGCGCGCCTCTTCATCGGCGAGGCCGGGCGCGAGAGGAGGCGCCTCGGCGGCCGCCATCTCCGGCAGGTCGCTGAAGCGCCGCATGAAGCGCCGGTCGATCCAGTCCTTCCACCGCCAGACCCAGCGGCCCTCCGCCGTCCAGCCCCATTTCGCCGCCACCGCGCGCCCGTCGCCGGTGCCGATCAGGACCAGGAAGGCCCGCTGCGGCGCAAACGGCCGTGCCGGGCCGCCCGCAAGGACGCGGCTGAGGTTGCGAGCCAGCGGCGGCCCCTGGCGCACCGCGAAGACGCCGGCCTTGGGGCGGGGATGGTCGACCACCTGGGCGATGTCGCCGGCGGCGAAGACGTCGGCATGAGAGACCGACTGCAGGGTGTCGCGGACCTCGACGAAGCCGCCAGCGTCGACCTTGAGCCCCGAGGCGCCGAGCCAGGACGGCGCCCCGGCGTTGGTGACCCATAGCACCTCGTCGAGGGCGAGGGTCTTTCCGCCGGCCATCGCGACCTTGCCCGGCGTCACGCGCTCGACCCCGGCGCCGGTATGGACCTTGATGCCGCGCGCGGCGAGGATGCGGTCGAGGCGCCGGTGCAGGCCCGGGGGGAAGTCGGGCAGGATCGTCTCGGACTTGGAGATCAGGTGGAACTCGAGGGCGTCGGCCCCCCGGCCATGGGCGGCGAGGCGCCGGCGCAAATGGTGGTCCATGGCGAGCACCAGTTCCGTGCCGCCGGCGCCGGCGCCGACGACGCCGATGCGGAGGGGTCCTGGTGTGTCTACCACGCGATCCACCAACTGCCGCCAGCGGGCGACGAAGGTGTTGATCGGCTTGACCGGCGTGGTCAGCTCCTGGGCCCCGGGAACCGCCTCGAAGGACGGCGTCGAGCCGATATTGATGGAAAGAACGTCGTAGGGTACGGGCGGGCGGCCCGCGCAGAGGACGCGCTTGCCCTCGGGGTCGAGGCCGATGGCGGTGTCGTGATAGAGGCGCGCGCCGGCGAAGCGCGCGAGCGGGCGGAGGTCGATATGGGCCTCATCGAAATCGTAATGCCCCGCGACGAAGCCCGGCAGCATGCCCGAATAGGGCGTGTCGACGTCGCGGGCGATGACCGTCAGCCTGACGCCCGGGATCGGCTTCATGGCCAGGGTCTTGAGCACGATGACGTGACTGTGCCCGCCGCCGACGAGCACCAGGTCTTTGACGATGACGTTTTGGCCGGAATTCATCTCGTCTGTGTCCATGTCACGGCTCGCCGCGCCCGGCCCAGGCAATCGCGTCGGTATCGTGCGGGATGGCTAGGAGCGGCGAAGGGCCCCCATACTAGAAACGGCACCGGCGGCAATCAAAGCGATTTCCGGGCTTGCGGATGTTTTCAGGGCTCCCATGCCGCGACGCGCCTGGGCTGCGGCGGGGTTTCCATCCGCTTCGCGGGCGAAAGGCATCCCTGTGCGGGCCGCCGTTTGGCCTACCTCAAATCCGGCAGGGTGACGATAAGGCGGCGGACCACATCGTCGACCATCGACGGCAACACATCGTCGTCGGCCGTGAAGCTGGTGGCCTCGAAAGCGGCGACGGGCACGGAGATCGGCGATAGGGGCACGGATCCATCGGAACGCCGCGCGCTGTGGGCCGCCTGCCACAAGAGCGTGTCGTCGCTGATGCGGTGCAGGGCCGCCTCAATGCGCAATTTCCGCTGCGACCACACCAGGAAGTAGTTTTCCTCGGCAACGAGGACCCTCCACGCCAGGTACGCTTTGCAGCCGGTGGCCCGGGCAAAATGGCGCCGGTCTCCGGGGACATTGAGATCCACGCCATGACGCTTCTCCAGACGCCGCCGCTGCAAAGGGCCGATGACCCGGGGCAGTCGCCCGCTGAGCTGGCGCGCCAGCGCCGGTCCGGCAAGACGGGCGGCGGCGGCCGGCGCGTTTCGGCCCTCCGCCAGCACCACCACGCATTGGGGAAGCGTGGAATAGATGGCGGGATTGAGCCGGTAGGTGACCTGACGGTCCAAAAACGCGCTTTCATTCCTCTTCGGGTCGTCATAGCTCCGGTATGTCGTTCGCGGGCAGGCCACGAGTTGAATGGCGAGCAAAAGCAGGCCGGACATCCGAAGGGCTTGGCCTAACCTCATGCCGAACCCCGCCAGGAGACCGGCGAGAGTATCCGCCAGGATGTCGCCAACACGTTATCCCCTTGTCGTTCCCATTGCGGCTTCACTTGGGCTTATGGGAAGGACAGGGCGGTTTTCACGCCTGGGATGATCGGCGCCGGGAACGGCGCAGGAAACGACCCGAAAAGATGGTGCCGCCTGTAGGACTCGAACCTACGACCCCCGCATTACGAATGCGATGCTCTACCAGCTGAGCTAAGGCGGCACGGTGCCGGCAAGTTAGCGCGAAACCGATACCACGCAAATCCTTAATCTCCGGTTGCGCGGCGGGGTGGGGGCGGCTACGGCCGTTCGCCCTCGCGCTGGCCGTCGGGCGCATCGAGCTTCGGTGCGGACGCCGCCGCCACGGCGTCGGGCTGCCGGTTCGCCGGCGCACCGGACACCGCGGCAATCCGGGCGATGGGTTCGGGCCGGTCCCAGGCCAGGGTGTCGAAGCCCTGGCAGCCCGGGCAGATGGCGACCCCGGCGGCGCAGCCGCGTCCGCATTCGCCGCACCGCCAGCAGGCACCCGCCGCCGCCCCGCCGGCCAGCCCC
>JAWWBR010000080.1:0-15981 GCA_033720855.1 Alphaproteobacteria bacterium
CGAAGGCCGCCGGTTCCGCGGCACGCTCCTGCCGCTCAAGGCCTCGGGCCACGTGTTCCACGAGGAGATCGATAGCCAGCCCGTAAGCTGGACCAACCTCGAACTTCGGCTCGACGAGCGGGTGTCGTGCGAGGCGGACGTGAAGGCGCTGGGGGTCAATATCGGCGACACCATCGCCATCGATCCCGGCACGGAGTTCACCGGCAACGGATTCATCAATGCCCGCAACCTCGACGACAAGGCCGGCGTGGCGGCGGTGCTGGCGGCGGCGAAGGCGATCAAGGACTCGGGCGCCGAGCTGGCGATGGACTGCCACCTGTTGTTCACCATCTCCGAAGAGGTGGGCGTCGGCGCATCCCATATCCTGCACGGGGACGTTGCCGAGCTGGTTTCGATCGACAACGGGACCCTGGCGCCCGGTCAGTACACCTCCGAATACGGCGTGACCGTCGCCATGCAGGACTCGAGCGGCCCGTTCGACTGGCACTTGACCCGCAGCCTGATCGATCTCTGCCAGCAGCACGGGATCGAGCACAGCCGGGACGTCTTCCGCTACTACCGCAGCGACGCCGCGGCGGCCTTGGAGGCGGGAAACGACATCCGCACGGCGCTGGTCTGCTTCGCCCTGGATTCGTCGCACGGTTACGAGCGAACCCACATCGATTCCCTCGCGGCGCTGGCGCGGTTGCTGACCCATTACATGCAGGCCGAGCCTTTGTTCCAGCGCGATACGGAAGCGATGGGACCCCTGGGCGATCTTCCCGCGTCCGATGCCGATCTCTGAGGCACCCGGCGACCCTCCGGCAGCGATACAACCTGGGCCCACCGGCCCCTGAAACCGGTCCCGTGACCGCGGGCAAAAAAAGGGCGGGCCCGGGGGGCCCGCCCGAGAGTGAGGCGCTGATAGCCTCAGGAGCGGCAGTCGAGCCGGCCGGCGTAGGAGCCGGGGCCCTCGTAATCCATCTCGCATTTCATTCCGGCCTTGAGGTCGCGATCTTTGGCCTTCTTGCCGTTGATGGTGATGTCGGTGTAGCCGCTTTCGCCGATCCGCGCCTCCTGGGCCTTGGCCTCGCCGGTGACCTTGAACGCGAAGCGGCCCTTCTTGCCGATCCCGGCGATCTCGCCCGAGACCTTGGTCCAGACGACCTTGCGCAGGGGCGATTTGGGATTCTCGAGGATCTTGGCATAGCGGTCGTAGAGCGCCCGCGGCATCTTGGAGAGCCGCTCGATCAGCTTCTCCACCTCGGCGCCGTGCATCGGGCTGGTCAGGAGCCTGAGCCGGTCGGCGTCCGCCTGGTACTTCTCATCGGCGTGCGCCTTCATGAAGCCTTCGCGCAGGGCCGCGGTCACATCCGGTTTCAGGCCCGGAGGGGCGGCAAAGGGCCGGGCCAGATAGAACGGCGTCTCCATCATGGCGATCAGGTCCTTGTCCTCCTGCTTGGTGACGACCTCCTGGGCTGTGGGCACGTCCGGGAACTCGGGCAGCCGCGCGGTGGTGGCGAACTGCAGGATCACGCGCACCGGGCTGGCCGGCGTGAGCCAGGCGGGCTGCGCCGTCTTCATCGAGGCGTAGCCGACCATCCGCGCCTGGGCCTCGCCGCGCTCGACCGCGAGGTAGAGCGTGTTGCCGCCGGGATAGCCGCGCAGCGGCTGGACGTTGATGCCGAGGATATCGCGCAGCACGATCGGCACGTCGGTGCCGTCGGAGCCGAACGAGGTCGAGGCGAAGTTGAGCGGCTTTTCCGCCTTGCGCAGGTCGTTGATCGAGGTGATGCCGGTGTCCTTGCGCACCACCATCAGGTAGGCCTCGCCCTTGTAGCTCGACGAGGTGCCGATCCAGGTCAGCTTGAGGGGATCGAACCGGGCCTGCTTCGACTGGCCGGAAAACGCCAGCAACGGCACGGAACGGGCGAAGGTGGCGAACACGGTGCCGTCCTTGGGCGCCTGGTGATAGAGGTAGTTGACCGCGTTGAGGCTGCCGGCGCCGGGCCGGTTCTGGGCGACGACGAGGGGCTTGCCGGGAAGGTGGCGGCCGATATGCCGCGCGATCTGGCGGCCGTAGGTGTCGTAGCCGCCGCCGGCGGCGTAGCCGATGACGACGCGGATGGTCTTGCCTTTGAAATCGGCGGCCTGGACGGCGCCGGTGGCGGCCCAGGTGAACGCGGCGGCAACGGCCGCCATGCAGGCCTGGTTGGCAGTTCTGGATATCATGGTGTTCTCCGTGTGTTGGTGCCGGGCCCCGGTGCGGGGCCGGCGATCCGTTGCGGCAGTGCTCGGGGGCGTCCGGCGACCTGTCCCGGTCGGTTGGGAGCCCCCTTGTGACGGCGCGGCGGCGGTGCTCGGCTCATAGGTCGGGCGGCCGCGGCGCCCATAACGGTTCTCGCTGGAGGCTATGTAGGGATCGCCAGAATATTTGTAAAACGAATTTATTCGTATTTTTATATCTATTTTGTAGATATAAAAATCACCCCGACCCGGGCCGCGAGCGGGGCCTGGATCCCCTGTTTTCCCGGCTTTCATCTTCAGCCCGTCGACCCTTGCCAGCCCGAAGCAGACGCCGGCCTGAAAATGACGATGGACGCCGTCTATCGGATCGGCCGATAGGGTCGGCGCGTCACGCCTCGGCGGTCGCAGCCGTCATCCGCGCGTCGCCGGGATCGAGGAAGGTCGTGGACACGAAGGCGGGAGAGGTGGCGAGGTATGCGCGGACCGCCGCGACCCGGATCACGGTCCTGGCGTAGTCCGGTCGCGAGGTCTCGACGTCCTCTCGGGCGCACACCTCCGCGACGGTCTTTTCCGAGGCATCGCAGAGCAGGCAGAGCGCCATTTCGTCGATCCAGTCCTCGTCCGCATCGAAATCGACCTGGAAGCGGTAGGCGCCGGTGAGGATGTCGGAGTCGTCCACCCCCGCGTCCTCCAGCACCTCGCGGTTGCCGACGATGCGCCGGTAGCGCGCCGCATCCTCCTCGGTGGGACGGCCGGTGCCGACACAGAGCTGCCAGCGCGCGTACAAATCCCACCATTTCCAGCCCTCGAAGATGGGCAGTCGCTTGAGCTCCGGTTCGGGGATCCCCTCTACGAGCGGCATGTATCGCAGCGCCGTCCGGTCTCCGGCCCGATCGCTTGCCGGGTCCGGCGCGGGACCGTCCCCGACCGCGAAACAGGCGCCGACGAACCGCGCCGGGCCGCCCGCGCCGAGGACGCGCTCGAGCTCCGCCAGGACATGGCAGAGCTCCACCCGCGTCAAGGCAAGGGCAGCGGCGTCGGCCGAGCGAAGGGCCTTTTGGACATAGGCGCGATCGGGGGCCGCTTTCATGACAGATCCGTGTTCAGCCGCGGCGGCCGCGCGACGTCACGGTCTATTCGAGCCCGAGCCAGCGGCGGGCTTCCGCCACGTCTCGAAATACCCTGACCTCGCCGGAATCCACATCCGTGTGCATTTCGAACATGCGGGCCAAACCGAAACTGAGATCCGTCGCGGTGACGATGGCCCGGCGACTTCCCTTGCCGAACAACTTTTGGTTTCGGGAGACCTTGGCGATGTCCCCGGCCGATATGCCGAATTCCACGACGTCCCGAAGGTCCATCAGCTGATTGAGCCCGGGGTCGAAATCGGGGTCTTGGCGGAGCGTCTCGCGGTGCCGCTCGACATCCTCCGCGGTCAGCACGCCGTCCGCCGTGGTAAACACCACCCCGAGGGACGTATCGATCCGGTAACTCGCCGTCATGCAAACCTCGCCGTGCAGCCAGCGCGGCGCGCCGCCCCGGCCAACCGGGCGGCTCCCGCCGCGTCCGTAATCTATCATTTTCTCGAACCGATGGCGCAACCTTCGCCAAGCCGGAAAGCGCGGGTCAATCCGATGAGCGCATTCAACCCGATGCCGATATGAGGTGGTCGCCAGCCAAAAGCAAGAGCCCCGCCAAAAGGGCGGGGCTCCTCCCATCGCTTGGTTTTGGGCGGGGATCAAATCACCGGGTCGCAGGGATTGCTGTGCAGGTTCACGCCAAGCGTGTCGCCGTTGCTCAAAACGATGGAGACATGGGCGGATTTGGCGCCGTCAAATGTGGTGAGCATCAGTGTTACCGAAGTCCCCGGGAGAACACTCGTGACAGCCACCACGGGTGTGGGGCGCGGGGCATTGCCCTTCTTCGGCGTGCCGTTGCTGTTGCGGACGGAAAAGCCCGTGATGGTGAGGCCAGCCGCATCACCGCCGCTCGCATTGGTGAGGCTGACGACTACGGATTCGCCCGCAGCGACTTCGCAGAAGGCGGAGTTCCAATCGATCGTGGATAGATCGCTGTCCAGGGTATGCGTGGACGGGCTATCCGAGGCCTCTTGAGCGGCAAAGGCCTGACCGCTGCCCAAACCGATAACCAGGCCCAATGCGGCGAAAAGCATCATCATTTTCTTCATTGAAATTTCTCCCTAGTTTTTGTGCGTCAGAATATGTATTTGCGATGCATTTATTGTTCTATGAGGGGGAAATTAACAAATTATGAAAGAAATATTATCAGTTTTATTAGTATTTTTATTTAAAGAAGGAGATATTTTTTGCATATTGATATTAAACCCCCACGCCGGCTTCTCCGATCTTCGCCCCATTGCGTAGAATGCGGCGACAGGACGGCGCGATCCGCCGGTGACCAGGGAGGATCGATTTGGCCAGCAATCGCATGGTTGTGTTTCTCTGGGGCATAAGCGCCGCAGTGGCCGGTTTCGGTGTCGCCGTTTTGGCGTTTTCCCAGCTCTACGGCGGCTACGGGCCCAAGCTCCTCTGTCTTACCGTTGCCGCTTGGCTCGCCCTGACCGCCGGCTTTTTCACCTTCGCTTTCGGCATCGCCTTTCTGATCAAGGCGATTCTCGGCGCCGCCCTGGCCGGTGGCACGGGTTCGCGCAGGTGTGTGGTGGCGACGGGTTTGGTGATCGGCGGCTTGATCACAGCCGTTTTCGGCTATGCTGAGCTCAGTGGGGTCTACCGCATCCCCGAGCGCTCGGACCAATACACGGCCGCCGAAGGTGAGGGAATGTCCGAGAGCCTGTTCATTGCCTGGACGGTCACGGCGGCAGGCTCCGTCGCCGTCGTCGTCGGGATGGTCCTGGGCATGAGAGCGCTATCGCGTCCGCCCCGGGATCGTCGGTCCTAGTCGCGCTTGCGCGCCGGCCGAAAAAAGCGGGCCGGCGGATCGTCCGCCGGCCCATTTCCGATGCTCTGCCGCCTGCGGCTAGTTGCAGTCCACCTGCCGGCCCTCGTAGCGGCCCTTGCGCATCTTGCCGACGATGTTGCAGCTGTGGCCCACCTTGAGCGCGCCGCGCTTCACGGTCTGGCCGTTGAGCGTGATCTTGGAGCGCGCGTTGGTCAGCCGCACCCGGTGGCCGGCGATCTTGATGTAGCGGCCGCCGCGCTCGACCTTGGCGATCTTGCCGGCGAGCTTCTCGGGGATCGTCGGCACCTTCACGCCCTCGAAGTAGCGGGCGAAGATCTTGGCCCGCAGGCCGTCGATCCTGGGCAGGGTCTTCTTGAAGGCGGCCGTGGCCTTCGTGATCATGCGCTGCATCTTGGCGCCGTGGATGAAGATGATGGGCTGGCCCTGGATCTTCTCTAATCCCTTGGCGAAGCCCGGGTCCTCGGTCGCCTTCTGGTACGCGGTGCGCAGCACCTCGGTGATGTCCGGGGGCAGGCCCGGCGGGCCGATCATGGCCTTGCCGTAGATGATGCCCGGCAGGACGATGCCTTCCCACAGCTCCTTCTGCTCCGGCGTCAGCCAGGTATAGGCGTTGGGCAGGGGCATCGAGATCTCGGAGTTGGCGACCGCCGGGGTGTCGGGATGGCCGAGGTCGGCCAGCGGCTTGAGGTAGCCCGATTTGAACCAGCCCGGGCGCATCTTCGGCAGCGCGTACCACTGGCTGCCGGCGATGTAGCCGGTGATATCGCCGCGCTCCAGCATGAGGAGCGAATCGGCGGTGCCGCTGCGCGCCACCGGCGCGATCTTGAGCGGCGCATCCAGCCAGTAGGCGAGCATCGCCAGGGCCAGCAGCTTGCCGTCGAGGTCGGTCGCCGCCGAGGCCGGTTCGGCGAGGACGATGGGCACCTTGCTGCCCTTGGATTCGAGCAGCGAGTTATAGGGCAGGGTGCCGCGGCCCAGCAGCACCACGTCGCGCTTGGCGTGGGTGCCGATCTGCACGAACTTGGCGGTCTCGTGCTTGGCGTTGGGGTCGACGAATTCGCGCCCGGTGCCGGCCGAGGCGACGAAGCTGAGCGTCAGCCCGTCGGGCTTCGATTTCCACGTGAAATTGCGCCCCGACGGATTGGGGAACAGGTTGCTGACGATGATCCGCGGGCTGCCGGGCAGGAATTGGGGCCAGTAGCGGGAGAAATAGCGGGCCTGGGTGTCGGTGCCGCCGCCGGGCTTGAAGTCCACCACCAGGCGCATGGTCTTGCCCTGGAAGTGCTTGACCGCGTCGAACGCCGCCGCCGGGCCGATGCCGCCGGCCGGCGGCAAGGCGATCGCCAAGGCCGCGCCGATGATGGCGGCGGCGGATGTCTTTGGGAACCGCATGGTCTGCCTCCCTCGAGGTTGAACTGTCACCACCGTGATCCGGTGTCTTTTGCCAAATCCTAGACCGATCGCGGGCGGCGGGGAAGGCCCTTGCGCGGGGTGGGGCGGCAACCGGACCAGGTCCCACGGTTCAGATGTTGGCGGCGCGGGCGCGGTCGTAACACAGGCCGCAGAGCAGGGTGACGCCGGCGAAGGCTTCCGATTCGCCGGTCCAGTCGCCGCCGCACGCAAGGCGCCTGTCTTCGCAGGCATCGCACCAGGCGTCGGGACGCGGGTTGTCGGGGCTTTCGGCCGAGCAGTGATAGCCGACCCTCGCGCCGGTGTTGAGGCTTTCGGCCAGATGCCGGCAGACGAAGGTCGCGGGCTGCGGGCCGTGTTCGCCGCAGGCGACCTTGCGCCTCTCGTCATCTTGCGCCATGGCGTGGCCGGCCCCGCGACAGACCCGTCCAGGGGCGGGCGCGGTTCTTCTTAAGAGACGATGTCCCAGGTGCCGTCGGAGCGCCGGCAGGCGACCCCGGTCACGGTCTGGGCCCGGCCGCCGACGGTGGCGCGCGCGGTATAGTCGCGGCAGTAGCGCCCGTCGCCGCGCTGGTAGGTGCGTTGCGGGATCATCTCGTATTCGCCGCCGTTGCTGGAATTGCGCCAGCGCACCGGCCGGTCGGTCGGCGCGTGCTCGAGGGCCTGGCCCATGCAGGTCTCGTCGGCCTCGTCCAGGCTGCGGCCGATGCGCCCGCCGATGACGGCGCCGGCGATGGTGCCGACGATGGTCGCGGCCAGCCGGCCGTCGCCCTTGCCGATGCGCGAGCCGAGCGCGCCGCCGGCGACGCCGCCGATGACGGCGCCGATCTCCTCGCGGTTGCAGGTGCCGAGATCGATGCCGTAGGGCGTCCGGTACTCGCCGCGCTCGACGTATTGGCCCGCGCCCCGATGCTTGCGCCGGTATCCGTGGGCGGGCGCCCAGGGCGGCGGCCCGCCGGAGAAATGCGCACCCTTGTCCTTGTGCTTGGGGCCCTTCTGCTTCCATTTGCCCTTGCCGCCGCCGGGATGTTCCCCGTCACGCGCCCAGGGCGGCGCCGACAGGGCGTCGCCGGCGGCAAACGCAAAGAATACCAACACTGAGACAACCAGGGCTTTGCGGAACACGGCAACCTCCATCATCGCTGGAACCTGGAATGCGCCTTGGGGCCGGAAGGGGCCACGGCGATCCTGTCTTCCGGCCTTTTAGCACGGATCGGCCGAGCGGCGCAGCCCTTAGCCAGGCGCGCGCCTTTCGCGTTCGCCGGCGGTGCCGCGGGAAACGGGAAAGATGCGGCATCGCGGCCACCGCCATGGGTGGAAAAAGGCGCCGAAGGCATGCGCAAAACGCTTCTCAGCGGCCCCGCTTGGCCCTAATATCCGGATGCTCTGGGGGCCCGCGGGGGCGGGCGAGGCGCTTCAAGGCGGCGAGAGACGGCCGGGCGCGTCAGAGGGGAACGACTGCAACGGGAAGGACCCATCACGATGGACTCAGACAAGATCGATCCGAGGATCTTCGACCTCTACGACCAGTACTGCCACAGCGACATGGAGCGCCGCGAATTCCTCAACCGCGCCGCCGCCATCACCGTCGCCGGCGGCTCGGGCCTGGCCATGGCCCAGGCGATGCTGCCGCGCTACGCCTATGCCAGCGTGGTCTCGTTCAACGACAGCCGGATCAAGGCGACCTATGTGAGCTACGATTCGCCCGGCGGCAACGGCGACAAGATCCGCGGCTACCTGGTTCAGCCCAGGGGCAATGGGCCGTTCCCCTCGGTCCTGGTGGTGCACGAGAACCGGGGGCTCAACCCGTATATCAAGGACGTCGCCCGCCGGCTCGCCATCGAGGGCTTCCTGGCGCTCGCCCCCGACGGGCTTTCGCCGCTCGGCGGCTATCCCGGCAACGACGACGACGGCAAGAAGATGCAGCGCAAGCTCGACCGCGGCAAGATCATCGTCGACATGCTCAACGGCGCCAAGTTCCTGAAGAAGCACAAGCTGTCGAACGGCAAGCTTGGGGTCACCGGTTTCTGCTTCGGCGGCCAGGCGACCAATCTCCTCGCCGTCGGCCTGGGCGCCGACCTTCAGGCCGCCTCGCCCTACTACGGCCGCGCGCCCAAGACCGCCGACGTGCCCAAGATCCAGGCGCCGCTCCTGATCCACTACGCCGAGGACGACAAGCGGGTCAACGCCACCCGCGCCGCTTACGAGGCCGCGCTCAAGGCCAACGGCAAGACCTATGAGATGCACACCTATCCCGGCACGCGCCACGGCTTCCACAACACCTCGACGCCGCGCCACAACGAGGCGCAGGCGAAGATCGCCTGGGACCGCACCATCGCTTTCTTCAAGAAGCACCTTTCCTGACGCGCCGGCCTCGAGGGCCAGGTCAAACGCCAGGCGGCGGCCCGAACGGGGCCGCCGCTTTTTCTTATGACCGTTGCGAGGCGATCAGGCGATGGTCTCGGTCGCGGTCATCAGCGGGGTGGCCGCGAACCCCTCGAACCAGCGGGCGATGCCGGGATGTGCCGGGCGCCAGCCGTAGTCCACCAGCACCCAGTCGGGGCGGTCGATGAAGTCGATGAGACAGCCGAGGGCGAGGGGAAGGACGGTGCCGGGCGCGGTGAATTGGGCAATCTCGGCCTCGATGCGGGCGAGGCCCAGCTCGATCTTGCGCAGCTGGCGGCCATCCCACCAGGGCGAAGGCGCCCCGTCGGTCCGCCGCGCCTCGTTGAACCGGAGGATGACGGCGTCGAGGATGCCGTGAACGAGGGCCTCGCCCTGCTGCACCCGGCGCCGGGACGCGGGATCCGCCGGGTAGAGGCGGGGCGCGCCGCCGAGGCCGTCGAGGTAGAGGCAGATCAGGCGTGATTCGATCAGCACCTCGCCCAGATCGGTGACCAGGGCGGGGACCTTGTTGAGGGGATTGAGGCGCTCGTATTCGGCCGCCTGCGCGCGCGCATCGACGAGCTCGATCGCGTCATCGAGGCCCTTGGCCATCGCCGTCATCCGCACCATGCGGACATAGGGCGAAAAGGGTCCGTAATAGAGTTTCACCGCGCAAACCCCCGTCGAACGAGGGCGTATTCTAGTGAAAAATGACCGGCGGGGGAGGGGCCGTCCGCGGCGGGACTAGGCACGGTCCGGGCTTCGGCCGCGGACGCCGGACCGCTGGCCGTCGATTTTCGTCGCCGCCGAGAGTGGGTGCTTTCTGCGGGGGTTTGTGCTTAGATATTAAAAAGCCGTCCAATTCTTCTCTCGGCAGCACGATGGCAGAAGACAGCGACAGAAGGCGGCATCCCCGCCATGACATCCCGATCGAGGGCACCTTGCATTCGCGTGGGGAGGAATCCCCGTGCCGCGTGCGCAACCTTTCGCCCGGCGGCGCCTTGATCGAGGTCGAGACCAGCCTGCGTCCGGGCCATTTCGTCGCCGTCGAGTTGCCCGAAATGGGCAAGCTCTCGGGCCGCGTGGTGCGGGTGATCTGGAGGTTGGCGGCGATCTCCCTCGAGGAGGGGGAGGAGAAGGTCGAGGCCTATATCGTCGAGTGGCTGGACGGCCAGCCCGAGGACAAGGAGGGCGGCTGACCGCGCCTTCGCCGGTGGTGCCCGTTGCCAGACCCCGTTTAGGCAAGATTCATCTTCGGCGCCGGCCATCAAGGCCGGCCGAAGGGAGGTTTTGATGCGCCAGCCACCGAGGACAGCGCGGTCATGACCCGCCTGCGACGGGCGATCGCCACGGTAGTGCTGCTTGCCGCTACCGCGCCCAACGCCGCCTGCGGCGCCGGCGGCGATGACGATGCGGTGACGGCGCGGGCGCGCATGGTCGAGACCATCCGCGCCTATGCCGCCATGCCCGGCTCCGGGGCGCCGGGCGGGCGCATTTCAGACCGCGTGCTGGCGGCGATGGCCGCGGTGCCGCGCCACGAGCTGGTGCCCGAGCCCCATCGCGACCTCGCCTATGCCGATACGGCGCTGCCCATCGGCTTCGGACAGACCATCTCCCAGCCCTATATCGTTGCCCTGATGACCGAGCTGGTGCGGCCCGGACCCAAGGGCGTGATGCTCGAGGTGGGGACGGGGTCGGGCTATCAGGCGGCGGTCCTGGCCCGGCTCGTCGGCCATGTCTACACCATCGAGATCGTCGACGCCCTGGCGCGCCGCGCCGGAGCCGACCTGGCCCGGCTCGGCTTCGCCAACGTCACCGTCAAGTCGGGCGACGGCTACAAGGGGTGGCCGGCCCGCGCGCCCTTTCACGGCATCGTCGTCACCGCCGCGCCGAAAGAGGTGCCGCCGCCCCTGATCGAGCAGTTGCGGCCCGGCGGGCGCCTGGTGATGCCGCTCGAGGACGCCTCGGGCCACCAATCGCTGGTGGTGCTGGAAAAGGACGCGGCCGGTGGGGTGGTGCGGCGCACCATCATCCCGGTCAGGTTCGTGCCGTTGACCCGCAAGGCGCCCTGACGGGGGAACCGCGGCCTTGGCGCGCCGCCCTCAGTCGCGGATGTCCTGGAGGAACAGCTCGGTCGGGATCTCGTAGCCGAGCCCTTCCTTCCTGGCGAGCTCATAGACCTTGCCGGCGACGGCGTAGAACTGCGCGCCTTGAAGGTTGCCCCGCTCCGACCAGGTGATCTGGTCGTGCGACGTCCGGCCCTGGGCGCTGCCGTCGGCGATCTCGCCCAGAGAGACGCGCCGGCCCGGCAGCTTGGAGGCGCCGTGGCCGGTCTTGTTCCAGCGCCCGTCGCCGTGCTTGGCGACGTCGGGCCGCGCCTCCCAGCCGAGGTATTCGTCCTCCAGCGCCAGTTCGGGATGGCCGATGGGCGCCGGCGCATCGCCGAAGCGCAAGTAAACGTCGACCCGCTTCATGGTTTCCTCGTCGGGCACGCCGCTGCCGCCGATATTGACGACATGGGCGCCCGGCTCGAGCAGGGTGCCGTCGAGCACCGGCACCGCCGAATCGGTCAGCGCGGCGACGATGTCGGCGCCCTTGTAGACGTCTTCGGGAGTGTCGCAGACCTGAACCTCGATGTTGTAGCGCCCGGCGACCTCGCGGGCGAAGGCCTCGCGGTTGGCCTTGGTCGGGCTGAAGACCTGCAGCTTCTTGATGTCCCTGACGGCGGCGAAGGCCTGCATATGGGTCCGCGCCATGCCGCCGGAGCCGAGCATGCCGATCACCTCGGCCCCCTTCCGCGCCATGTATTTGACGCCGATGCCGCCGTCGCCGGCGACGCGCATGTGCTGCAACACGCCATCGTTGATGAAGGCCAGCGGCTCGGCGTTCTCGACCGAGGTGAGGAAGATGAGCCCGCAATAGCGGCCGGGTTCGACGCAGTACTTCTCCTGGGTCAGGACGCCTTGGTAATTGGTCTCGAAGATGATGTCGGACTTCATGCGCACGGCGAAATAGCCGCCGGTGGCCCCGCCTTCCATGGATCCGAACTGGTAGTTCTTGGCCGGATCGGAAGTGGGGATGCGGATATCGATGCGCGGCCGGCAGACGGCTTCGCGGCGGGCCAGGTTCAGATACGAGTCCTCCAGCACCGCGATGGTGTCCTCCATGGTCAACAGCTTGCCGACGTCATCGTTGTTGATGATCAGGGTCATGGGTCGGGCCGTCCTTTGCCATATGGGTTCCGCCGCCGGTCGCCGATGGCGGCGATGGCCAATCTATACGTTCGCCCGTCGATGTGAAACCTGGGAGCGGGTCAGGCCGTTCGGCCGGTCGCGACGGCCCATCGTGCCGCCGGTCGGGAGGTTAGCTCGAGCCGGCGTTCTGGACCGCGCCGGCGATGGTGTCGAAAGTCGCTTGCAGCTGCTCCCCGGCGAGGGTGACCGCGGTGATGATCACCACCGCGATGAGGGCGGCGATAAGGGCATACTCGATGGCGGTAACGCCTTCCGTTTTATTGAGATACGACTGTATCCATCCCGCAGCACGCTTATACATCTTCCGCCGTCTCCCAAGTGTTTTCTTATAAGCCTTGGGATCATTTACTATAATACTTCCCAAGATTTTGGACTGGATTGAGTAGCCGTCAATTATAATCGATATTCCCTTATAAGATAGCACTTTTTTCATAATTTAATCAGTATTTCCGGTACCTCTTTAGTCCCGGCTCTTTGGCCGGATTTGGCCGTCCGGACCTTGCATGCGCCGGGTCTGGCGCCGCGCCCTCGGGCGGGAGTCGCGAGGGCGGGGAGACGGCTTAGGGGCCGGAAACGACCGGACGGGCCTGGATCTGGATTGCCTGGGGCGCGGTTGCTGGGTACGATCTAAAGGAACCGGGGCCGCGCGCGGATTTGCGGGGCCGCGGGATTTCGGACCGTCCGCGTTGACGGCACGAGAAGCGGAACGATAAGGAAAGGGAAGGGGGAGTCGATGTCCGAGTTCAAATTGATATCCGCGGATTCGCATCTCAACGAGCCGCCGGCGGCCTGGGAGCGGGTTCAGAAGGAATACGGCGATCGCGCGCCCAAGGTGGTCAAGGACCCTCAGGGCTGCGCCAAGGGAACCTGGCTGATTACCGAGGGCATGCCGCCCGTGGGCTGCTCCCACTTCTCCATCGGCCGGGCGCTCACCAAGGAGAAGGGTATCTCCCAGATCGACGAACAGAGATATTTCGACACCATCACCTTCAACGAGAATTTCCGTTATGAGGATTACCCCGGCGGCTGGGAACCGGCCGCGCGCCTCGAGGACCAGGACGCCGACGGCGTCGGCGCCGAGGTCCTTTTCGCCAGCCCGTCGCGCTTCTTCTACGCGCTTACCGACGAGCCCTTCCAACGGGCGATCCTCCGCTCCTATGCCGGCTGGCTGCATGAGTTCTGCAGCTACGACCCCAACCGTTTGATCGGCCTGCCGCTGCTCTCGATTCTCGATATCGAGCACACCGTGGCCGATCTCCAGGAGTACGCCAAGCAAGGCTTCCGCGGCGTGCAGATCCCGACCCGGATCAAGGACAGCGGCTATTACGAAGACACCTACGAGCCGCTTTGGGCCGCCGCCGCCGACACCGGCATGGTGATCAACGTCCATACCAGCACCACCCAGGGCCAGGCGCGCACCCATTTCGAGGGGCCGAGGCAGCACGAGCCCTGGAAGGAGCCGCTGGGCTTTGCCCGCACCCAGGCCCCGGCCCAGGAGTTTCTCGGCAACCTGATCTTTTCAGGCGTGTTCGACCGCCACCCCAAGCTCAAGGTCGTCTGCGCCGAGTTCGACGTCGGCTGGCTCGCCCATATGGTGGAGCGGATCGACTACATTCACGGGCGCATGAGCGCCTATGACGCGGAGAAGAACGTGAACAAGCTGCCGCCCAGCCAGTACCTGAAGGACAACGTCTACTTCACCTTCCAGGACGACCGCGCGGGCATGCTCACCACCTCGGTCTACGGCGAGGACAATTACCTGTGGGCCAGCGACTACCCCCACGGCGTCACCACCTGGCCGTACTCCCGCCAGACGCTGGACAGCAACTGCGAGGGCCTAGACCCCGGCCTCGAACTGAAGGTGGGCCAGCAGAACGCCGCCAAGCTTTACGGCATCGACATCTGATCGCGGTGGAACGGCAGGGACGGTAGGCCCGGCTTGTGCGGCCCGAAGCGTGACGCTCCCGCCGCGCCGTCGGCTATTTCCCTGGGGCCCGCACCACCATGCAGGGTTGTCGTAGGCCGCGGAGCTTTCGGCACAACACGTTGGCCGCTTGACGGTCGTCGAGCGGCCCGGCCTGGATCCGATAGTACACCCCTTTCTTGCCGAGCTCGGCACGCGCCACCGTGATCCGGAGATCGCCCAGGACGGGCCCGTAGATCCGGCCCAAATGGGCCGCCTCGCTCTTGGCCCGATCTTCGTTCTTGAAGGCGCTCAGCTGGATGCGATAGGCCGTTGACTTTGGCGGGCGCGGGGCGGGCGCCCGGCTGGCCGGGAGCCGGGCGGTCCTGGCGCCGGCTTTGGGGTTGGTATCGGGCGCGGTTTTGGGCGCGGCCTTGCCGCTGTTCTTCTTAAGGATGTGAAGGTTGATCTGGGCGTAGGGATTGCCCTGGGCCGCCGCCTTGCGGTACCAGACGAGCGCCTTGGCATAGTCCCGCGGCACGCCGAGGCCGCTGGCATAGAGGTATCCGAGGTTGTTCTGGGCATCGGCGTTCCCCTGTCGGGCCGCCTTGCGGTACCAGATGAGCGCCTGGGCGTAGTCCTGGGGCACGCCAAGCCCCTTGGTGTACATCAGTCCGAGGTTGAATTGGGAGCCCGGGTCGCCGTCCGCGGCAAGGCGCCGCCATTCCTTGAGCGCGGATCCGTAGTCGCCTCGCTTGAAGGCTGCCAAGGCATTTGCCTGGTCGTCTGCGGCGGCCGGCGCGATACCCATCAGCCACAGCAGCGCAGCGACGACGATCACCCTTCCCATAGTCTCCCCTACCGGGTCAGCCAGGGGGGATTAAAAATGAACGGCGGGGATTTTGGAAGGGCTTTGTGGCGGCGGCCGTCCATCGCGGCCCCCGGCGGGCGCGGATCGACACGGAGCCGTCACCGCCAACGCCTAGGCCGGCGGCAGATCGAGGTTTCCGGAAACGCCGATGCTAGGATCGGCCTGGGCGGCGATCAGCGGGACTGCCGCGCTCCTCCGGCGGACCCCGGCGGGCGGTCGGACCCGGGCCCGTCACCGGGGTGGACGGTGCCGCGTTCCGGCGGCATTTGCTGGCGTTTACGCCTGACCTTGCGCTCCATTTCGTCATCGTCGTCATGACCGTCATAGACGGTGCCGTCATAACCGTACAGTTTCATGTGCGGGTCATGGTCGTCGCCATCGGCCATGGCCGGACCGGCGGCGAAGGCGCAGCACGCGGCAAAAATGACGGCAAAGGTCGTTGATCTGGGCATCACAGGATCCCTTTCCTTCGGTTCCATCCGGCGCGACATTTGCGTCGCCTTGTTGCCCCAATTTGTGTGCGTTCTGCATCCACGCGCCTTGTCGGCCGACGAGGCGCGCCCCCAGCAGTGGCTGTATTATCGCTCTTTTTTACAACCGCGAATAGCCTATATCGACGGCGATGGTGTGACGCCAAGAGCGGCGTTCCGGACCTTCATCACAAGCCGTCCGGCACGCCATGCGGCTTTGCCGGCCCGGGTCCGCGTCAGGCTTCGCAGGCCTTTCGCCAGATTTGCCTAAGGGCGTCTTCGAAGTGGCGGGCGAAGCGGGCGCCGTCGTAGAGGGAGGACGCCAGGACCCGGTCGCGGAGGCCGGCGCGCAGGTGCGCGAGGGCATCCAGATCGGCGGCAAAGGCGCGGGCCTTGGCCACGTAGTCCTCGGCATCGGCGGCGATCCAGTCCTCGAGGCCGGCGGCGCGGGCGATGCTTTCGCCGAGATGCGCGCCGACGCGGTCGCCCTTGAGCGTCACCATCGGCACCCCCATCCACAAC
>JAWWBR010000081.1:0-15868 GCA_033720855.1 Alphaproteobacteria bacterium
GCCGCCGGGGGCGGTGCGCCGGTGCCCAGCTTCAAAATCCGGCTGGTGCGCAAGGCGAGCCTCCGGGACCGGTCCCGGGGCGAGCGCCTTCTCGAACACCGGGGTCCGCGAAAACCCTACTCCCGGAGCTTCACGCCGAAGACCGTGACCAAGGTCTTCGAGGTGCGATGAGGGGCGAGGCCGCGGTAAGGCCTGGGGCGCGAGGCCTCCGGCGCTGACCGGGGCGGGGGGTCGGAGGGATATGACGACCAAAACGCATCTCGCACGAATTCTGCTCATCATTTTGCCGGTGGCGGCGGTTGTCGCCGCCATCGCCCTCGGCCCCCTGCCGCAAGCCCCCGAGTACCATCGCTTCGCCGATGCGCGCAGCCTTCTCGGCATCCCCAATTTCACCAACGTCGCGACCAACGCCGCCTTCCTGCTGGCGGGCGGGCTCGGCCTCAATCTCTGCCTTCGCCGTCCCGTGCCGGGCGCGGTGTTGGCATGGATGGTGTTCTTCGCCGGCTTCGTCCTGGTGGCCTTCGGCTCCGCCTATTACCACCTCGATCCCGGCAATCGTGGCCTGGTCTTCGACCGCCTGGCCATGGCCATCGCCTTCGCGGGCGCCTATGTGGCGCTGATCGGGGACCACGTCGCCCCGCGCGCCGAGAGGGTCCTGCTTGGCCCGGCGCTGGTCCTCGGCCTTGCCAGCGTGCTTTACTGGGGCTGGGTGGACGACCTCGCCTTCTACTTCGCGGTTCAGGGCACGGTTTTTCTCTCCGCCCTCGTGATCCTCTCCTGTTGCAGGTTTCCGGCAGGGCAGAAGCGGTTTTTGCTGTGGGCCGGTGCCGCCTATGCGCTGGCCGTGGTCTTCGAGCAGTTGGACCGGCCCGTCTTCGCCTGGAGCGGAGGGGCGGTCGGCGGCCATGCGCTCAAGCACCTCGCCGCCGCCGCGTCCGCCTACGTGATCTATCGCATGCTCCGGGCGCGCCTGCGCCCAGGGGCCGCCGATTAGCTCTTGGCCCCGGCGCAATCGACGCAGGTCGGCGTCGCCGGATCCAGCTCCAGGCGCTTGGCCGGTATGCCCTCGCCGCAGGCGATGCAGAAGCCGAAATCACCCTCGTCGATCCGCTTGAGGGCGGCGCCGATCACCTTAATTCGGCCCTGGCGCCGGCGCTCGGTCTCTTGCGCCATCGCCTGGACCTGCAGCGCGTCCATGCGCGAGAGCCGGCCGACGCTCTGCTGGTCGAGCTCGACCGGTGCGCGGCTCTCCTTGGCGTCCGCGCTTTCGCTTTCGAGCGCCTTCAATTCCGCCTCGAGGCGCTCGCGGTAGGGGGCCGGATCGATCGCGATGGGCATGCCTCCCGCCCGGTTACCGGGCTTATCCCAGGATGCTCTTCGCCTTGTAGCGCTGTTCCCAGGTGGGGATCACGTCCTTGTTGAAGACGCCGTCGGGGGTCTCGCCGCGCAAGGCCGAGAGGACGCATTTGGTGGCCCAGATCAGCCCCGGATGCAGGCCCGCGCGCAGGTTGGAGGACACCATGTGCGGCGACAGCAGCACCTTGTCCCCCATCTTCAGGATGCGGGCGTCGGGGTCGACGGGTTCGTCCTCGAAGACATCCAGCGCGGCGCAGGAGATATGCCCGGATTCCAGCGCGTCGCAGAGCGCGTCACCGTTCACCACCGCACCCCGAGAATCGTTGATCAGGATGGCGCCTTCCCGGGTCTTGGCGATGGCCTCGGCGTCGAACATCTGGCGCGTTTCCGGCGTCAGCGTGACGTGGAAGCTGATGATTTCGGCCTGGGCCAGCAGGGTGTCGTAATCGACCCTTTCGACGCCGAGCTCCTCGAAATGCGAATCGGCGACATAGGGATCGCAGGCGATGATCGGGCAGCCCCAGGGCTTCAACAGCTTGGCCACGCGGCTGCCGATCCGCCCCAGGCCGACGAGGCCGACGGTCATGCCGGGATAGTCGTCCTGTTCGCGGGACCCCAAATAGAGGCCCTGCAACTCCGGCAGGCGCCAGGTACCTTCCTTCATGGTCCGGTCGCGTTCCCGCGATTTCTTCAACAGGGTCAGGATCATGGCGATGGTGCCCTCGGCGACCCCGCCCCAGTTGGACTCGGTGGGGGCGTGGGTGACCATGACGTTGCGCGCGGTGGCGCCGGCGACGTCGACGTCGTCGACGCCGATCGTGCACTTGGCGATGATGCGCAGATCCGGCCCCGCCGCCTCCATGATATTGGTGGTGATCGGGCTGGAGCGGATCGAGGTTCCCATCATGGCGACCGCGCCCTTGGCCATTTCCATCATCTCTTCTTCGTTGTTGCCGTGGGGGTTGTGCCAATCGGCATTCCCGAGCACCAGCTCGCACCCCGCTTCTTCGAAGGTTTTCTGCCATTCGTCGGTTTCGAGGATCGGCGCGAAGACGAAGACCTTGGGCTTGGCCATGAGAGAACTCCCTTGGTTTGTTATTGGTGTCTTCGGTTATATTCGCTGGATCAACGTGATCAAAGGGAGAAATTGCCGTGGCAAGGCTTGAAGACAGGGTCGCCATCGTGACCGGAGCGGGGAGGGGTATCGGCGTCGCCTACGCCAAGGCGCTGGCGGCCGAGGGCGCCAAGGTGTGCGCCACCGACATCCGCGACACCGCGCGCACCGTCGACATCATCCATCAGCAGGGCGGGGAGGCGATCGGCATCGAGGCCGACGTCACCGACGCCGGCGCCGTCGCCGACATGGTGGCCGAGACCATCGCCAAGTTCGGCAAGGTCGACGTCCTCGTCAACAACGCGGCCTTGTTTGCCGACCTCAAGCGCGGGCATTTCATGGACATCGCCTCCGAGGAATGGGACCGGGTGATGTCGATCAACACCCGCGGCGTGTTCGAATGCGTGAAGGCGGTGGTGCCCGACATGCGCAAGCGCGGCTACGGCAAGATCATCAACATTGCCTCGGGCACGGTGCTCAAGGGATCGACGGGGCTCTGTCACTACGTCGCCTCCAAGGGCGCGGTGATCGCCATGACCCGGGTGATGGCGCGGGAACTCGGCGACGACAATATCTGCGTCAATGCCGTGGCGCCGGGCATGACGCTCTCGGAAGCGGTCATCGGGCGGGACGAATACGAGAACTCGCCGACCCCGGCCACGCGCTGCTTCAAGCGCCACGAACAGCCCGAGGACCTGACCGGCGCGGTCGTCTTCCTGGCCTCGGGCGAGAGCGATTTCATGACCGGCCAGACCATGGTGGTGGACGGCGGCTCGGCGATGCATTGACGGGGCGGCGGGCTACTTCGCCTCGTCCGCCCTGGCCCAGGCGGCGAGCAGCCTGAGCGCGGTATCGGCGGTGCTTTGCGTGACCGGAAGGTCGAGGCCGAGGTCCCGGCCCAAGCGCGCGGCGTGCTGAATGTCCTTGCTGAACAGGCCGCGGGCGCGCGCCGGACCGGCATGGCCGTCCTCGATGCGGATGAAGCGCTCCCAGTCCTCGATCATGGCGCCGGTGTGGGCGTCCCGCGCCATGTTCAGGAACTGGGCCACGTCGAGGCCCGCCGCCTCCGCTATACGCACGCTCTCGGCCAGCATCACGCGTTCGACCGCGTTGGTCAGGTTCTTGGCGATCTTGGCGGTGTTGCCCGATCCCAGCGGACCGAAGTGGCAGACCTCCCGGCCGAGGGGTTCGAGATGGGCCCGCGCGCGGGCCACGGTACCCTCGGGGCCGCCCAGCAGGAAGATCGCTTCGCCGGCCTGAAAGCGGCGGGGAACCGCGGTGACCGAGGCGTCGATCACGTCGATGTCGCGACCGGCGGCGGCCTCCGCCACCCGTTTGGTGGTGCCGGGCAGGATGGTGCTGTGCAGAAGGACGATGGTGCCCGCCGCGGCGCCCATAAGAACGCCGTCATCGCCGAGGGTGGCATCGAACACCTCGTGATCGTTGTGCACGAAGACATGGACGAAGGCGGAGCCCTCGGCCGCCTCCCGGGAACAATTCGTGGTTACCGCCCCCAGGCTGCGCGCCGTTTCCATCGGCTCCTCGGCGATGTCGTAGGCGCGCACGTTGTGGCCGGCGGCGTTCAAGAGGTGCAGCAGGGCGCGGCCCATCTTGCCGACGCCGATCAGCGCCACCGTTGCTCCCATCGATGCCTCCCGCTCTTGGTTCCTTGGCTGCCGGGCCACAATACAGCGTCAGGGAGACATCCGCTTTTCAACTCCCCGGCTCGCCTGGTCGATTCGGAGTTAAGATGAGATCAGCCGTGAAGCCACGGCGGACTTAAGATGTCAGGCGCATTGGGAAAAATAGAAACGAGCCATGAAAATTTCATCCATCGAGCCCATCACCATCGGACTCCCCTACGCGCACGATGCCCCGAAAACCCGCCTCGGCAACGGCAGGATCCGGGAACTGATGGATGCGGTCTACCTCAAGGTCGAAACCGACACCGGCATCACCGGCTGGGGCGAGGCATTTGCGTTCGGGTCCGCGGCCATCATGCACGCGGCCTGCGAACTGGTGGTCGCGCCCCTCGCCACCGGCCTCCGGGCCGACGACATTCCCGGCGTCATGACCGACCTCTACCGCAGAACCCAGGGCATGTCGCTGAAAGGGCCGGTCAGAAATGCGCTTTCGGCCCTCGACATGGCGCTCTGGGACATCAGGGGCAAGGCGGAGGGGCAGCCCATCTGGAAACTGTTGGGTGGTGACGGTGCGCGGACCACGGTCCCCGCATATGCGAGCCTGCTTCGCACCGGCAAGGCGGAGCATGTGGTGCGGCTGTGCAAGTCGGCGCTCGAAAGGGGCTTCACCGAGATCAAGATTCACGAACGAAACGAACAGGTGATCGACGCCGTAGAGCAGGCCCGTGCGACCGTCGGCCCCGACATCGAGCTTATGCTCGACGTCAACTGTGCCTGGCTCCCGGATCAGGTCATGGAGATGGCGTCTGCGCTGCGTCCCTACGGACTAAAATGGCTGGAAGAACCGGTCTATCCTCCCGACGATTTCGCCACCCTCGCCCGCGTCCGCGAGGCGGTGGGGATCCCGCTGGCGGCCGGCGAGAACCTCGGCACGGTGCAGGAGTTCGAGCGCATGATAGAGGCCGGTGCGGTCGACTACATCCAGCCCGATGTGTCGAAGTTCGGCGGCATCTGCGAGATGATGAAGGCGATGGACGTGGCCGCGATCCACGGTGTGCCCCTGATGCCGCATTCTCCAATCTATGGGCCGGGCTTGATTTCGACCCTCCACATCATCGCCGCGATGAAGGAAGACAGCCTGTGTGAATTCTACTACTGCGACCTTGCCGAAAGCCCCATGGGCGGCTGGGCGGTGCCCCAGGGAGGGTGTTTCCAAATCCCCGATGCGCCCGGTCTCGGCATAGATGTCGATGAGGACGTGATCGCGCGTTACCGGATAAACTGATTACCACTGCACGGCCCCCAGGGAAGACTGAAGACGTGATGCCGGGGCGCGAGCGACCTTGGGAGGGGCAAAACCCGATGGGGCGGTGCCGCGGTCAACGTCCTGTCCGCTTTAAGTCAAATGCAGTCAAGAGGTTAACAACGCGGCAGGCCGATTATCCCCCTTTTGACCCCCTGTCCGTTTGGAGCCGAACGCGGAAATCATGCCAAATATTCCAGCGTTTGCCCTTTATTTCCATTGTGAACGCATTCATGCGATCCCAAATGTGTTCACAGTACCAACGGCGCAGATGGGTATGCCTGTGCCAACGCGGGATCGACTGGGCGTGCTGGGCATCCTAATCCACGGTGCTTCCAGCGTTGTCCGGCCGAAACAGGATGAAAGCAATGGACGATATAAAGGACTACCAAAAGGCGCGGCTCAATCCCGAAGCCGTATTTAGAACTCCGGAGGAGGTGCTTCGATACGAGGCTTTCACCAAGGAGCAGAAAATCGAGATTCTCAGGCGCTGGGAATACGATGCCAGTGAAATCGAAGTTGCCGTGGAAGAGGGCATGCGAAATGAAACGCCTTCAAAGCTGCGCGTTATTCTCCTGGCGCTCGATGAGTTGACCGGCGGTATCGACGTTGCACATACGCCGCCCACCAAACAAGGTGGCGTTTAGCAGGCGTGCGCAGCTTTATGCCGTGGCACGGCAATGTCCGCCGCACAAGAAAATGGGTAGCGAGTTCGTTCGCACTTTTGGCCAATAGGCCACCGGAGAAACATGATGCGCAAGCCGCGTATTTTGCTTCTTGTTACGATTCTCGGTGTTGCCCTGATCGGCGCACCCGGGTGCGAGACCAAGCCCGATGACGTGCGTTATGAATACCCCGCTCCCGATGAAGAGCGGATCCGGCCCAATAGCCCGATACCCCAGATGGGGACCGACGGGTTTGAAGACGACGATTAAAAGCGTGCTTTGACGGCCATCACGCGGCGGCTTTATGCCGCTTTGGGTCATGTGTGGACATCGGGTCAACTGCGCCTGTCGGCGTGGACTGAACATTCGCGTCGACAATTTGGCGCGCATTTCAGAGGCTGGTGCCTCTATCGCTACGCTGGGGAATACAGCTCGACCGGCTCTGAAAATCCCTTCAGCGTTTCGGAGCCCTTGGGCGTAAATCTCAGATTGCCGCCCGCACAGGCGTCCTTGACATCACCAGATACCAGAACGGCGTCTGCTGGGGCAGTATCACAGATGCGCGCCGCCATTTGCACGGCCGAACCGAAAAGGTCGTCGCTTTCCTCGATGGGTTCGCCGGCATGTATACCGATTCTTACGCGGATCGGCGTCTCGCTGCTTTGATTATAAGATGCGAGTTCCTCCTGGATCCCGATGGCACTGGCAACCGAGGCCGGCACATCGTCGAAGGACGCCATGATGCCGTCGCCGAGGTGCTTGACTTCCGCGCCGCCATGTTGCTCCAGACACCGCCGGATGATCGCATCATGAGCCCGAAGCAGTTCCACTGCCAGGGTATCGCCGAGTTGCGTCGTCATCTCGGTGGAACCCACGATGTCCGTGAACATGATGGCTCGGAATGCCGAGTCGTTGATCGCCGTGGTGTTCGCCGTAGGCGGATCTTGGACACGGCCTAGAAAGGCTTCGATAGCCGACAACTCCACTTCGATCATTTCGTTGGCCACGTAACCGTGAGCCTCCGCATGGACCTTGTCGGCCGTCTCTTTGTCCGGCGCGTCCACCAGACAGAATGTCGTTCGCCGATCGGCATCGTACCAATACGTCAGGAACTTCACGCCGTATTTGTCTTGAACTTCCAAGTCCTTGATGTGGAGTCTGGCGGTTTCCTCCGCCGACTGATCGACCATATCGTGACGGTCTAGGAAGATGGGCATCCGTTACCTCCCCCTATTTTCAGCAAAACTCTAGCATGGAAAGACCCAACTCCTAGCCGTGAAAAGATGCGAGCCCCATCATCCAGCGGAAATGGCAAGGACCGATTTGGGTCAGAAGGAGGCATTGGATTAACGTGGCGGGCGCGCTATCGGGCAGCAAAGATGCGCGTCGTTTCCGCGGGGAAAATCCACGGCGCGAGGGGATTTGCCGGGTCTTTATTCCTGGGTGCGCCGCGTTCGGAATAGCGGTCGACGGTCCTGCGGCGAAGCCCACGGTGCGGCGAGGGGGCCCGCACCCACGCGCGGTTTGACCGCGGGCGTTCGAAACGCATATTATTAGAACTCGAACGGTTTATTGCGAGCGGAGAGAGAGTCCATGAAAGTCACGCCCGTTTCCGAGGTCATGGGTGCGGAGGTCACCGGCATCGACCTTTCGGTGCCGATGGACGCCGAAACCAAGGCGGCGCTTCACGAGGCGTTCCTGCAGTATCAGGTCCTGGTGGTCAGGGATCAGCATTTGACCCCCCTCCAGCAGGTGGAGTTTTCCAGCCAGTGGGGCGAGCTGGAGATCCCCGACAACGTCCAGCACACCCACGCCGCGAGCAACCGGGTGATGATCCTCTCCAACGAGCTCCGGCCCGACGGCACCGCCGTCGGCGTGGTCGACGGCGGCGATTTCTGGCATTCGGATTCGTCCCATCACGCGGTGCCGTCGAAGATCACCATCCTGCAATCGGTGCGCCATCCGTCGAAGGGCGGCGATACCGAGTTCTGCAACATGTACAAGGTCTATGAGGACCTGCCGGCGGAAACCAGGAACAAGATCGACGGGCTGATCGGCATCCACCACGTCAGCAAGGTCAAGAACAAGCGCGTCACCATCTCGCCGAGCCGGCCCGGCGCCAAGGATTTCTACGAGATGCAGGCCAATACCCGGGGCGATGTGCTCCAGCCCCTGGTGCTGACCCATCCCGAGACCGGGCGCAAGGCGCTCTATGCCAGCCCACGCTTCACCATCGGCATCGAGGGTATGAGCGAGGCCGAGGCCGACCCCATCCTCGACGAGCTGTTCGCCTATATCACCGACCGCAAGCGGCGCTGGCATTACCGCCACAAGTGGCATGATCATGACCTGGTGTTCTGGGACAACCGCTGCGTTTGCCACCGCGCCGTGGGCGGCTACGGCCTGCCCGATATCCGCTGCCTGCATCGCACCGTGGTGGCCGGCGACCGCCCCTATATCGAGCAGGCCGCCGCCTGAGCGGCGACATCGGGCCGGATCCTCGTAAATCCCTAGAAATTCGCCGTCAGGCTGAGCGCCCCGAAATTGTGCGGGTGGTCCTGGCCCTCGAACTCGTTGGTCGAGATCACCTGGGTGTAGGTGAGGCGGAACCGCGGGAAGATCAGGGCGATGCCGACCTGGGCGTCGCCGACGAAGGTTTTCTTGTCGACGCTGTGGCTCGAGGTGAAGGTGTTGCCGTCGAGGAAGATGTTGCGGGCGACCGCACGGCCCTCGATGCCGGCGAAGAGGTACCAGCCGAAATTGCCCGCGGGCGGCTCGAAGTGCGAGCTGCCCGGCATCGACGGGCGGATCCGCGGCGGGCCCCCGAAATCGCCCTTGAAATCGTTGCCCAAGCGCATCGTCAGGCCGGCCGCGCCATAAGTGAAGACATTGCCGAGGCTGAAGCCGAGATGGGGCATCAGATCGGCGTCCAAGCCGAAGGCAGCCGTGTTCTCGCGATAATACCTGCGGCTGTGCTGATAGGTGATGTTGAGGGCGGGCTCGTTTTCGAGCTGATTGTCCCAGCCGCGCGCCCGGGTGAAGCCGAAGGTGTCGTGCCAGAACTCATGGAGATCGTCGGCCTGGGAGGCGGGACCGATGACGCCCAGCGAAA
This sequence comes from Alphaproteobacteria bacterium, assembly GCA_033720855.1. Taxonomy (GTDB): domain Bacteria; phylum Pseudomonadota; class Alphaproteobacteria; order SMXQ01; family SMXQ01; genus SMXQ01. Next base: position 9,194 of record JAWWBR010000081.1, read on the forward strand.
TGGCCACTGAATCGAGGCGATTGTCGGTCTGCGCCGTCATCCCCAGCTCGGCATAGAGCCATCCGGCATAGGGCCGGTCGTCGGTCAGCAGCGCCGTCGCCGAAAGATCCTCGGGCGTATACATGTTCTGGCCGACGGCGAAGCCGATACGCCGCGCACCGCCGTTGGGGAAAATCGGCAGGGTCTCGGCCAGCCAGCGGCTGAGCCCGGTGAACTGGCTTTTCTTCGACAGCCAGCTCGCCTTGAGGCCGTTGGTGTAGTGGCGGTCGGTGGTGCCGAAGCTGTCGTTCTCGACCAGAAAAGAAATGCTGGCGCGATCCTCCGCCGACCAGGCCGGCAGCGCCGCCGGGCCGGTGAGGCCGGCGATCAGGCAAAGGCCCAAGAAGACTGGGATACGCAGGACGAACATGCCCCCAAGATAGCGTTCCCCTTTTCCCTATGCTAGGGGCTGCCTATAGTCTCGGCATCGATAAACGGGACCAATAAGAAAGGGGAGGAAAGCATGGCCGACATAGAACTGCCGGATATCGACCTCGACGGCCGGGTGGTGATCATGACCGGCGCCGATCGCGGCCTCGGCCGGGCCATGAGCCTCGGGCTCGCGGCCAAGGGCGCGCGCGTGGTGCTGGCGTCGCCGGCGCTCGACGGCCTTAAGGCGGTGGCGGCCGAGATCACCGACGGCGCCGGAGACGGGCACGCCCTGGCGGTGGAAACCGACATCACCGACCTGGCCTCCTGCCGCGCCTGCCTGGCCCGGACGCTCGAGGCCTTCGGCGATCTCCACGCCCTCGTCAACAACGCGCGGCGGCTTCACCGCGGGCCCGGGCTGCCGGCGCTCGGCAACTCGTTCCTGTTCTGGGAGAGCAATCCCGAGATCTACAAGGAGACGGTCGAGGTCAACGTCACCGGAACCTTCTTCATGGCGCGCACGGTGGCGCCCTATTTCATCGAGAAGGGCTACGGAAAGATCATCAACCTGACCACCTCGGTCCGCAACTTCTCCGGCCGCATGAACAGCCCCTACGGCGTGACCAAGGCGGCGGTGGACTCCCAGACCTATATCTGGGCCAAGGATCTTGCAGATACCGGCGTGACCTGCAATGCGCTGCTGCCGGGCGGCTCCTGCGATTCCGATCCCGAGCGGGAGAAGAAGCCGGGCCGCACCTACCTGCCGGTGGAGGTGATGAACCCGGTGCTGATCTGGCTGTGCTCGGGGCGCTCCGACGGGGTGACCGGCGGGCGTTACAACGGCAGCCTGTGGGATCCCAAGAAGGAGATCGACGCCGCCGGGGCCGCCTGCCGCGAGCCCGCCGCCTTCATCGGCGTCGATTAGGCCGCGCATGAAAAAAAAGACCCCGCGGCCGCAAAGCCGCGGGGCCGAAAAGAAACGCTCTGAGAATTATTCGGCGGCCGAGGCCGAGGTCTTCTGCCGGCCCGCCATCAGCTTGGCCACCGCGTCTTCCACCGTGGTGCCCTTGTAGAAGTCGGGGTTCATCCGGTAGTGCATCTCGGCCGTGTTCTCGAAGACGAACTGCTTGAAGTCGTCTTCGTTGATGGTCTCGTGCTCGACCATCTCCCAGGCCTCGTGCAAAACGCCGGACATGTCGGGCACGTCCCAATGGCCGATGTCGGAGGAGAAGATCGCCTTCAGCTTGACGCCGAAATTGTTGAGCTTGTCGTTGAAGGCGAGCGCCGTCATCTTATCGTCGGCTTCCGCGCCGTAATAGAAGTTGGGCACGAACTGGTCGCGGATGTCTTCCTGACAGGTGACGCCCGAGGCCTCGAAGTCGTTCATGGGCCGGGTCTCGACCTTCTGGGACTGCGGCAGTTCCTGGCACTCGCGCCACCTCTCCTTGGTCATGTAGGGCATGTGGCCGTAGCGGTCGAACATCTCCTCCATCAGCTCGACGTCGAGCTTGCTGGGATCCTGATGTTCGTAAATCCAGTCGAGATTGCGCTTCTCGTAGATCTCCATCAGGTCGTTGTAGAGCTGCGATGCCCAGGCGACGCCGCCTTCGAGGAAGGCGAAGCAGAGATTGGGGAAACGCTTCAAGACGCCGGAGAAGAAGAGCGAGCGGGCGAAGAACTCGTTGCCCACGGAGAAGGTGCCGAGCCGGTTGAAGGAATAGCAATTGGGCGACTGGCGGCGCTGGGTCTTCTGGGCGCCGGAATGGCCGGCCGGCAGGACCTTGAGGTCCATGCACTTCTGCCAGAACGGGTCGTAGTCGTTGCCGTCGCGCGGCTCCATGCAGATCGACGTGACCCGCTGGGTGAGCTCGCCCAGCTTGGGATCGACGGCGGCCACTTCGGGAACCGCGTCGCGCACCTCGCCGGAGATGGTGATGGTCTTGAGGCCGAGGGTATTGACGGCGTATTCGAGCTCGGCAATCGCCTCTTGAGGCGTCCAGGTCGGGATGACGGCGGACGGCGTCATGCGGTCCTTCACGTCGTCGAACATTTCCGCATAGAGGGTGTTCAGGGACCGCGCCAGAACCTGGCGCATTTCATCGTCGCGCACCTGGTTGGCGGAAATGCCGTAGGTGGTGTAGACGATGGCGAAATCGATGCCCGCATCCTCGAGGCGATCGGCATACAGCCTCGGCAGCATGCAGGTTGCGCGGTCGATGGTGTATTTGCCCGACGGTGCCGCCCAGAACATCGAGCGGTGGGACGAATTGTAGCCGGGGCGGCCCGTCTTCTCGAACTTCTCTGCGATCTTGGGGCCGCCGATATCGCGGATGTGGTCCATGATCGCCCACTCGCACTCCAGCACGTGGGCATCGGCGTCGATCACCGGGTAATCGAGCCGTTTCTTGACGGCGGCGGATTTGCTGTTGAGGGTATGAACTTCGCGCATTGTGTCCTTCCCTTTCCGGGCCAGGCCGGCCCGCGCTCTCCGGTTGGCGGAGCGTTGGATCGCTTTGATTAGAAGTGTAAGGATTTTCGCACATTGTTGCAGGGGCGGTAAAGACAAAGACGCCGGACCCGCCAGTCTTCGGTGCTCTCGACGCGGCGCGCCGGAAGCGACCTGCCGCGCCTTGCCAGCCCCCTGACGGCGCGATAGGTTTGCCGGTGCCGACCCTTTAAGAGGGAAGGGCGCAGATGAGATACCGTTCACCCAGGGGGGGCGATCGATGCAGATGATTCCGTTCGGCAAGGTCACCGATTACACCGTCTCGCGCATGGGCTTGGGCTGCATGTCGATGTCGGGCTGCTACGGGCCCCAGGACGATGACGAATGCATCGCCACCATCCATCGCGCCATGGAGCTTGGCGTCAATTTCCTCGACACCTCCTATTCCTATGGCGAGGGCCACAACCAGACCCTCATCGGCAAGGCGATCCGTGGCCGGCGGGATCAGGTGGTGATCCATTCCAAATCGGGCGCGCCGCCGCCCAAGGACGAGACCGACACCAATCGTGGCGCCGGCGGGGAGAAGTATCTGCGCATGATCTGCGAAGAAAGCCTGAAGCGGCTCGAGATCGACTGCCTCGACATCCTGTGCATGTCGCGGGTCGACCGCGAGGTGCCGATCGAGGAATCGGTGGGGACCATGGCGCGCATGGTGGAGGAGGGGAAAACGCGTTACATCGCCCTGTCGGAAGCTTCGCCCGAATCCATGGCCCGGGCCTGGACGGTTCATCCCATCGCCTCGCTGCAGTTCGAGCTTTCGGTCTTCTCCCGCGATCCGCTGGAGCACGGCAACCTCGATTTCGTGCGCGAAAAAGGCATGGGGTTCATGGCCTATTCGCCCCTCGGCCGGGGGATCCTGTCGGGCCAGATCCGCGGGCCCGGCGACGTTCCCGAAGGCGACACCCGGTTCAATTATCCGCGCTTCTCCGGCGAGAACATGACCCACAACGCGAAAATCCTCGCCGCACTGGAGGAGATCGCGGCGGAGAAAGGCATCAGCCTGCCGTGCCTCGCCATCGCCTGGGTTCTGCACCAGGGGGACGACATCGTGCCGATCCCGTCGTCGAAGAGCCGCGACCACCTGGAGGATAACCTGAAGGCGCTCGAGGTCGAGCTCACGGCCGAGGACCTTGCCCGCATCGATGAGGCCTGCCCTCCGGGCGCGGTCGCCGGCACCCGCTACCCCGAGCGCATGATGTCGCGCATGAATGTCTGAGCCCAAGGAGGCCATCATGCCTTTTTTCCCGTCGATGCCCGAGGACGCCAACGTGCGCACCATCTTCGCCATGGCGGAGGACAGGTTTCACGGCTGGCACGATCTTTCGGAACACCTGATGCGCGGAGACAGCGAATTTTCCCTCGAGGAGCGCGAACTGATCGCCGGCTACGTATCGGGCGTCAACGCCTGCCAGTATTGCCACGGGGTCCACTCCCAGGTGGCCATCGCCCTGGGCTTCCCCGAGGATGGCTTCGTCAAGCTGATGGAGGACGTGGAGGCGTCCGGCGTCGATGAGAAGATGAAACCGGTCCTTAAATTCGTGCGCAAGCTGACGCTGGAGCCCGCCAAGATGGTCCAGGCCGATGCCGACGCCGTGTTCGCCGCCGGTTGGAGCGAGCGCGCCCTGCACGACGCCATCACCGTCTGTGCCATGTTCAACTTCATGAACCGCATGCTGGAAGGTCACGGCATCAAGGGCGATCCCGCGACCTTCGCCGAGCGTGGCCGGATGAAGGCCGAGGTCGGCTATGCCGACCGCCGGCCGCTCAATGCCGAGGGCAAGCCCGAACCCACGCCCGCGGGCTGAGGGTGGCGGTCCGGCGCCGTTCGGCGGCGATCATCGGTTCATGAACGGCGAGGGGCGGACCCGATGGGCGGTGGTGTTCGCCGCGTTCGGCGCCGGGGTCATCGGCGCCACCCATATCGGCAAAGTGCCGGCGGCGCTTCCCGCCATGCGCGCGGACCTCGCCCTCGATCTCGTCACCGCGGGGTGGGTCGTTTCCCTGCTCTATGCCATCGGCATGGTGTTGGGCGCGGCTGCGGGGCTGCTTTCCGACCGCCTGGGCCACCGCAGAATGGTGCTTCTCGGCATGGCGATACTTGCCTCAGGGTCGGTTGCCGGGGCACTGGCGGAAACAAGCGGCGCCATCCTCGCCAGCCGGTTTGCCGAAGGCATCGGGTATATCATCGCCATCGTTTCCGCCCCCTCGATTCTCGCCCGTGCCGCCGCGCCGGCCGACCGCCGCCTCGCCGTCGGAATGTGGGGCGCTTTCATGCCCACCGGCATGGGGGCGATGCTGGTGTTGTCGCCATTCCTCCAGGAATCGGTTGGCTGGCGAGGCTCGTGGTTGGCGCTGGCGGCGCTCACTTTGCTCTGGATGGGGCTGATGGCGGTGGTTCTCCGGAGCCGGGCGCAAGCCGGGGAACCAAGCAGTGAAAGCCCCGAACCGGCGTGGCGGAACTTCATCATCATGGTGTCCGCTCGCGGGCCCTGGGTGCTGGCGCTCTGTTTCGGGTTCTATACGCTGGCCTGGATCGCGCTCATGGTCTGGCTGCCGACCTTCATCGTCGAACAGCGCGGCCTATCCGTCCGTTTCGCCGCCCTGCTGACCGTGATCGCGGTGCTCATCAACCTGCCGGGGAATCTTCTCGGCGGCTGGCTGAGCCATAAGGCGGTGCCGAGGGGCGCGGTGATCGCGCTCGCCGGCGCCTTGATCGCCCTCTCGGGACCACTGATCTTCCTTGATCTTCTGCCCGATTGGGCGCGGTTCGGCGCCTGCCTGGCCTATTCCTTCGCCGTCGGCGTGGTGCCGGCGCTGATCTTCGGCGCGGTGCCCTATTTCGCGCCGGGGCGCGGCCAGATTGCCACCACCAATGGGTTGGTCGTGCAGGGATCGCACCTCGGCCAATTCACGGGGCCGCCGCTGGCGGCGCTGGCCGTCACCCTGACGGGAGGCTGGCAGGCCGGGGCCCTGGTCTTCGGCTTTTGCGGGCTGGGGGTGATGGCGTTCGCCGCCCTCATCCACGGCGAGGAGAAGCGTCTCACTTCGCCTCAGGGCAGTTCCGAAAGAAGCACCCCGTAGCCGTCCCGGGGCTCGTGCACCTTGAGCCGTTTCTGGAATTCCCATACCCGGGCGGTGACCGGGTGGATCACCGGCACCGAGAGGTCCTGCTCGAGCACCTGGACAATATTGAGGCTGCGCCAGCCCGAACCCAGCATGTAGATGGCATCCGCCCCCTTCTGCTTGAGGAAGTTCTTCTTGATGTGCTCGTAGATCTGCTCCCCCGACAGTTCCTGAACCTTGTTGAATGGCACGTCGATGCCGGCCATGCCCTTGACCTTGAATCCGGCGTCCTCGAAATAGCTGGCGAAGGTGCGGTTGATGTTGCCGGTGAAATAGGTGGCGCCGACGAAATTCTTGATCTTGAGCGCCTTCATCGCATTGACGTGGTTCTGACCGGCGGTGAAGATCGGGATCTTGTACTTGCGCCGCCAGCGGCGGACGATCTTGGCTTCGCCGTCATAGCCGTGGACCATGAAGGGCGGTGCGCCGTTGGGGTGGATGAGGTCTGGCTCCTGGGGCACCAGGCGCTCGATCTCCGCCTCGTAGGCCGCCATCATGGTCTTGAATTCCTCGCGCGTGCCCTGGGTGATGTTGAGGAACAGCGGAATGACGCCGATCCCTTCGGGCAACAGGCGGATGACCTCCTCGGTCATGCCCGGGCGCATGGTCGGGTTGATCATGCCGACCAGGCCGCGCCA
>JAWWBR010000082.1:0-15383 GCA_033720855.1 Alphaproteobacteria bacterium
CCGGCGCTGGTGATCGGTTCCGACATGCGCATCGCGCCGCGGTTCGCCGCCTTCGCCAACGGCGTCGCCATCCATGCCGACGATTACGACGACACCCAGCTCGCGGTGGCCAAGGACCGGGTCTATGGGCTCTTGACCCACCCCACGGCGCCGTGCCTGCCGGCGGCGCTGGCCATCGCCGAGCGCGACAGGGCGTCGGGCGCCGACTTCATGACCGCCTATCACGTCGGCGTCGAGGTCGAGTGCAAGATCGCCGAGGCCATCAATCCGCGCCACTACCAGGACGGCTTTCATTCGACGGCGACCTGCGGCACCTTCGCCGCCGCCGCCGCGGCCGCCAAGCTCGAGGGATTCGACGCCGAGACCACGCGCCGGGCGCTTTCCGTCGCCGGGTCGCAATCGGCGGGCCTGCGCGAGAACTTCGGCACCATGACCAAGCCGTTCCATGCCGGCAGGGCGTCGGAATCTGGCCTCACCGCGGCCGATTTCGCGGCCCGCGGCTGGACCGCCACCGACATCATCCTGGAAGCCCCCCGGGGCTTCTTCCGCGCCGCCGGCGGCGGCTACGACGAGGACGCCATCGCCGGCAAGCTGGGCGCGCCCTGGACCTTCGCCGAACCCGGCATCTCGATCAAGCCGCACCCGTCCGGCTCGCTCACCCATCCCGGCATGACCAAGATGCGGGAATTGATCGCCGAGCACGGGATCACCGCCGACCAGGTCGTCGCGGTCAAGGTCGGGACCAACCAGAACATGCCCAATGCGTTGATCCATCACCGCCCCGTGGACGAGCTTCAGGCCAAGTTCTCGATGGAGTTCTGCATGGCCATCCTGCTGCTCGAAGGCCGCGGCGGGCTCTCCGAGTTCACCGACGAGGTGGTCAACCGGCCCGACGTCAAGGCGATGATCGAAAAGGTCGATTTCGGCGTCCACCCCGAGGCCGAGGCGGCGGGTTACGACAAGATGACGACGATCATCGAGATTACCCTCGCCGACGGCCGCACGGTGGAGGGCCGGGCGGACTTCGGCAAGGGCAGCCCGGCCAATCCCATGAGCTATGACGAGGTGGCGGAGAAGTTCCTGGGTTGCGCCGATTTCGCGGGGCACCCCCGCGACAAGGCGGAAGCGGTGATTGAGAAGGTGCGGAAGCTCGAAGAGGTCGATGATATCGCCGAGGTGACGGCCCTGCTGGCGGGGTGAGGGGTCGGAAGCTGGCCAGTTGAGCGCCACCGGGCGCGGGGTGTAGAGTGGGATTGAAAAGTTCGCGCACAGCAAGGAGGGATCATGCCCGCAAACCCGTGGAGCCCGGGCGACAGGAGCCGCGAGCCGGCGGTGCTCGGCCAGCCCATCAGGGAAGGGGCGGCATGGCTGCCCAAGGATTTTAAGGGCGCCGAGCCCTGGGTCTATCGGCTCTCCGATGACGAGGTGGAGGATATCCTCGCCGCCGTGGCGGCGCTCGATGGGCGGGAGATCCTCTCCGTCACCAAGGACGATTTCCCGTTGCCGCGCCTCGCCGACGCGCTCGCCGATGTCGGCGCCGAGCTCCGCGACGGGCGGGGCTTCGCGATGCTTCGGGGGCTGCCCATCGACGGCCGTACCCTCGAACAGACCGCCATCGCCTTCTGGGGCCTCGGCCTTCACCTCGGCGCCCCCATATCCCAGAACGACCGGGGGCATCTCTTGGGCCATGTCACCGACCTCGGCGTCGATCCGGCCAATGTGCGCGGCTACATGACAAGCGAGGCGCTGGCCTTCCATACCGACCGCGCCGACCTGCTCTCGCTGTGCTGCTTGACGGCCGCCAAATCGGGCGGCCAGCACCGGGTCTGCAGCTCGGTCAGCCTGCATAACGAGATGCTGAAGCGCCGCCCCGAGCTGGTCCACGAGCTGGCCTGGGAGTTCTACCGCTCGCGCACCGGGGAAATCCCCGCGGGCGAGACCAAGCCCTGGTACCGCCAGCCCATCTTCAGCGTCAAGGACGGCTACTTCGCCGCCCGGGGGGCCTCTCTGGCGATGAAGCGCGCCCAGTCGATGCCCGGGGTGCCCAAGCTCACCGACGCGCAGGTCGAGGCCATCGAGCTGTTCCAGTCGCTCTGCGACGAGATCGCGCTGGACATCGACCTCGCGCCCGGCGACATCACTTATGTGAACTGCCACGTCACCCAGCATGCGCGCAGCGATTACGAGGACTGGCCGCAGCCCGAGCGCAAACGGCACTTGCTCAGGCTGTGGCTTCATACCGGCGCCCGACCGCTGGTCGATTCCGTTCTTCAGGATGCGAAGGGCGTCGTCGTCGAGGGCATGACCCCGGTGGCCCCCTTGGAGGCGGCCTGAAGGCCTCGCGCCGGGGGGCGGCTGGACAGCCGCGAGACGGCGGCAGTAGAATAAATTCAAATGCGCCCGCGACACCGCGGCACAAGAACATTTAGGGAGAAGATGCAATGGCGAACGCCATACCCGCCATCGACGCCGATGGCCATATCATGGAACTGCAAAGCGAGGTGCGCAATTACCTCGACGACCGCTGGAAGGGGCGCGAGACGCCGCTGTGGCCCGGCGGCCAGCCCTGGGACACGGAACTTTCGGGCAAGCTCGAGCCGCCCTACGGCTATGTCCGTGGCCTGACCGCCAAGCAGCAAGTCGATCTTTGGAACCGCATCTGCGACGATCACGATATCGAGAAGGCGGTGCTGTTTCCCACCGGCTCCGGCAACATGGTCAAGAACCAGGAGCCCGAGTACTGCCGCGACGTCTGCCGCGCCGCCAACCGCCATTTCGCCACCGACTACATGACCGACCGCCTCTATCCCATGGGCGTGCTGCCTATGCGTGACCCCCAGGCGGCGGCAGCGGAACTGGAATACGCAACCAAGGAACTCGGTCTCAAGGGCTTCGAAGTGCTGCCCGACGGCCTGCCCTTCGCCCTCGGCGACCCGTTCTTCGATCCGGTCTACGAGGCGGCGGAAAAGCATGGCGCCACCATCGGCATCCACGGCACCCGTCACTGGGCCCACGAATGGGGCGCGGCCAAGCTCAAGACCTTCGCCGAGGTCCATTGCTACGCCTTCCCCGCCGGCGTGATCTGCAACTTCACCTCGGTGGTGGCGCAAGGCATTCCCAAGCGCTTCCCCAAGCTCAAGATGGGGTTCCTCGAGATCGGCGCCACCTGGCTGCCCTATTACCTGGATCGCCTGGACGAGCACTGGGAGAAGCGGGCCGAGGAGGAGATGCCGCTTTTGGACAAGAAACCGTCGGATGCGTTCCGCGACTCGAGCCTCATGGTGTCCCTTGAGGGCAAGGAATCGCTCCTGCGCGAGACCGTCGACTTCGTCGGGGCGGAGCATCTGATCTATGCCACCGACGTGCCCCACTGGGACGGCGAGTTTCCCGAGAACCTGGAGGAGATTCGGGCGGCCAACAACCTGAGCGACGGGGAAAAGAAGGCGCTCCTGCACGACAACGCGGAAGCGCTGTTCTCGCTCTAGGCGGCGATAAGGAGGCCGTATCGCTGTCGAACCGCTTCGGGGCGTCGTTCTCCGCCCCAGGCATGACTTAATGACAAAGCATCACGGGAGGTGATCATGAGTCGTACGGTAAAGGCGCTAACCGCGCTCACATTGGGACTGGGTGTTGCGTTCATGGGGTCGGCGGGGCCGGCTTCGGCCGCTTCGGTGGCGGATTTCTACAAGGGCAAGAAGATGACCATCCTCATCGGCTCGACGGTGGGCGGCGGTTACAACCAATACGGCCGTTTGCTGGGCCGCCACATGGGGCGCCATATTCCCGGCAACCCGACCTTCATTCCCAAGAACATGCCGGGCGCGGGCGGCCGCAGGGCGCTGGCCCATGTCGCCCATCGCGCGCCTAGGGACGGCACCGTGCTGGGCATCCTGGTGCGCTCCACCTTCTTCGATAAACTGATGTATCCGAAGAAGGCGGTCGACGTCGATCCCACCAAGCTGACCTGGATCGGCAGCGCCAACAAGGAAGTGGGCACCTGCATCGCCTGGCACGAATCGGGCTTCAAGACCCTGGAAGACACCAAGCAAAAGATCTCGACCATGGGATCCAGCGGCCCGGCCAGTTCCGGGACCATCTTCCCCAAGGTCCTGAACCAGGTGGCCGGCACCAAGATGAAGATCATCCTCGGCTATCCGGGCTCGACCCAGGTCCACCTGGCGATGGAGCGCAACGAGGTCACCGGCCGCTGCGGCATGGGCTGGGACTCCCTGATGGCGCGCTACCGGAGTTGGTACTTCGACAAGAAGGTCAGCATTTTCCTGCAGATCGGCCTGAACAAGCACCCCAAACTGCCCGATGTGCCCCTGCTCATCGACCTTGGGCGCGACGCGAAAGAGAAGGCCATGCTGACCCTGTTCTCGGCACCCAACGACATGGGCCGGCCCTATTTCGGCCCGCCGGAGATCCCCGGCGACCGGGTCAAGGCCCTGCAGGCGGCCTTCCTCGATACCATGAAGGACGAGAAGTTCCTCAAGGACGCCGAGAAGCTCAATGTCGCCATCAGCCCGCTCTCCGGCGAGCAGGTGGCGCAAATCGTGAGAGACGTCTGGAATACGCCCAAGGAAGTGGTCCAGATGGCCCAGGCGGTGCTGGCCTCGAAGAAGGGACTGCAGCAGCGCAAGACCAACTACCGCACGGTCAACGTGACGCTGACCAAGACCAACAAGAAGGGCTCCAAGATCTATTTCACGGATAAGGGCAAGAAGGTCTATGCCTCGGTGAGCCGGCGGTCCAAGCGCTCCAAGGTCACCATCGGCGGCAAGAAGGCCAAGCGCGGCCAGCTCAAGAAGGGCATGGCTTGCGCGGTGACCTACGAGGGGCACAAGACCCTGGCCAAGACGGTCTCCTGCCAATAGGCCGAGGCCCAGCGTGGTTCGGGGGCGGGCGCCGTTGCCCGCCCCCGTTTCTTTTCGGGGCAAGGCGGGCCGCGAATGCTATAAACGCAGACAAAGCCCCTACCAGGGCCGCCGTCGCCGGCATGCTGCCCGGCCGGCGGCCGGAACGCGCAAAGACGAGGTGACGATGACGACCCAAGACGTGAACCGATCGCCCGAGCAGGAGGCCATGCATGAGGAGGCCGAACGCCGGATGCTGGGATACAGCTACCGAAAGCCCGAGAGCCTGGGCGACGCCAACAAGGGCATCGTCCGCCTGGCCGGCACCGACATCATGCGGGGCGTCGTCCAGGTGATCGAGGACGGCGGCGAGAACAACCTCCATTACCACGAAGGCATGGACAGTTTCTGGATGGTGCTCAAGGGCCGGGCCAGGTTTTACGGCCCCGGCGACAAGCTGATCGGGGACTACGGACCCTTCGAAGGCGTGGTGACCCCCAGGGGCGCGCGCTACTGGTTCGAGAAGGCCTCCGAAGAGGATCTCGAATTGCTGCAGGTGGCCTCCTACGACACCCGCTCCCCCGGCGCCCGGCGCTTCTCCGTCGACGGCGACAAGCCGAAGAGCAACCGCAACCAGTATTTCGACGGCCAGGACGGCAACCGGCCCATCGGTCGGTCGGAGATGTGAGCCCCGGCGCGACCCAGAGCCCGCTATTTTCAGGGACGTGGCGTTCGGCCGCGGACGCCGATACCGTCAGTCGCGGCCGCCGGCCGCGGCCAGACCCGAGCCGGGGTTCGGGCCCGGCTTCCCGCCGCCGGGCCCGAGATCGGCGATCTCGCGGACCAGCTTGGCCAACGCCGCCTGGCGGAAATTGCGCCGGCTTTCGGCAACCATAACGAACGAGCCCGGCCCTCCGGTAATGCGCCGGCGGTAGTAGTCCGCCAGGGTCCCGCCGCCGGGGGCATAGAAGAAGCGCCCGGGATCCTTGATCACCAGCCCGTTGATGGTGATGCCCAGAGCCAACGCCCGTTCCCGGGCCTGGATAACCGGCTGGCCCAAGGTGTTGGGACCGTCGCCCGAGACATCGATGACCTTGCGCTTGGCCTGGAAGCGGTTGGCGAGAAGGCTCTTGGTGGCGAAGTCCACGGCGTCGCCGATGGCGTTGCCGCCCCAGCAGTCGAGCCTCGGCGCCTTCATGATGGCGCTCGCGAATCTCTGGGCGGAAACGGCATCGCTGACGCGCAACCAGTCGACGGCGACATTCTCGCAGCCGACCGCCGCCCATTCCAGGTACATCACGGCGATGGCACCGTGGCCACCGGAGCGAATCGCGCCGAGCACCTTGGGGTTGGTGATGGCCTCGGCCCAGCCAGCGCGCTGCAGGCGCGCCTCCTCCTCGTCGATCGAGCCCGACGCATCCACCGCGAGCACGAGTTCCAAATCCACCGGCCGCTCCTGGGCCGCCGCCTTCGGCCCGGCGCCGACCGAGACGGCCATCGCCCCCGAAAGAAAGATGGTTGCCGCCAGGGCCATCAGCCTTCGCATCGCCATGCACCTCCCGTCTGCCGTTCGCGCGGGTGAGCGTATCTTGACGCCGAAGGACTGGCAATCGATCCCGCGTTCCTGCGTTAACGATTCCTAGACGTTTTCTTCCCATAACCCGGAAACGCGCCGAGAGCGGCGCGACCGTCCGCCCTCGCCCGGGATTCCGATATTAGGGTCGCGAAATGAACGAAAAGATCACCGAACAGCGCCGTCACCCGCGCCATGATATTCCCCTGCAAGCGTCCCTGAGGGCGGCGGGCACCGTCGTGCCCTGCCTGGTGCATAACATCTCTGCCGGCGGCGCATTGATCGAAGTCAACGCCCAGTTGCGGATCGGTGACCGCGCCGAGATCAAGTTTGCCGATTACGGGACCATGGCCGGTCGCGTCGCGCGCCTGAGCTCGACCACCGCGGGCATCGCTTTCGACGACGGCGAAGCGGCGATGAAGGCCTTTATCGAGCAGTGGCTCGCCCTCGATCGGCAGGGCGGCACCGAGCCGCCGGACGAGATCGACCGCCAAGCCGTTTGACTCTTAGGCCGTTCACGCGGCATCATTTTCCCAGTTCGGCCTCAGGCCGCAAAAAAACGGAGGCTTTGCCGCCTTGTGATCGGCGGCACAGGCAACGACCGCGTAACAACATCGCGACGGGCATTGATGCCCACGGGGTCCGCGGATCGTCGGGCCCGCCAAATCGAGCCATGGGAGGCCATACATGTTCAGGACAAGACAGATCTTTCTTGCCACCGGCGCGGCCATCGCACTGGTCGCGGCGCAGGGGGGCGTCGCCGACGCGGCAGAATCCCTTGAAAAGCTGCTCAAGGTCAAAAAGGTTTCCATGTATATCAGTTCGGGAGCCGGCGGCACCTATGACGCCTATGCACGCATTATCGCCCGCCATCTCGGCAACCATCTTCCCGGCAAGCCCAAGGTTCTGCCCAAGAACATGCCGGGTGCAAGCGGCCTGAGGGCGACCAAGTTCCTTTATCGCGTCGCCCCCAAGGACGGGACCGCCCTCGCCATGTTGCAGCGTTCGGTCACCATCCAGCCGCTGCTCGGCGTCAAGGCGGCCAATTACGACGCGCGCAAGCTCAACTGGCTGGGCAGCACCACCGCCGAGGTTTCGACCGGCATCATCTGGCACACCGCGCCACACAAGACGCTGGCCGATACCATGAAGACCCCGCTGATCGTGGGATCGTCGGGGATCGGCTCCGATACCGGCGCCTTTCCCCGGGTGCTCAACCACTTCATCGGCACCAAGTTCAACATCGTTTACGGCTACAAGAGCGGGTCCGACATATCGCTCGCGCTCGAGCGCAAGGAAGTGCTGGGCCGCCTCGGCTGGTCGTGGTCGTCGATCAAGAGCCGCGCCGCCGATCTGCTGCGCGACAAGAAGATCAAGGTGTTCGTGCAGATGGGCCTGAAGAAGGCGCCGGACCTGCCCGATACCCCGATGGCGCTGGACTATGCCAAGACCCCCGAGGACCGGCGCGCCATGGAAATCATCTTCGCGCCGACCACCATCGGCTGGCCGTCCGCGATGCCGCCGGGGGTGGAGCCCAAGACGGTTTCGATCTTCCGTGCCGCCTATGACGCGACCATGAAGGACCCCGGCTTCCTCAAGGACACCAAGCGGCGCCGGCTGCCGGTCGATCCGGTGCGCGGGGTGGAAATCCACGAGATGCTCGACCGCATCTATTCCTTCCCCGAAGCCGACGTCAATCGCGCGCGCGCGGCCTACGGATCGGGCGTCGGGCAGGCGGTCCGGGTCAAGTTGATCAACGTTTCGGGCGTGATCTCCAAGATCAACAAGAAGGGCTCCAGGCTCACCCTCGCCGGCAAGGACGAGGTCAAAGGCCGCGTCAGCCGCCGCACCAAGATCAAGATCGCCGGCAAGAAGGCCAAGCGCAAACAGCTGAAGAAGGGCATGAGCTGCTCCATGAAGCTGGTGGCCAGCGGCTCGGTGGTTCACAACCTGAACTGCAAGTAACGCCATTTGCGGGAGGGGCCGAGGCCCCTCCCATGTTTCCCGCCGCCCTTCGCCCCGACACGGCGTGGGGCGGTTTTTTTGTCGGCGGTCGATGGATTACCGCTTTATAATGCTTTAGACTGATTTCGAAACGTCCGGCCCCGTGGCGGGCCCGTTCGCATATTTGCAGGCCCTATCCCCGATCGCGACGCGTGATCCCGAGCATGGCGGGCGCGTTTCGCCGGGGCTGGCGGAAGGAGAGGAAAATCCTATGGTGACGACGATAGATCTCGATTCCCATCTGCGGGAGGAATACTTCCTCGATGAGGTCTACAACCTGAAGGGCGAGTTTGCCGACAAAACCCCGAAAAAGATCAAGGAAGGCAAATACCCGATCGACAACAAGTACGAGTATTCCTTCTTCCCGTGGACGCCCAAGGAAGAGAAATCCTACAACCACGACTGGGTTTATCATCCCGACGAGCATTACATGGACGGGGAAATGGCCGCGCGCCAGGTCGGCGGCTACGACATGGCCACGCGCCTGCAGCACAACGCCCGCGCCCAGATCGACCAGCAGTTCATCTTCCCCACCGGCATCACCATTCCGGCGACGGCGCCGGGCCCATTGGGCGCCGCCTGCGCGCGGGCCTATAACGACTGGGTGTACGCGCTGACCAAGGATTACGACAGCCTCTATCCCATTGGGATCATGCCCTGGGGGCATCCCGAATCGATGGCCGACGAGGCGGAATACTGCGTCAAGACGCTCGGCATGCAGGCCCTGCACATGGCCTGCTTCACCCACGAGCTCAAGACCGTCGACGATCCGATATTCGATCCCTTCTACAAGAAGGCCGAAGAGCTCGACGTGCCGCTGCTCGCCCATCCCAACTCGCGGGGCCCGAGCCAGAGCCTGTTCACCCGCTTTCCGCAGATCCATGCCCTGGGCCGGCCGTTCAACAGTTGCATGGTCCTGATCGGCATGGTCTTGGGCGGCGTGTTCGACCGCTTCCCGGGGCTCAAGGTGGTGTTCTTCGAGTGCTCGGCCGAATGGCCGCTCTACTGGATGCACCGCATGGACGACGATCACAAGTTCACCGACGGCGAGATCTTCCGTGAGCACGGCATGACCCAGATCGAGCACATGCCGTCCCATTACATGAAGAAGAACTGCTATTACACCTGCGAATCCGACGAGAAGTTCATCGGCCTGGCGATGGAGGAGATGGGCGAGGATCGTATCCTGTTCGCCTCCGACTACCCGCATTTCGATTCCGAGTATCCCAACACCATCCCGGACATCAATGCGCGCACGGACATCACCGCCAAGCAGAAAGAGATGATCCTCAGCAAGAACGCCGAGGCGCTGCTCGGCTGGTAGAGATAACAACGGGAGAAAATCCCGGAACTCAGGGCGGGTCCCGCGGGACCCGCTTTTTCTTTGCCGCGGCCGCGGCTCGGCCTTCCCGCACCGCGTGGTGCACGCCGCCGGTGCCGGCCGGCTGGCGCCTCGTGGGCGCGCCTTAAGGGTTAGAGTTCCGCCCGCGATCGGCTAGAATGGCGGCAAACGGCGCGCCGCCGGCGCGCACCGTGCAGGGAGGACGAGAGATGGCCGATACGATTACGCTTCAGATCGACGATGCCGAGGTCGACGCGCTGTTCGCGAAGCCCGAGGGCGACGGCCCCTTCGGCGGCGTCGTCGTCACCTATCACAAGGACGGCTTCGACGGGTTCACCCACTGGCTGGTCGAGGAGCTGGCGCGCCAGGGCTTTGCCGCCATCAGCCCCGACCACTTCCATTGGATTCCCGAAGGCGAAAGCGTGGAAGACCGCAAGCAGTTCCTTTGGGACACCCGGCTGGCGCTGGACCTCGCCGTCGCCCGCGGCTATCTCGAATGCCTGCCCGAGGTCGACGGTGACCGCATCGCCATCATCGGCCATTGCATGGGCGGGCGCACGACCTTCCTCGGCGCCGCCTGCGACGAGCATTACAAGGCCGCCTGCGCCTGGTATTCGGGCGGCATGTTCAATGCCCAGGGCGAGGGCGGGCCGAGCCCGTTCGAGCGCCTCGGCGATATCGCCTGCCCGGTGATGGGCTTTTTCGGCAACGAGGACAAGAATCCTTCGCCGGAAGACGTCGATAAGTTCGACGAGGCGCTCACCGCGGCCGGCGTGTGGCACGAGTTTCATCGCTACGACGAAACCGGCCACGGCTTCATGAACCCCGACAACCCGCATCATTATGTCGAGGCTTCGGCCAAGGATTCGTGGGACCGGGCGCTCAAGTTCCTCGACCGGCAAATCGGGGCCGCGGCGGCGGCGGCGGCGGAGTAGGCGCGGCGGTGCGCGCTTCGCCCGCGGCTTAGAACGCGTCTTCCATGCCCGCCGCGCGCAGGACGGCGTTGGCCGCGGCGGCGGCGGTGACGCTCTGGGGCATCGGGAAGGCGCGGTTGAGGTGCGGCGTGAACCAGAGCTCGCGGCCGTCTTGGTCGCGCCCGGTCGGATAGCAACCCGCCATTTCCAGCCTTTCGCGCAAGGCCCTCTCGATGTCGCCCACGGCCCACCACCTCCTGCGCGGGCCAGTTTAGAGGCCCCATTGCGCGCTTGCCAAGGGCGGCCTTAGACTGGGCCATGGCCCATCGCATCGCGTCCCTGCTGCCGTCGGCAACGGAAATCGTCGCCGCCCTGGGCGCCGCCCACGAGCTGGTCGCGCGCTCCCATGAGTGCGACCACCCGCCCGGTATCGAAGACCTGCCTGCCGTGACCTCGGCCCGGCTCGACCCCTTGGGCTCCAGCGCCGAGATCCACCAGCGCATGGAAGCGGCGCTGGCCGATGTGCTCTCGGTCTATCGCGTCGACGCCGAGGGGCTTAGGGAGCTTGCGCCGGACGTCATCGTCACCCAGGCCCAATGCGAGGTCTGCGCCGTCTCCGAAGACGACGTGGTGGCGGCGCTGGCCGCCTGGGGCGGCGAAGACGGGGAGAGGCCGGGCGCGCAGCTGGTCAGCCTGACGGCGGCCGACCTGGCCGGGGTCTATGAGGATATCGCCGCCGTGGCGCGGGCGCTTGGCCGCGAGGCGCAAGGGGCGACGCTGGTCAGCGAGATGACGGACCGGCTGGACGCCATCGCCGCGGCTTCGGTAGAGGCGGGCTGGAAGCCGCGGGTGATGCTGATCGAGTGGATGGCGCCGGTGATGGCGGGCGGCAACTGGATGCCCGAGCTGATCGAGATCGCCGGCGGCGAAGCGCTGTTCGCCGAGGCGGGCGCGCATTCACCCTGGGTCGAGTGGGCGGATGTCGCCGCCGCAGATCCCGAGGCGATCCTGATCGCGCCCTGCGGCTTCGATCTCGCGCGGATCGAGGCGGATCTGCCGGCGCTGACCGGGCTTGCCGGTTGGGGTGAGCTCAAGGCGGTCCGATCGGGGCGGGTGGCGGCCGCCGACGGCAACGCCTTCTTCAATCGTCCCGGCCCCAGGCTGGTGGACACCGCCGAGATCATCGCCGAGGTCCTGCATCCCGATGTCTTCGACTTCGGCCACGAAGGGGTCCACTGGCGCCGGCTTGGAGGGGGCCGCTAGCCGCAACCGGCCACCGGTATGTCACAGGCTGCCCACGGCCCCGGATAGGACGATCTTGCATTTCTACAACCCCTTTCCGACCAAGGCATCGGCCGCATTCGCGGCCCTGCCGGCGCGCCATGTCATCCTCATCTTCGTCGTCTCGGTGGTCGTGGGCTACCTGCTCGCCAGCAGCATCTGGCCGGAGGCGCTGACCCCGGACGCTGCCCCCCTCGAGGACGCCGCGGCATGGTCGTTGCTCTACGGCCTGCTCGCGCTCCTGCTGTGGCTGGCCGGCATCAGAAAAGGGGTCCCCCGCCTGGCCTCTTTCGGGGCCTGGCCGGGGCGGCGGCAGGCGTTGATTTACGCCCTGCTCGCGGTGCCTTTGATCGGCGTTTCCGAATTCTTCGTCTACCTCGTCTTCCTGCCGCTCACCTATGTCGATCCGGAATTCGTGACCGAGTGGGTGCTGGACCAGTCGACCCTGATCTGGCCGCGGTCCGAGCCCGGCGGCCTGGCGGCCAGCGTCGTCAACGTGGCCCTGACCGTGGTCATCGCGCCGATCGTCGAGGAGACGATCTTCCGCGGTTTCCTGCTGAACCGCTGGTGGTGGTACTACGGCATGTGGCGGGGGGCGGTGTTTTCGTCGGTCCTGTTTGCGTTGCTGCACATGGATTTCGCCGGCGCCTTCGTGTTCGGCATGGTGCTGTCGCTGATCTACGTCAAGACCAAGTCGCTGATCGGGCCGATCATCGTGCATGTCAGCAATAACGGGCTGCTGGTGCTGTTGCTGCTGGCAGAGGCGCTGTTTCTCGGCGGCATCGAGCCGCAGACGCTGGAGCAGTTCCGCGCCTATTGGTGGCTGGGTCTGCTGGGTGGGGCGATCGGGGTTCCCTGGCTGCTGTGGTTCGCCAAGCGGCTGTTGCGGCCGGGCCCGGTGTGAGCGCGGCCTAGTCGGCCCGCCTCAGCTCGGCGAGGTGGCCATAGGCGACCGACTGGGCGACGGCGACCGCCTGACAGACGATCATCAGGAACAGCGCGGCGACGAAGAAGGGCAGGGTGGTGGCGAATTCCACGCCTATGCTTCCCGCCCAGCCGTCGGCCCCGCCCTCGGCCAGCCACAGCTGTGAGTACCAGACCAGGGCGGCGACGGCCGCGACCGCAATAAGCAGCGCGGTGCCGACCACCAGGCAGAAGCCGATCAATTGACCGATATGGCCCGCGCTCAGCCTCCAGGCGGTGCGGAACGGGGTCTTGACCTGGATGGCGATGAGCGGAAACAGGGCGATCAGGCGCGCCAGCACGATGAAGAACAGGATCGCCACCCCGAGGTCGAATACCCGCCCGGCCAGGGCCACCAGTTGCCCGAGCAGCGCGCCGAGGATGTCGAAGATGTACTTGGCCAGGCTCAGCAGCAGCCACACGCTGACATAGGTGAGGTCCGTGATCCGGGGCAGGAAATCCGCAAACCGGCGGCAGCTGTCGTCGACCATGACCATGCGGTGGCAGGAGACCATCATGTTGGCGACGAAGAGCGCGGTGAGAAAGAACAGCGCCATTTCCCATACGGCGTAGACGCCGATCCGGGGAAAGGTAATGATGAAGGTCACGCCGCCGATGACCGCCGGCGGCAGGGCGCGGATCAGGAACCACAGCTTGTTGCGCCACAGCAGGACGAAAGTCTCCTTGGCGGCGCCCCAGACGGGAAAGGGCCGCGCCGTCTCGGGCGGGACGCCGGCGCTCATGCCGGAGGCGTCTTGACCTCGGCGACGCCGACCATCGAATCGCGGGTGATCAGGGCCTCGAGGTCGTCGGCGCTCATCCCTTCGGTGCCGGCGGGGCGGCGGGGGATCACCAGATAGCGGATGTCGGCGGTCGAATCATGGACCCGGATCTCCATATCGTCGGGGACCTCGGTGCCGAATTCCTTCAGCACCGCCCGCGGCTCGCGCACCACCCGCGCGCGGTACTCGCGGCTCTTGTACCAGCTCGGCGGCAGCCCCAGGAGCTCGCGCGGGTAGCATGAGCAGAGCGTGCAGACGATGACGTTGTGCACGTCGTCGGTGTTCTCGACCGCCACCAGTTCGGTATAGGTCATCGGGCAGCCCATCTCGGCCGCGCCGGCGTTGCCGTCGGCCAGGAGCCGGTCCTTGTATTCGGGATCGGTCCAGGCGCGGGCGACGATGCGCGCGCCGCGGGCCGGGGTGATCGCCTCGCGCTCCTCGATGGCGGCGCGGACCTCCTCGGCGGTGACGATCCCCTTTTCGATCAACAGCTCCTTCAGGGCGATGCCGAGGATCTGGTAATAGCTGTGGACCTTGTCGTCGGGCTGGGGCGGACCGCTCTCGCGGTGGATGTGGCTGTGGCTGCCGAAGCCGTCGCCGTGATCGTGGGGGGCGCCTTCGCCGTGGCTGTGTTCGCTCATGTTCCCTGCCTCAGGCCTTTTCCAGCCAGTGTTCGTAGATGTCGACGTCGAGGGTGTCGCTCGGGGATCCGTCGTAATCGGGCCAGATGTCGACCTGGCGAAAACGGACCTCATAGAGCGTCTTCTGCGGGCCCTCGAGCTCGTAGGTGGTGATTTCCGGATTGTCGAAGCGTCCGAATGTGCGCGTGACGACGCCCTCTTTGCCGCGGATGAAGACGGGGGTGCGGATATGGCCCGGCGGATAGTCCTCGCGCACGCGGACGGCGTCGCCGGGTTCGAAGGGCTCGGCCATCAGATCTTCTCCGCCTCGCCCTCGCGCAGCTCGAGCTCGCCGGTCGCCTCCAGCCGGTCGCGGATCTCGCGCACCTTGGCGTCGATCTCCTCGCGGCTGAGAACGCCTTTCTCGAGCAGCTGCTGGCTCATGGTCGCGGTCCAGCGTTCGTAGTAACTGAGGGTGTTGTAGACATCCTCGCCCAGCGCCTCGACGTAGCGGCGGTTCTGCCCCTTGGGCACGATGCGGCGCTTGTCGTCGCCGATCAACGCATGCAGGGCGTCGATCTGCTTCTCCCAGAACGTCATGTCATGGGTCTCGGTATCGACCGGGCCCGCCTTCAGGCCGCCGACGTCATGGGGACCGCGCATGGCTTTTCCTCCCTCTCCATGGTGATCGCCAAGGGTATCTCAAGGCGCATCGCAGCGGCAAGGGGCAGCGGTCACGAGATCCGGGCCAGATGGGCCACGATCCTGCGGTAGAGCGCCCTGACCGTGCGCGCCTGCTCCGGTCCCAGAGCGGCGAAATTGTGGAGCCCCGGCGCGGAGTTCACCTCCAGGATCGCACAGTCGGCGTTCCCGGCTTTGGCGTCGTCGCAGAGGATGTCGACGCCGGCGAATGTGAGCCCGAGGGTCCGCGTCGCCGCGACGCAGATGTCGCGGATGTCGGGGCGGAGTTCGTTGCTGATGTCGGTGGCCCGGCCGCCGGCCGACAGGTTCGCGGTGGGCAGGAGCTCGGCGATCCTGCCGGCGCCGA
>JAWWBR010000083.1:0-15022 GCA_033720855.1 Alphaproteobacteria bacterium
AATGGGGTTGCCCGAGATTACGGGTTTTGGCTCGATGACGCCTTCGCCTCCGGCGGGTCGGTCGGCTACGACCACAAGAAGATGGGGATCACCGCGCGTGGCGCGTGGGAATCGGTGAAGCGGCATTTCCGGGAACTGGGGCGCGATATTCAGAAAGAGGATTTCACCGTCATTGGCGTCGGCGACATGGGCGGCGACGTCTTCGGCAACGGCATGCTGTTGTCGCGGCACACCAAACTTTTGGCCGCGTTCAACCACGTCCATATCTTCGTCGATCCCGATCCCGATCCCGCCGTGAGCTTCAAAGAGCGCCGGCGCCTGTTCAACAAGCCGCGTTCGACCTGGATGGACTATGACAAGGCACTCATTTCCAAGGGCGGAGGCGTGTTCGAGCGCAGCGCCAAATCGGTGCCGCTGTCTCCGCAGATGAAGGCGCTGCTGGAGACCAACCAGAACGCCATGGCCCCGTTCGACCTGATCCGGGGGCTTCTGAAGGCCGATGTCGATCTGCTTTGGTTCGGCGGCATCGGCACCTTCGTCAAATCATCGAGCGAAAGCCATGCCGACGTGGGCGATCGGGCCAACGACCCTGTCCGGGTGGATGGCCGCGATCTCCGCTGCAAGGTCTTGGGGGAAGGCGCCAATCTCGGCATCACCCAGTTGGGCAGGATCCAGTATGCGCGCGCGGGCGGGCGGCTCAACACCGATTCGGTCGACAATTCGGCCGGCGTCGACTGCTCGGACCACGAGGTCAACATCAAGATCCTGCTCGGACAAGTGGTGGCCGCCAAGCGGCTCACCATGGCCAAGCGCGACAAGCTGCTTTCCGCCATGACCGACGAGGTCGCGGAACTGGTCCTGCGCGACAATTACCTGCAGAGCGGCGCGCTCACCGTGGCCGAGGCCGAGGCCGTCGACCGCCTTCCCAACCTGTCGCGCCTGATCCGTGCCCTGGAGCGGGCCAACCGCGTCAACCGAGAGGTCGATGTGCTGCCCGACGAGGAAGGCCTGAGCCAACTTGCCAATGCCCGACTGGGTCTCACGCGGCCGGAAACCTCGGTCGTTCTGGCCCATGCGAAACTGGCGCTCTATGACGAGCTTCTGGAGAGCGATCTGCCCGACGATCCGGTGCTGGTCAACGACCTCGTCGCCTATTTCCCGACGCCGCTGCGGAAATCCTACCGCAAGGACATCGCCGGGCATCGCCTGAGACGCGAGCTTATCGCCACGTCGATGACGAACCAGGTGGTCAATCGCGCGGGGGTGACCTTCGCCAACGATCTCCGGGATCGGACCGGCCAGTCCGCGGCCGCGGTGGCCCGGGCGTTTGCCATCGTGCGCGACGCTTTCGACTGCGAGACGCTTTGGCAAGGGATCGAGGCGCTGGACAACAAGGTCGATGCCGGCATCCAGACGGAGGCGATGATCGATATCAAGGCCTTGATCGAACGCGCCGCCCTCTGGTTCTTGCAGAATGGCGATCATCCTCTGGACATCTCCAGAAATATCGGCCTGTTCCAGCCGGGCATCGCGGCGCTCGCCGGCAGCCTCGACACGGTGGCTTCGGAGAGCGATCTCGAGTCGATCAAGGCGCGGCGCGGAGAGCTCGAGGACAACAGGGTGCCGGGGCGGCTGGCCGAGGCCATCGCCCGGCTCCCGCTGATGGGGGCGGCGCTGGACATCGTTCGTGCCGCCGGGGGCGATGCCGACATGGTGGCCGATGCGGCGCGGGTGTATTTCGGCGTGGGCGCCCGGTTCGGGTTCGACTGGCTGCGCGACGCCGCGCGCCGTATCGAGTCTCAGACTCCATGGCAGCGCCAAGCGGTCCAAGTCATGGTGGATGAGCTCTACGGACTGCAATACGACCTCGTGACCCATGTGATCGATGCGGCCGGGGGGGTCGGGTCGGCCGAGGTCGTCGTCGATGTCTGGGCCGATGCCCGCAAGGCGGCGGTGGCGCGGACCGAGCAGATGATCGCCGATATGAAGATGTCGGGCATGCCCGATATCGCCATGATTGCGGTCGCGGTCCGGCAACTCAGGTTGCTGGTGGGCGTGTAGGGGTGGTCCAAGACACGACCGGCTCGTCATGGGGGCCGGGCGCCGCGCCCGGTGGTGAGCTGGACTCG
This sequence comes from Alphaproteobacteria bacterium, assembly GCA_033720855.1. Lineage (GTDB taxonomy): Bacteria > Pseudomonadota > Alphaproteobacteria > SMXQ01 > SMXQ01 > SMXQ01. The sequence continues at coordinate 2,130 of JAWWBR010000083.1, forward strand.
CCCGCAAGCCGGCGCGCGCGTGTCGCCTGGTGTCTTTACGACTGGGCCAATTCGTCCTTTCCGGCGGTCATCCTGACCTTTGTCTTCGCCGCCTATTTCACCCGCGGCGTCGCCGTCAACCCGGTTCAGGGGACCGGCCAATGGGCCTTTGCCATGACCGTTTCGGCCTTGGCCGTCGCCCTGGCCTCCCCCGTGCTTGGCGCCATCGCCGATCGCAACGGTCCGCGCAAGCCGTGGCTTGGCTTCTTTTCCGTGGTCTGTATCGTGGCCACCGCCGCGCTCTGGTTCGTGCGCCCGCATCCCGACTTCCTGGTCCTTGCATTGGTCCTGGTTGCCATCGCCAACATCGCATTCGAGCTGGGCATCGTCTTCTACAACGCGATGCTGCCGGAGATCTGTCCCAAAGGCCGCCTGGGGCGCCTATCCGGCTGGGGCTGGGGCCTGGGCTACGCCGGTGGCCTGGTGTGCCTGCTCATCATCCTGCTCGGCTTCGTCAAGGCCGAGGCGCTGCCGTTCGGGCTCGACCGGGCGGCGGCCGAGGACGTCCGCATCGCCGCGCCCATTGCCGCCGCCTGGTTTGCCCTGTTCGCCGTGCCGCTGTTCCTGATGGTGCCCGATCGCGCCGGTACCGGCATCGGCGCGATCAACGCCGTGCGCGAGGGATTCGGGCAACTGGCCGGTACCTTCCGGGCGCTGCGCGGCCGGCCGGGCATCCTGCGCTTCCTCATCGGCCGCATGATCTACACCGACGGGCTCAATACCCTGTTCATTTTCGGCGGGGTATACGCTGCCGGCACCTGGGGCATGACCGAACAGGAGGTCATCCTGTTCGGCATGCTGCTCAATCTCACCGCCGGGCTCGGCGCTGCGGGGTTCGCCTGGGTCGATGACTGGATCGGCGCGCGCCGGACGATCCTGATCGCCCTGGTCGGGCTCACCGTCTTGGGCGGCGCCATCCTGGTGGTTCAGATCAAGCTGTGGTTCTGGATCTTCGGCGCGGCGCTCGGCATCTTTTTCGGGCCCGCGCAAGCGGCGAGCCGATCGCTGATGGCGCGCATAGCGCCCGAGGAGATGCGGACCGAAATGTTCGGCCTGTACGCGCTGTCGGGCAAAGCGACGGCCTTTGTCGGACCCGCCCTCTTGGGTTGGGTGACGGTTGCCGCCGACTCCCAACGTATCGGCATGGCCACGGTGCTGGTCTTCTTCGCCGCCGGTTTCGTCATCCTCTGGCCGTTGCGGGACCCCGATCGGGGCGATCCGACCCTCGTTTGAAGAAGCTCCGCCGCACCCGTTTCCTAATGACGGAAATGCCGCATGCCGGTGAACACCATGGCCAGCCCCGCCTCATCGGCGGCGGCGATGACGTCGGCGTCGCGGATCGAGCCCCCCGGCTGGATGACGGCCTCGGCGCCCGCTTCGGCGGCGGCCAGCAGGCCGTCGGCGAACGGGAAGAAGGCGTCGGACGCCACCACCGAGCCGACGACGCGGCTCACGCCCTCGCCGGCGGCGCGGCTCGCGTCTTCCGCCTTCAGGGCGGCGATGCGCGAGGAATCGACCCGGCTCATCTGACCGGCGCCGATGCCGACGGTGGCGCCATCCTTGGCGTAGACGATGGCGTTGGACTTGACGTGCTTGCACACCGTGAAGGCGAACAGCAGGTCGGCGATTTGGGCGTCCGACGGGCGGCGCTTGGTCACTACCTTGAGGTCGTCGGCGCCCGTGCCCCCCGAGTCGCGGCTTTGCAGAAGAAAGCCGCCGGCGAGCGAACGCACGGTCATGCCCGCCTGCGCCGCCGGCGCGACGTCGCCGGTCGCCAGCACCCGCAGGTTCTTCTTGGCGGCGAGGATGCGGCGCGCGTCCTCGGTGATATCCGGGGCGATCACCACCTCGAGGAAAAGCTTGGCGATCTCCTCCGCGGTTTCGCCGTCCAGTGGACGATTGGCGGCGATAATGCCGCCGAAGGCCGAAACCGGATCGCAGGCGAGCGCCCGTTGGTACGCCGTCTTCAGATCGGGCGCCAGGGCCACTCCGCAGGGGTTGGCGTGTTTGATGATGGCGATGGCGGGCTCGCCCAGCTCGCTGACCAGTTCGAAGGCGGCATCGGTGTCATTGAGATTGTTGAAGCTGAGCTCTTTTCCCTGGATCTGGGTGGCCAATGCGGCGCCCGGACGGGGATGGCTGGGGTCGAGATAAAGCGCCGCATCCTGATGCGGGTTCTCGCCATAGCGCATGGTCTGCTTGAGGGTCCCGGACAGCGCGTAGCGGGCGGGAAAGCTCTCGCCCAACTGGGATGCGAACCAGCCGGCGATCGCCGCATCATAGGCCGCCGTCCGCGCGTAGGCGCGGGCGGCTAGGGCGCTGCGAAACCCGAGCGTGGTCGCCCCGTCATTGGCCTCCATCTCGGCGCGCAAGCTCTCGTAGTCCGTGGCCCCGGTCACCACCGTCACGAAGGCGTGGTTCTTGGCCGCGGCCCGGATCAGGGCGGGGCCGCCGATGTCGATGTTCTCGACGCAGTCCGCGTAGTCGGATCCGGCCGCCGCCGTCGCCTCGAAGGGATAGAGATTGATGATGACGAGGTCGATGGGCTGGATCCCATTCGCCTCCATGGCGGCGCGGTCGCCTTCGTTGTCGCGGCGGGCCAGGATGCCGCCGTGGACCATGGGGTGAAGGGTCTTGACCCGGCCGTCCATCATTTCCGGGAAACCGGTCAGTTCGGCCACGTCGGTGACCTCCAGCCCGGCATCGCGCAGCGCCTGGGCGGTGCCGCCGGTGGAGACGAGCTCGACACCGTGGCCGGCCAGGAACTGGCCGATTTCGGCCAGGCCGGTCTTGTCTGAGACACTGATCAGGGCGCGGGTGACGGCAAGGGAAGCGGAATCAGTCATGGAGGTGACGCGGGCCTTTCTTTGGCATGGGGGCGGAAGACGGAAGTCTCGCTCGCGGCGATGGGGACAAGGGCTCAGGTGACGCCATGTCGGACACGGGCGGCGGGGCCGGGTGCGTAATCCGGGGCGAGACGCGCAAGGGCGGCGTTGAGGTCGGCACGGGTTCCGGCTCGCGCGGCGCGCTCGATCTCGTCTATGCCCGAGGCCAGGACATCGAGGTCGATGGGCCGGGGTCGGGCGACGAGGATGCCGGGATAGCGCGTCGGCTGGGTCGTTTCGGTGTCGTGAAACAGCTCTTCCATGAGCTTCTCGCCGGGCCTGAGGCCGGTGATTTCGATCCTGATGTCCTTTTCCGGCTCAAATCCCGCGAGATGGATCATCTGACGGGCGAGGTCGACGATCTTGATCGGCTCGCCCATATCGAGGACGAAGATGGCGGCCGACGCACCCTCCTCGGTGCCCAGCACCGAGGCCTCGAGGACCAGCTCCACAGCCTCGCGGGCGGTCATGAAATAGCGTGTCATGTCTGGATGGGTCACGGTGAGGGGACCCCCTCGGGCCAGCTGGTGCTGAAACAGCGGCACCACCGAGCCGGTAGACCCCAAGACGTTGCCGAAACGGACGGTAATGAACCTGGTCCTGGGCGTGGCGTCGGATTTGGCGGCGGCCACATTCAGCGCCTGGCAATAGCTCTCGGCGATGCGCTTGCTCGCCCCCATCACCGATGCCGGGTTGACCGCCTTGTCGGTCGAGATCAAGACCATCGCTCCGACGCCGTGATCGCGGCAGGCATCGGCCACGTTTCGCGTGCCGATGGCGTTGGTCAGCACCCCCTCTTCGGGATGGGCCTCGACCATGGGGACGTGCTTCAATGCCGCCGCATGGTAGACCAGATCCGGATTGGCCGCGGCGATCACGTCGGCGATGCGCCCAGCGTCGCGCACGTCCGCCAGGACCGTCTCGCGGGGCAGCTCGGGCGCGCGCTCGGCGATTTCCTGGTCGGCGAGGTAAAGGCCGTATTCCGCGTTGTCCAGCAAGGTGAGGTGCGAGGGGCCCAGGGCCGTCACCTGTCGGACGAGCTCGCCGCCGATGGTGCCGCCGGCACCGGTGACCAAAACTTTCCTGCCTCGGATCAGGGCCTCCATGGCGGTGCGGTCGAGCACCTGTTGCGGGCGGCCGAGCAGGTCTTCGATGGCAACCGGCCGGGGTTCCACGCCGCTATCGTCGCCGGGGGTGAAATCGGTGATGCGGGGCAGGCGCGACAGGCTGGTACCGAACGACTCGGCCTTCGCCAGGAGGTCGCGCATGGGCGCGCCCCTGAGCTGGGAATCGGTGACCACCAGCCGATTGGGGCGTCGCCCCGCCCGGGTCAACCGGTCCATGACCTCGTCGAGGTCTTCCAACCCGCCCATGACCTCGATCCCGCGGATCTGACGCCCGACCCGGGTATTGCGGAAATCGACGATGCCGACGACCTGGTATCGGGCGCCGGGGGTGCCGGTCATGGCGCGGATGAACATGTCGGTTTCATCCCGGGCACCGATCAACAAGACGGGAATGCGATCGGGATCAAGGCGCGGCAGACGCGGGATAATCCTCTTGTCCTTGGCCATGCGGTAAGCGATGCGCGTTCCTGCCAGCAGCGCCACCAGGATGAACCAATTGATGACCAGGGCCGAACGCGGCAGCCCCTCCAGCCGGGTAAGCCAGAACATCACGGGAAGGAAGACGAGGATCGCCGCCGCGGCGGCACGCATGATCTGGAACAGCTCGGGCAGGGAGGCGTACCTCCAGACGCCACGATGCAGTCTCAGGGCGGCGAACACGCAGACCGCCACCGCGGTGAAGATCGGTGTCCCCGTCAATACCAAGTCCCGCGAATACTCGAGCGGATTTTGTCCGAGCCGCAAATAGAGCGCCGCGACGAAGGAGATTGCCGCCATCCCTCCGTCATGGACGACGATGATGACGAGGCGCAGAAGCCGTCTCGAAACGCCGGTCATATGCCGCGTAAGTCCCCTATTCCAGGAAGCGCCGGGGATGTTTCCGCCTGCGCCTTGACGCCATTGTGCGGCAAAGCCCCAAGCAAGTCCATCGGGCCGGCCGCGACCGGCCGTCATGCCGCGGCATCGGAGTCCTTCGGCATCGCGCGGGCCAGCCACAGCAGCATCAAGGCGACGATGGCGGCAGCCCCGGCGAGGCACAACAGGTCGCCCGCCGGCGTGACCACCTGGGTCGAGAACAGCGCCAGCGCCATCAAGGCGATGTCACCGCCGGCGACGAACCGCGCCACCCGCCCATGGGACCACCCCCGCTGCACGGCACGCTGATAGAAATGGCTGGCATGGGCCTGCCACAGCTTTTCGCCGCGAAGGGCGCGGGCGGCGATGGTCAGTCCGGAATCGGCGAGGTAATAGGCGGGCAGGATCAGGGCCGCGACCCAGTATCCCCACATGGCCAGGGTGAGGAGCAGCCAGCCGGTGAGGTATCCGAGCGGTACCGAGCCGACGTCCCCGAGAAAGACCCGCGCCGGATGCCAGTTGAGCGCGAGGAAGCCGAGCGCCGCGGCGCCGAGCACCAACCCAGACAAGCCCAGCACCATGGCGGGGCCGCCGCCCTGGGCGCCGATCAGTGCGGTGGCCGCGAAGATGCCTGCGCCGATGGCGGCGGTCTCGACCCCGGCGAGCCCGTCGATTCCATCCATGAAATTGTAGAGATTGAGGAACCAGACCCAGAGGAGGGCGGCAATGAGGCGGTCGAGGACAAGCGGCAGCGCCCCCTGAAACAGGGTGAAGGCCTCCGGAACAAGGGCCAGGACCAGGACGACGCAGGCGATATGGGCGCCCAGCCGGAGCATGACCGGCACGCCGCGGACGTCGTCCGCCCAGGACACCAGAGCCAGTATCCCGGCGGCGCCGAGGGCGGCCCAGGTCACGGTGTCGGCCGGCTGATAGAGCCAGGCGATCACCCCCATCAGCGGCAGCGCCACGGCCAGGACGCCGATACCGCCGCCCCGCGGTGTCGGCGTGCCGTGGCTGGAGCGGTGATTGGGGCGGTCGAGGATTTCCCGCCGGATCAGGAGCGCCGTCACCCAGCGCGTCACCATCCAGCTGCACGCCGCGGTGGCAAGGCACAGGACCGCGACCAGGGCCACGCCCCTTAGCGAGGTCAGGAGATCCATCCGTCCCGTCGCCGGCGGTGCTTGGGGCGCGCCGCGTCCGCCATCGTCACCGTTCGGCCATCCTTTGCAGGGACCAGCGAATCACGGCCCCAGGCCGCGGCCCCTCGGCGGTCACGCCGCCGGTGACGGTGATCTGGTTAGAGCGACGGATTTCGCCACCGCCGAAATAGACCGAGTCCTCGAGGGTGATATTCCCGCCCTCGGCGCGGAACCGCCACCCGGCCCCGGACGGCAGGCGCAGCAACACCGCCGAACCGTCGTGGACGAGAGACGCGGACACGCCGGGGTGCAGGTGAAAGCGAAGGTGGAACACCTTGGGGCGATCCCTGCGCCAGCGCCATAGCGCCGGCCTCCGTTCGCCGGGCTCGTGCTCCCGGCGCGAAAGGGTTTCCATCCGGGGCGGCAACAGCGTGTCCTCGCCGCGCAGTTCTTCGCCCCCCGCCGCCAGCCACAGGCGCCGCTCGTGGATCAGGCCGAACCCCCGCTCGTACCCGTTGTGGCGGCCGGTCAGCCACACCGCGCCGTCGGATTCGGAAACGTCGCGGATGACCACGCTGGGGTGTTTGCCGATCTCGCTGCCCTTGCCGGGGGCCTCGAAAATCTCGGTCGAATTGGTATCGGCGAGGGTCAGGGTCGAATGGGCGGCGCTGGCGCGCAGGCCCTGGCGCCATGCCGCGCTCAGGCCGGGCCCCCCGCCGCAATTGACGATCAGCCGCTCCTTGCCGATGCTCAGCTCCAGCGACAGGGTGCCGGCGAAGGCGTGGTCACGGGCGCCTGGCGGCGGGGGCGGCCCGGTATCGACGAGCAGCAGGGAGCGGCCCGAGACGATCCGCTCGAAGCCCGAATGGGGGGCCGAGCCCAGGGGCTTGCCCGGGGCGTCGGCGCGGGTCAGCACCATGTCGATGAGCCAGGCTTCGCCTTCCGGAGAATCGTTGAACAGGGCCAGCCCGCCATCGCCGTGGCGAAAGAACCGCAGCATCGGCGCCATGCGGTCGATGGCGCCCTGTACCCCCTCGGGCACCGGGTGGCCGGCCTGATGCAGGATGTCGCGGATATCGACAAGGTCGCGCAGGACGCTGAGCTGCTGGGCGGGGCTGCGTTCGACATGGCCGCCGTCGGGAAGCACCTGGCGGGCGAGTTCGCCTTCCAGCCGCTTCAAGACCCGCTCCCGGCCGCGGCCGCCGAACAGGGCCAGGGACGCGAACACCTGGCCCTTGAGCATGGTCAGGCGCCGGGCCCCCGTAAGCCCGCCGGCGCGGACCCTGAGCAGATGACGGCTCTGGCGCGCGAGGCTCTTGAGGAAGGCGGGGGCGAAGTCCGGGGCCGCGCTCTGGCCGATGAAATCGGCGTTGGAGATCCAGGCGGTAACGCGAGCGGCGAGGATGTCGGGCCGCCAGGAGAGCCGCTCCCACCGCCCCGAGTGGGCGATCCAGTCGAGGATAAGGGCGCGGGCGACGGCGCGGGCGGGCAATCCCCCGGCGACCCTGAGGTCCCTGAGCCAGCTGAAGCCGTGCAGCTCGGCGAGCCAGTCCTGGCCCGCCTGGGGCGCGGCCCACAATCCCGCCCCGCCTTCGAAGGCCAGACCGGGACGCTCGGCGCTGAGGCCCGATGGCATGGCGATCGCCCGCCCGGCGAAGGCGAACCGGCCCTCCATGATGGCGCGGCCGCCATCGGCGGCGCCCGGCCAGGGGTCGACAGGGATGAAGCCCAGCGCGGCCGGGGTGCGGCCGGCCAAGGTCGGGCTGTGCAGGGGCGAGCCGTAGTAGAGGCTTTTGAGCCCGTAGGCCAGCGCGCCTAAGTTGCGGCGCCACGGACGCCGGGCGATGGCCAGGTACCAGCCCAAGGGCATGGGCTGGCGGCGCCGGCGCCGAGGGGCGGCCGCGGGCTCGCGGCGCTCAGGCGTCGCCGCGGAGGCGGGCGATGTTGGCGGCGTAGGCGCCGGCGCCGCCCGAGAAGGTGGCGGTTCCGGCGACAAGGAGGTCTGCCCCCGCAGCCACCGCGCGCCCGGCAGTTTCGGCATTTATGCCTCCATCCACTTCAAGATCGATCTCCCGTCCCGTGGCGTCGATGCGCCGGCGCACCGCCTCGATCTTCGCCAGTTGCGATTCGATGAACGCCTGGCCGCCGAACCCGGGATTGACGGTCATCACCAGCACCAGGTCGATATCCCCCATCACGTTGTCGATGGCCTCGACCGGGGTCCCCGGGTTGAGCGCCACACCGGCCTTCTTGCCCAGCGAACGGATCAGCTGCAGGGTTCGGTGGAGGTGGGGACCGGCCTCGGGATGCACGGTGATGATGTCGGCGCCGGCCTCGGCGAAGGCCGGGACGTAGCAATCGACCGGCGCGATCATCAGGTGAACGTCGAACGGCAGGTCGGAGGCGGGCCGCAGGGCGCGGACCACATCGGGACCGATGGTGATGTTGGGAACGAAGTGCCCGTCCATGACATCGACATGGATGAAGTCCGCACCGGCCTCGGTGACGGCCGCGATTTCATCGCCCAGACGGGCGAAATCCGCGGCAAGAATCGAGGGCGCTATACGAACCGGCTTGGGCACAGGCTTACCTAGCAGCTTCGCCATGACGCTGCAAGCGCGCCGCAAAGAAACCGTCCATGCCGCCCTTTTCGGCCATGAAGAAGGGCAGCGTCCTGAGGTCGCCGGCCGGCGTCCGCCAGCTTTCCTCGCCGCCCAGCGCCGGGGCATCGACCGGAATTCTCCGAAACCCGCGCTGCCGGTCCAGGAACCGGGCGACCCTATGCTCGCCTTCTTCCGGATCGAGCGAGCAGACGGCGTAGACCAGCGTGCCGCCCGGTGCCGTGAGTGCCGCCGCACGGTCGAGCAGGGCGTCCTGCAGCGGCGTCATCCTGGCCGCGTCGGTGCCGGTCTTGATGCGGGCGATGTCGGGATGACGGCGGATCGTGCCGCTGGCGCTGCAGGGTGCGTCCAGGAGTACGCCATCGAAGGTCAGGCCCGGATCGTAGGCGCGGCCGTCGGCGCAGACGAGCTCGGCCATGAGGCCGATCCGGGCGAGGTTCTCGCGCACCAGCTCGAGCCGCTCGGGGGACGGATCCAGCGCCGTGACGTGGGCGCCGGCGCCGAGCAGCTGCAGGGTCTTGCCGCCCGGCGCGGCACACATGTCGAGGATGCGTCGGTCCCGGGGTGCCGGAAACAACCGGGCCGGCAGCGCGGCGGCGGCATCCTGAACCCACCAGGCGCCGGCACCAAAGCCTTCGAGGTCTTCGATCCGGCCGCCGCCGGGCCGCCGCAACGAGCCGGTCGGCAGAACCTCGGCGCCCAGCCGCCCCGCCCAGACGCCGGCCTCGGCCGGGTCGCGCGGGGTGAGGTCGAGCGGCGGCTCCGTCATATGGGCTTCGGCGATCCGCCTTGCGGCGTCCTCGCCGTACGCATCCGCGCAGGTGCGCCAGAGCCAGGGCGGGATGTCGAGGCGCGGCCCGTCGAGATCGGCAAGCCGCGCCCGCCCATCGGCATCGAGGCGCCTGAGGACGGCGTTGACCAGGCCGCGGAACCGCCCGCCCGCGACCTTGGCGGCGAGCCGGACCGAGGTGTCGACGGCGGCATGGGCGGGGGTGCCGAGGATCAGGAGCTGGCAGGCGCCGAGGGCCAGGATATGCCGCACCATTCGCGCGGCGCGCGGCAGCGGGCGTTCCAGCATCCCGTCGATCAACGCCTCGAGCTCGCCCAGGCGGCGCAGCGCGGTCATCACCAACAGGCGGGCGAAGGCCCGGTCGCGCGGCGCCAGTCGGGCCAGGGCGGGGGCGGCGGCGAAGGCCTCATCGAGGGGCTGGCGGCGGTCCAAGACCCCGGCAAGGGCCTCGAGGGCGACGGTGCGGGCGGCGGGCGAGGCCGGCTCTGGGGCGGCTGTCATGGGCGGATTTGATCACAGCCGGGGGGTGCTGGGAAGTGGCGGCGGGCGGCGCGGGGGTGCCAGACGCGATACCCGATCCATCGAAGGCCCGCGCCTGCGGGCCGCGGGCTCAGCCCCAGGGTCCGGCGGCGCCGGCCATCTCGCGCAGCCGGCGGACGCGGTTCTCGGTCGCGGGATGGGTCGAGAACAGCCCGTCCACGGCATGGGCGTGCAGCGGGTTGATGATGAACATATGGGCGGTCGCCGGGTGCTCCTCGGCGGCCTCGTTGTCGATCGCTTCGGCGCCGGACTGGATGCGCTCGAGCGCCGAGGCCAGCCACAACGGGTGGCCGCAGATCTCGGCGCCGATGCGGTCGGCCTCGTATTCGCGGGCGCGGGAGATCGCCATCTGCACCAGCATCGCCATCAGCGGGGCCAGGATCGCCACCAGCAGCACGCCGATGATGCCGAGCGGGTTGTTGCGGCTGTGGCCGCCGAAGAAGAAGGCGAAATTGGCGATCATGCCGATGGCGCCGGCCAGCGTCGCGGTGATGGTCTGGATCAGGGTATCGCGGTTGCGCACATGGGCGAGCTCATGGGCCATGACGCCGGCGACCTCCTCGTGCGACAGCCGGTCCAGCAGGCCGGTGGTGGCGGCGACCGCGGCGTTCTCGGGGTTGCGCCCGGTGGCGAACGCGTTGGGCTGGTCCTCTTCGATGATATAGACCTTGGGCATCGGCAGCCCGGCGTTGTGGGCGAGCTGCTCGACGATGCCGTAGAAGCCCGGCGCCGTCCGGCCGTCGACCTCCTTGGCGCCATACATGCGCAGCACCATCTTGTCGGAGTTCCACCAGGCGAACAGGTTGAGGGCACAGGCGATGGCGAAGGCGATCAGCGCGCCGGCGGCGCCGCCGATCAGGTAGCCGACGCCGAGGAAGAGCGCGGTGATGACCGCGAGGAGAAGGGCGGTGCGAAAGTAACCCATTGGTATAAAACCTCTTTCAAGACCCCCGCGGATCCCCGGCGGGGTTTTGGGGATGCAATCGGGCCGCAGATTACTTAGAGTGTTCCCCCACCCCATTCAAGAGCGGGCCGCAAGATGGCGAAGACGGACAAGCAAACGGACCCGAAGGCCAAGCGCCGGGTCCCGGCACCGGGCCCGGCACCGGCCAGGGACCCCGGCAAGGCGCGCGCGCCGGCGGCCAAGCCCGCCCGCAAGCGGCCCGACCCCACCCGCTACGGCGATTGGGAGAAGAACGGCCGCTGCATCGATTTCTGAGAGCGGGTAGTTAAACCTAAGATTGTATTAATTAAATTTTAAAACCCATGGTATAAGCACGCCAAGGGCCGTTTTCCGCGTGGGTTTCACGTGAGGGATCGGGAAAGCGCCCTCTGATCAGGCCGGAAGGGATCACGCGGCCATGCCCGCACCGCGCCCGAAACATTCTCCTTGGCACCTCTCCCGCCGCCGATGGGCCGGGCTCCGCCGGCGCGCCATCGTCGGGGCCCTCTTCCTCGTCGCCGCCATTTGCCCGGCACCGGCCGGGGCCGTCGATGGCGCCGGCGCATCGCCCTCGCCGCGCGATATCCTCGCCGGCCCGGTCGAGGCGCGGGTGATCCGGGTCCGCGACGGCGACACGCTGTTGGTGCGCGCGCGCATCTGGGTCGGACAGGAGGTCGTCGTCAACGTGCGGATTGCCGGCATCGACGCGCCGGAACTGCGCGCCCGCTGCGCCGACGAACGCGCCCTTGCCGAGAAGGCGCGCGACTTCGTCTCCGCCCAGGTGGGGCGCGCGCCGATCCGCCTCTACGCCATCCGCAACGGCAAATACGCGGGCCGCGTGCTCGCCGGCGTCAGGACCGGGAGCGGCGCCGACCTCGGCCGGGCGCTGATCGCCCGCGGCCTGGCCCGGCCCTATGGCGGCGGCCGGCGTGAAAGCTGGTGCCGGCGCCGATAAGCGGGCTCATTCGTTGCCCAGCTTCGAGCCCTTGAGCAGCCAGTAGAACAGCACCGCGATGCCGAAGGGCAGCAGCAGGATCAGGTCGTTGGCCTGCATGTTGAACCGCTTGGCGCCGTAGAGCAGGCCGAAGATCATCACCACCGATGCGACGTAGATCAGGGTGCCGCCGATGATGGCGAAATTGAGCGTCTTGCCGTTGGTCCTGAGCACGTAGGCGGCGCCGACGGCGGGGAACAGGGTGCTGAGCAGGATGATCAGCAGCATGTCGTTCACGGCATGGTCCTCCGCTGTGGTTGCGCGCCGTGCCGGCCGGCTCAGCCGGTGACCCGGTTCTCGATCAGGTCGTCGACCACCGCCGGATCGGCCAGGGTCGAGGTATCGCCGAGATTGCCGTAGTCGTCCTCGGCGATCTTGCGCAGGATCCGGCGCATGATCTTGCCCGACCGGGTCTTGGGCAGGCCCGGCGCCCATTGCAGCCTGTCGGGCGTGGCGAAGGGGCCGATCTCCTTGCGTACCCACTGCACCAGCTCCTCGCGCAGGCCGTCGTCCGGGGTCACGCCGGCCATCAGGGTGACGTAGCAATAGATGCCCTGGCCCTTGATCTCGTGGGGATAGCCGACCACCGCGGCTTCCGAAACCTTTTGATGGGCCACCAGGGCGCTCTCGACCTCGGCGGTGCCGAGGCGGTGGCCCGAGACGTTGATGACGTCGTCGACCCGGCCGGTGATCCAGTAATAGCCGTCGGCGTCGCGGCGGCAGCCGTCGCCGGAGAAGTACTTTCCGGGGAACTGGCTGAAATAGGTCTCCTTGAAGCGCGGATGGTCGCCATAGACGGTGCGCATCTGCCCCGGCCAGGAATCGGCCATGCACAAATTGCCGACGCCCTCGCCCTCGATCGGCGTGCCGTCGTGGTGCACCAGCATGGGCTGGACGCCGAAGAACGGCCGCGTCGCCGAGCCCGGCTTGAGCGCCGTTGCGCCCGGCAGCGGCGTGATC
>JAWWBR010000084.1:0-14678 GCA_033720855.1 Alphaproteobacteria bacterium
AGGTCGACGGCGGGTTCGTCGATGCGCTGGCCGATCCATCGGTTTTCCGGAGGCCGGCCGCGCTCCCTGGCGACCCGCTCCTGATGCGCCTCGTCGTTGAAATAGGAGCGGTTGTTGGCAACCACGATCAGCGTCGGCAGGTCCATGTGGGAGGCGGTCCACAGCGCGCTGACCCCCATCAGAAAGTCGCCATCGCCGAGAACGCCCACGGCCATGCGTCCGCTGTCCTTTAGCGCCAGCGCCGCCCCCACCGTGTGCCCCGGACCGGTGCCGACGGCGCCTCCGGCATCGTTGCCGAGGTAATCCAGGGGATGATCGAAGCGGCAGGCATGGCCCGGCCAGCCCAGCGGCAGCCGCGCCAGACAGACGGTGTTCTCTTTCGCGAAAGCGGTGATGGTATGGGCGAGGTCGACGGCCTCGAGCGGCGCATCGCCCCGCACCTTTTCCCGCGCGAGCGCCGATTGCGTCCAGTGCTTGATGCGCGCCAGGGCCGGGCGCTGGCGGGCCGTACGCTTGGCCTGGGCGCCGAGGGCGTCGAGCAATTGGCCGATGAAGACATCGGGGTCCGCAAGGATCGGCAGGTCGACCGCCGGCAAGGCCTGGTAATCCATGCTCCAGCCATTGTGCAGCGTGCTTTCAAGCGCGCATTCGATGACCTCGGCCCGCACCGGGTCATCGGTTTGGGAGGCGCTGAACACCGTGCGCAGGGTGCCCGCGAGATCGAGCCAGTCGAAGGCGACGATCAGGTCGGCCTTCTTGATCAGCGCCGCCGAGTCGGGCTGCGGGCGAAACGCCGGGGCCGCCTTGTGCAGGGGGTGCTCGGTCGGGAAGGCGGCGGCATTGTGGGTGTCGGTCAGCACCGGCACGCCCAGCGCTTCCGCCAGGCGCACGCGGCGCTTCCAATCGGCGAGGTCGCGCGAGACACGGCCCATCATGAAGATCGGGAATTTTGCCGCCTTGATGCGCCGGAGCGTGTCCCTGACCGCAGCCGCCGGCGCCGGCGCCGGCGCCGGCGGCAGGTAGCGGCCGACGTCGGGGATGTTCACCTCCTCCTCGAGCGGCGATTCCTGCAAATCCGCATCCAAACACACATAGACCGGCCCCTGGGGTCGCGTGGCCGCGATCTTATTGGCGCGCAGGATGGATTCGACCGCCGCCTGGGGCGAGGCGGGCTGGTCATCCCATTTGGTGTAGTGGCGGATCATAGAGGCCTGATCCTTGGCTGTGTGAATCCAGTCGATCCAGGGGCGGCGTTTATCGGCGTCGACCGGGCCGGTGGCACCGAAAATGACGACCGGTGCGCGCCCGCACCAGGCGTTGAAGATCGGCATGGTCCCGTGCATCAGGCCGACATTGGAATGCAGCGCCACGGCCATCGGCGTTTCGGTGATCCGGGCATACCCGTCGGCAATGGCAACGGCATGTTCCTCATGCAGGCAGACCAGCATCTGCGGGTTGGTGTTGCCGAGATAGTTCACGATCGAGTCATGGAAGCCGCGATAGCTCGCACCCGGCACCAAGGCGATGTACTTGAGGTCGAGCCGGCGCACGACCTCCGCCACCACGTCGGAGCCCCATCCCATGCGGGGATTGCCGAGGTTGGCGGGGCGGTCCACCGGCACCTTGGGTGATGCCGCGGCGCGGCGCGCCCTCCTTGAGGCTGGTCGTCTCGCTGCCATGACACGTTCTCTCCCTTGCAACAATCTGTGCGGTTCGCCGTTTCAGGCGGATTCCAGGCAGGCCTCGATCTGCGGCCAGTATTCGCGGCCCTTTTCGCGCATCAGCGCGAGATACTTGTCATCGAACAGTCGCACGAAGGCCGGTTCGTAGGACGGCCGCGAAGTCACCCGCTTGTACCAATCGGCGATGCGGGGCTGATCCAGCCACATGCGGTTGAGGCCGAGATGGTCCATGCGGGTGATGTAGGGCGCGAGCCCGACATCGGCGAGGGAAAAGACATCGCCGGCGAGCCAGTGATGCCGATCGAGGGCCGCGTCCATGTCGTCGAGAAGCTTGCGGAACCGCTTGATGGAACTGACGAAAAGCGGCGATTCGACGCCTTCGAAAACGACCGACCGGTAGCGTTCGCGCTTGGCCGGGTCGGGGATGCCCTCGACCAGCTTGTTGGCGAATTCCTCGCCCTTCGCCAGTTTCTGAAAACGGAAGGCGATGGCGTTGGACATGACGCCGGTTTCGGCGTGCAGTCCCTCGTCCAGCTGCTTGGTCCACAGCCGCATGCGCGCACGACCCAGGGGATCCCGCGGATGGAGGGCGGGGTCCGGAAAGCGCTCATCCAGGTATTCGTTGATCACCGTCGATTCGATGATCACCTCGCCATCGTCCACCAGGGTCGGCACCACGCCATTGGGGTTGAGCGCGAGATACTCGGGCCGGTGCTGGTCGCCGGCGCGGAGGTCGAGGTGGTGGTCGACCCAGTCCTGCCGCTTTTCGGCCAGGCACAAGCGGACCTTCTGGGAACAGGTGGACATGGCGTTGTGGTACAGCTCCAGCATCGTCACTCCTCGCCTCTCTGCAGCCCCTTACCGTACGCTCCGGCGCGGCCTCAGGTCGGCTCCTGCAGGATTTGGGGCTTCGCCTTGGAGAAACGCCAGATCGAGATCGCCGTCAAGATAAAGAACAGGATCGCAATGGGCCGTCGCAGCAGCATCTCCGGCTGGTTGCCGAACAGCACCATGGTCTGTCGCAGCGCGTCCTCGGTCATCGGCCCGAGAATGAAGGCGATGATGAAGGCGACGATGGAGTAATCCAGCTTGCGCATGATGTAGCCGAGAAGCCCGAAGCCCACCATCAGGCCGAGGGCGAACATGCTCTGGGTGGTCACGTAGGCGCCGCAGAAGCACATCAATACGATCACCGGATGGACGTATTGGCGCGGCAGGGTGATGACCCAGGCGAAAAACCGCAAGCCGCCCTGCCCGATGAACAGATTTATGAAGTTGGCTACCAGCATGGCGCCGAACAGCCCGTAGATGGTCGTGCCGTGCTGCTGGAAGATCAAGGGCCCCGGCGTCAGGCCATGAATGATCAGGGCCCCGAGCAGGACCGCAGCGGAGAGATTCCCGGGGATGCCGAGGGCGAGCGTCGGGATCAGGTTGGCGCCGACCGTGGCCGAATTCGCCGCCTCGGCCGCCGCCACGCCTTCGAGCTTGCCCTGGCCGAACTCTTCCGGGGTCTTGGACGCCCGTTTGGCCGCACCGTAGCCGAGGAAGCCCGCCAGGGTCGAACCCAGGCCGGGGATCGCCCCGATTACCGTGCCGATCGCGCTGGACCGCATAATGGTGCGGAAACATTCCTTCCATTCCTGCCAGGTGACGACGTTGTCGTCGCGATTGGGGCTGCGCTTGTAAATGCCGTCGCCGCCGCTTCCCGGGCCCTCCTTGCGGTTGTGCCAGTTCGCCTCCACCTGGATCAGGATTTCCGACAATGCCAGCATGCCGATCACCAGCGCCAGCAGGGAAACGCCGTCCTCGAGCTCGATCTCGCCGAACGTCATGCGCGGGGTCGACGCCTCGGAATCGAGGCCCACGGTCGAGAGGAAGATGCCCAGCACCGCGGCAATCAGCCCTTTGACCACGGAGCGCCCGACCAGGGCCGCAATGAAGGTCAGGGCAAACAGCATCAACGCGAACAGTTCCGCCGATCCCATGTTCAAGGCCAGGATGGCGAAGGGCGCGGCCACGCAGATCAGCACGATGTCGGAAAAGAAGTCGCCATAGACCGACGAATAAAGGGCCATCTTGAGCGCCTTCAGTCCCTTGCCCTTCCGGGTCAGGGGATAGCCGTCGAAGGTCGTGGATATGGCCTCCGCGGCGCCGGGAATATTGATCAGGCAGGCGGAGATGGCGCCGCCGAAATTGGCGCCCTTGTTGATGCCGACCAGGAAAGCGATCGCCGTCAACGGCCCCATGAAGAATGTCAGCGGCACGGCAATGGCGATGGCCATGGGCCCATTGAGGCCGGGGATCGCACCTACGGCGATGCCGATGAAAACGCCGAGGCAGATCATCAGCATGTTGTAGATGGTGAAGGCCTGGCCGAGCCCCGTGAGGACCATATCAAGCATCGCGCACCCCTAGGGCAGTGGAAACTGCAACAGCTTCCAGAAAAATGCCCAGACCAGCAGCGGCGCGACGATGGCCGTGACGGCGATCGGGATCGGGCGCCGCTCGCCCATCATCACCATCAGCACGGCGACGACGAAGGGGCCGCCGGCAAGGATGCCGATGTATTCCAGCAACACCAAAGTGGCGATCAGGACCGCGGCGACGACGCCCAGGAACACCCAGCTTTCCCGCGGGATGGGGGCCGGTTCGCCGCCGTCCTTGTCCACGAACAGCCGCCGAATGAAGAACACCGCCGCCAGGCCGGTCGCGACGATCATCGTCAGATACGGCGCGTCCTGGGCGCGCAGACCGTAATTTCCCTCCTGGTGACCGGGCACCCAGATGGGGATGACGACGAAAATCACCAGCAGCCCGAAGGCCACCAACAAGGCCGCCGAAATAATGTCGGCTCGTCGCATGGGAGAAACTCGCGTTGAACGGGCGGAAAGGGCCGCGCGGAGCCCGCCCGCGCGGCCCGGCTTCAACCCACTTCTACTTCTTCTTGCCCTTGTCGAACTTCTTGATGAGGGCGATGTAGTTCTTCTCCAACTCCTGCATATAGGTTTCGAGCTCCTGCGGGCTACGGGTGTCCATGACCATACGCAGGTTCTTGCGGTAGAGCTGGACGATCTTGGGATCGCTGCGCGCCGCCGAGAGCGCATTCCTGAGCTTGCCCAGGGCCGGCCCCGGCACGCCCTTCGGCGCGACCATCAGCTGCAGGGTCTCGGTCGATACGCCGACACCCATTTCCTTCAGGGTCGGCACGTCGGGATAATCGGGATTGCGCTGGTCGCTGACGGTGCCGATCACCATGGTCTTGCCCGCGTCGGTGTGCTTGACATGGGCGCCCCCGGTGAAGACCACGTCCACGTGGCCACCGAGAACCCGCTGCATGGAATTGCCACCGCCGCGCACACGGATGATCTGGGCCGGGATCCCGTAATGGGCCCCAATCGCCTCGCCCACCAGCCGCCCGGGCCCGCCGGAATAGACCAGGCGCAGGGGCTTGTTCTCTTTCTTGAGCTTGGCCGCCATTTCCGTCAGGGTCTTCCAGCCGCGGCCCGCCAGCGAGACGATCGACTGATGGGGCACCGTGACCGATCCCACATAGTCGAAATCCTTGGCAAAGTAGAGCGACTTCTTGCGCCGGTAATGGGGCTGGAAGCCGACATGATGGCCGAAGGCGTAAGCGACGGTATAGCCGTCGGGCGTCGATTTCTTCAGAAGCACCAGGGCCTTGGAACCGCCGCCGCCGGGCTTGTTGACGACCACCATGGGCTGGCCCAGGGTTTTCTCCATCGCCTTGGCGAGGATCCGCGCGCCGGCATCGGTGCTGCCGCCGGCCCCGGCCCCGACATAGACCGTGACGGGTTTGTCGGGATAGGCCAAGGCGGGGCTCGCCCCTCCGGCCAAGGCAAAGGCCGTCGCACCCGCGGCGAAGGCAGCTGTCGTGATTGTTCCTAACCGCATCTTGAATTCTCCCTGTTAACCGAACTTCACGTGGCCGTGCACGGCAGGCGATGGTTTCGTTTCGGCGACCACCGGCGTTCAACCGCCATGTGTCCTTGGCCTCGCGAGGCTAACACTAGAGGTCCGCCCCGCCGATGCCAACACATTTCCTGACCCTGTTCAGGGTGCCCGCGCCCCACGATTGACCAATGCGATACCCACGAAAATCAGCACGATACCGGCGAGGTGGTAAAAGCGGAACGCCTCGCCCAGCAGCCAAACACCAAGCGCGGAGCCGAAAACCGGCATCAAATACATATACATGCCCGCCCGGCCCGGTCCTATGGTGGCCACCGCCTTGTTCCAGATGATGTAGGCCAGTACCGAGGGAAACACGGCGAAATAGAGGATGGAGGCACCCGTCTCCGCGGTCAGGCCGAACCCGCCCAGGCGCCAGAGTTCCCACGCCACCAGGGGCAGGTGGAATACCGCGCCGAGGCCGACGGTGACGGCGAGGAAAGCAAGCGGCGGCAGCTTGGTCGGCCGCCAGCGGATCAAGACCGTGTAAAGGGACCAGAAGGTGACGCCCGCAATCACCAACAGAGCTCCCCGGTCGGGCACGAGGCTGGCCAATTCGCCGATATCCCCCTTGGCGATGATCAGCACGGCGCCGCCGAAGGCAACCAGCACACCGCCGACCTGCACGCCCCGGAGCCGCTCGCTGAGCAGCGCCAAGGCCAGCAAGAAGGTCATCACCGGCATCATCGTGTTGATCAGAGACGCGTTGACCACGGTGGTGTAATGCAGCGCCGCGTAGATGAAGCAATTGAACGCGGTGATCCCGACCGCGCCCAAGAGAAGGAGAAAAGGCAGCTCTGTGCGGATCTGCGCGCCCTGGCCACGAAACCTGGCCGCGGCGAACGGCAGCAGGATGACGAAGGCGAGGCCCCAGCGCGAGAACGACATCTGGATCGGCGGAATATCGTCGCGCATGACGCGGGCGATGAGAAAATTTCCCGACCAGAACAGTGGCGGCAGGGCGGCGTAGAAATAGGCCATACGGGGCGCCGAGAATACGGCCGAGAGACGGGAACCGGTCATTGCGGCATCTTAGGGGATGGCCACCGGCCTCTCAATCGGCGCGCCGGCGGGCTGGCATCCGGCGCCCGCCCAGGCTAAGCTAGCCGCGGCGGAACACATAATTCGGCGATCTCCGACGGAGACGCCGATGCCCCGCCCAAAAGCAAGATCCCGAAACCGGCCCTAAGGAGGAAGCCATGGCAACCGAACTGCAAGACAAAGAAATCCCGACCGAACTGACCGACGACACCACCGACCATATCGAGCGCGAGAAGCTGCGCGGCGCGGCCAAGAAGGAGGCCTTCTTCCGCAAGAAGGAAGAGGACTTCACACCGTTCAAGTTCGTCCGCCCGGACGACATCCCCGAAGGGCGGCGCGCCCATGTCCGTCTGTGCAAGGGCAGCCTGGTGCGCGGAACCGTCCAGATCCTTCCGTCCGGCGGCGACACCAACGTCCATTGCCATCCCGATGCCGACGGCTTCTGGTTCGTGCTTCAGGGCCAGGTCGAATGGAAGAACGTCGACGGCGAGCTGCTCGGCGTCTTCGGCCCCGGCGAGGGCATCATGGTGCCGCGCTACGCGCGCTACAGCTTCAACCAGACCGGCGATGAGGAGCTTCACCTGCTGCAGGTGGTCGCGTCCGCCAATGACGGGTCCAAGCGCCGCGTCGGCATCGGCCCCCAGAACAAATCGCTGTTCAAGACGCTGCACTACAACTACCCGGGTGAACCCGACGGCATCGCCGGGGAACAGGCACGGGAAGAGGAAAAGGCCAAAGCCAAGGCCGAGTAAGGCGTTTCCGTCTCTTAGGGCCGACGCCCCCTTCGCCGCCGGGATGGCTCAGGCGGCGAAGGGCGGCATGGTCGCCAGGAGGCGCCCGTGGCCCTCGATCGGCTGCCGCCGGCCCAGCTGGGTGAGGATGTACCAGCAGCGCACCACCACCGGGTGCAAAACCGGGATCTCCAGCGCCGCCTCCAACGATTCCAGGACGTCGAGGACACGCCAGTCGCTGCCCAGGATGTAGAGCGCCTCGGCGCCGTCCGGCTCGCCGGCGAAGGAGCGGACGATGCGGTCGCCGATCTCCGCCGTCGTCAGGTCGTAGACCTCCTCGTCCTCGGCCACCGGTTTGCCCATGGCCAGCACCTCGAAGCCGGCATCGGTGAAATACTTGCGGAAGGCCTCGGCCAGCTCTCCCGAAAACGGCGTGTAGCCGACGAAGCGGTTGATGCCGAGCGCCCGCATCGCCGCCACCTGGGTCGATCCGGTGGTGAAGACGGGCACGCCGAAGCGCGCCTGCCAGTCGGCGATGTAGCGCGACTCCGCGGCGTAACCCTGCAGCATGAACGGCGGCGCCCCCTCGGGGTGGATCAGGTCCGCGCCCCTGGCCGCCAGCGCCGCCACCTTCTCCTCGTAGGCCGGCATGGCGGTGCGGAACTCGTCCAGCGACTTGTAGGCGAAGCCCATGTATTCGTAGTCCATCTCGATGTCGTCGGGCAGCAACGCCTCGAGGTCTTCGCGCGATTCGGAGTCATTGGTCGGCTTGACCATGCCGAGGCGGACGGTGGCGGTCCCGTTCATGACGCGAACGGTGGCATCGTGGCCAACAGGCGCCCGTGGCCCTCGATCGGCGTCGCGCGGCCGAGCCTGGTCAGGATATACCAGCAGCGCACCACCACCGGATGCAGCACCGGCACGCCCAGCGCCGCCTCGATGTCTTCGATCACGTCCAGCACGCGCCAGCCGCTGCCCAGGATATAAAGCGCCTGGCTTGCGCCCGGGACCGATCGGTAGGCCTCGATGATGCGGTCGCGGATCTGATCGGTGGTGAGGTCGTAGACGTCATCGGCGTCGTCGACGGGCTTGCCCATGTAAAGGACCTCGAAACCGGCATCGCTGAAATACTTGCGGAAGGCCTCGGCGAGCTCGCCGGCGAACGGGGTATATCCGATGAAACGCTCGACGCCGAGCGCTTTGAGCGCCGCCACCTGGGTGGTGCCGGTGGTGAACACCGGCACCCCGAATTGGCTCTCCCATTCCTGGATATAGGCGGCCTCCGCGGCGAAGCCCTGGAGCATGAAGGGCGGCGCCCCTTCGGGATGGATCAGTTGGGCGCCCTTGGCGGCGACGGCCGCGACCTTCTCGCCATAGGTCGGCATCGCGTTGCGGAACTCGTCGAGCGACTTGTAGGCGAACCCCATGTATTCGGGGATCATCTCGATGTCGTCGGGCAGCAGGGCCTCGAGATCCGCGAGAGAATGCGAATCGGTGCTCGGCTTGATCACGCCGAGACGGATGGTTTCGGATGGTTCGCTCATGACGCCTCCTCCGGCCCCTGCGTCTTCGCGCGCGGTGGCCGTATCGGGCGCCGCCGCCGGCAGCCTCGGCGGCGGCGCGTATTGTCCCCTGCCCTCGCCCTAGGCGGCGAGCGACTCCTTGAGGAAATCGACGGTCCGGCTCCACGCCAGCTTGGCGTTCTCCGGGTGGTGGCGGTCCGGGTTATCGTCGTTGTGGAAGGCGTGCTTGCCGCCTTCGTACATGTGGATCGTGTAATCGGTCCCCGCCGCCTTCAGGGCTTCCTCGTAGCCCGGCACCCCGGCATTGATGTTCTCATCCAGGCTGCCGTAGTTGAGCAGCATGCGCGCCTTGATCTTGGGCACGTCCTCGTCGGCCGGCGAACGGCCGTAGAAAACGACGCCGGCATCGAGCTCGGGGTCGTGCACGGCGAGCTGGTTCGAAAGCGCCCCGCCCCAGCAGAAGCCGACGCTGCCGACCTTGCCGTTGCTGTCGGGCCGGCTTCGGGCATAGGCCGCGGCGGCGACGGCATCGCCGGTGATCTTGGCCATGTCCAGCGACCGGGTCTTTTCCACCGCCTCGTCGGCGTCGTCGGGGGTGCCGCCGACCTGGCTCTGGAAATCCGGCGCCACGGCGATGAACCCGGCCACCGCGGCGCGGCGGGCGACGTCCTTGATGTGGGGCTGCAGGCCCCGGTTCTCGTGAATGATGACGACCGCGGGCGCGTTGTCGGCACCGGCGGGCTTGGCCACATAGGCGCTGACCGTGCCCGATGCGCCCTCGAAGCTGACGGTTTCGGTTTCGATGCGTGAATCGTCTTCGGGTATCTGTGCAGGCAATGGAACCTCCCTGAGTTCGGTGACGGGACGGCCTTGGCGGGCCGCTCGCCGTAACAGTAACGCATTTCCCGCCGCGGGTCTCCCCGGCAGTACGGCGACGGCCGCGTGACCGGGCCGAGGCTCAACGCGCGGGGCGCTGCGGCCCCTTCGGCGGGGCGTCCTCGCGCTGATAGACCATCCAGTCGAACCCCGAAAGCCCCCAATGGCGGAACACGGCCTTGAGCCGGTAGGTGCCGAGGCCGACGCGGACGCGCCCGGGCGGCGGGGCGGGATCGGCCGCCGCCGACGGCCCCCGGTGTTTGACCACCCACCCGGGCGGCAGCCCATGGCGATATGTGCGCACCCGATCGACCCTGAGCCGCCGTCCGCCGACGGACTCCACCGGATAAGGGGCCACGCTCATCATCAGGCGGAAGCGGTGATCGGCGGCGATCACCACCGGCTGGCCCGCCGCCGGCCTTGCGGCTTCGGCGATGAACCGGAGCACCGCAAGGCCATCGCCCCGGCCGTGGGCGAGAAACCGCGCATGCGCCTGGATGCTGCCCGCCGCCATCACCGCAAGCACCCCGGCGCAGGCCACCTTGCCGGCCACGCCCGCGCGCCAGGCGGCGCCCAGCCCCGCGGCCGCGAGCGGCAGCAGGAACACCAGCGCGAACAGGTAATAGCGGCCGTAGGCCGAGGCCGGGCTGGCGGCGGCAAACAGCAGCGCCGGCAGGCCCAGCACGGCGAGGGCATAGAGCGGCCAGTCCTGCGCGCCCCGGCGGGCCAGGTACGCGATCAGCGCCGCCGCCGCCGCCCCCACCAGGGCCAGCGCCGCCCAGGCGGGAAGGGCCAGCGGCAGGCTGAGTAGCAGCTTCGCCATCTCGCCCACCTGCTCGACGAAGCGCCCGTCGAACCCCTCGCGGCTGCCGCCGCCGCCGAAGTCGAGGCCGTTGGCCCGGATCGCGGCGAGGAACAGGAGGGCGAGCGCCAGGTAGGCCGCGGTCACGGGCGTGAAATACCGCACCGCCCAGCCCTGGGCGGCGGCCACGGACCGGGTCGCGCGGTAGCGCGCCGCGATCACCCAGAGCCCCAGTGCCAGCGCCCCGAGCGCGCCCGAGACGTGAAACAAAAGGGCGGCGGTCAGCGCCAGGGCGACCCAGTAGCGCCGCGCGATGGTGCCGGCCCGAAGGTCCGCCCCGATCAGCCAGAAGGCGGTGAGCAGGCAAAACATCATCGGCCCGTAGCCCCGGGCCTCGGAGGCGAAATGCACCATCGGATAGGAGCCCGCCACCAGGGCCATGGCGATCAGCGCCTCCGCCCGCCCCCGCCGGCGCCCGATCAGCCCGGCGATGGCGATGGCCCCGGTGCCGAGCACGATCGCCGGCAGGCGGTAGACCAGGGGATCGGGGTCCGGGCCCAGGAACCAGGCATAGACGCCGTAGAGCGGATGGACGTTGTCGTGCTGCACCGACCAGAAGATGTGGAACGGCGTCGGCGCCCGCTCGGCCAGCAGCCTGAGCGTCCAGATCTCGTCCAGCCACAGCGGCCCCAAGGCGCCCAAGATGCGCAAGATGAGCCCGGCGCCGACGACCGCCGCCGCCGCCCACCACCAGGCGGCGGTGAGCCCCCCGCGCGCCTCGTCTGTCGCCAATCGATCGCTCGCCCTCACCCCGCGCTCACCCCCACTCCCGCGGCTCGCCGCCGCTGGTGTCCGCCGGGATACGGTACACGCAAATGCGGGGCGGGACGTATTGGGCTATGGCAGGCCGCTCGATCAACAGGTCGCAACTGCGGCCTTAGAGGATTCATCGCTATTCATAACCGCTCATTCGCGACCCCCGCGGCTGTCCAACATCCATCCGGCTTGTCAAGGTTCGCTCTAATGCACGGACTGGTCTTTCCTACCCTGAAAAAATTCGATCATCTTCTTGATATCGAAACAATAATATCCACAGTACTTGACGAGGTGCGAACCGCTGATGCCGGTCGAGGCCGCGAATTGAAAATCCTTTTGCGCCGCCTCGATTTTTCCCGACTTGAAACTCTTCGATGCCCTAATCAACAGCGCGAGACTTAGGTTGTTCCGCGCCGACGGATAGTCCATTTCTGCCAGCGCCCGCTTGCCATATTCTATGGCACCGTCGATGTGATTAAGCGTGAATAACAAGAAACTGGCGTAATTTCCCAGCACCCAGGCATTTTTTGGCGCCATGGCTATTCGTCTTTTGTAAATTTCATGAACTTTAGCGACCTGACCGGTCTTCTCATATGCGGCCTGCAGCAGTTCACTCGACGTCACGCCGAGGCGCTCGAGAATCGCTACGGTTTCCCTATAACGTCCCTCAGCAAAATGGAGTTGGGCCAGGCTCTTAAGGATCTCATCTTGGGGCACGGCGCTTTCTTTTTCAGCCTCGTCAATTAGACGATGGGCCTTCGTGAAATCGCCCATGCTGATCGCAAGTCTTACGCGCAATCCCAAGGCTCTGGCGCGGACAGGCTCCCGGTGACTTATCGACGCCAATATTCGCTCAGCCTCCGCGACAAATCGCGGATCGTACTTATCGACATAGTTTTCGGTAACGAGGTAACCCCGAACCATAAGCAGCCTTGCCATCAGTAAATCGGCTTCGGGCAGGTTCGGGGTTTGTTGCTTCTGTCTCGTTACGATTTCGTAGGCGTAAACCAGATGCTCCCTCCGCCCGGAATATTCGTGGATCAACCTTTCCGCGACGCGCAGCCTTTCGGACGGTTTTCGAAAGTACGCGAATACAATAGACGCCAGGTTTTGGCTCGCGCCGGACCTCCCCGAATCAGGCGCGTACTTAATAATGATGACTGCCGCAGCGACCAGTGCCTTGCCGTTGTCTTTCGACCGTACCAAGGCTTGTTCGGCAAATGTTACGGCTTCCGGAATATGCCCCTTGGCCTCCAATAGCTTTGCCCAATTATAATAGAACCAAGGATCTTCCATGGCGTGCCCCCTTGCGGCTTGCAAAGACCTCTCGGCGTTCTCATAGTCATGGAGGTTGGTATAGACATGGCCTGCAAGAACATACGATTTTGCATATGCAGGATCCTTGGCCTGGATATCTTTGATGATTTCTAGCGCCTCCCTATTCGCATCCATATAGCGATCTTCGGTGTATCCCTTCATGATCACCAAGCGTGCTTTTTCAATGTATGCCGGTAGAAAACCTGGTTCTGACGCGATCAAGCTATCGATTAGGTAACCCGCTTTTTGCAGCTTTTCGCGCTCCCCGCTCCAATCGTTCAATGTGTTCTGGGCTTCGAGGTAAATCTCCTTGTGGACTTGGTTGAGCGCATCGACGTTGGTGCTGTATTCGCCAGCCCAACATGTGCTGGCCAAAAAGGCGCAGCAAATGAAATAAACCAGTGCGGCCTTACGCTGAGTCAACATCGCACCCTCACATCGAAATCTGGCGGGGCTTTCCGGGCCACTCTCCGATCTCGCCACGATCTAAATTTTGATCGCGCGGGCAATCCTCCACTTTCCGGCGCATCGATGAGAGCCGGTCTTCCTTAACGGCCGGTTTATTAAAGCAACATTCCTGCACCACCCGTTCCTGAGGCCACTGCGAAGCCCTATCTTTTCCAAGAGCGTCTCCGCCTCTCCGAAGGGGGTGAAGGACCCATCCCAGACGATGGTCTTGTTGGCATCCGTCAGCGCCTGGGGGGCGCCGAGGTGATCCATGAACCCCTGATATGATCGTCATGCGATCTTGTCGCCGTAGATGACCTCGATCACCTCGCGGTGGGTCTTGGCTTTGCGCACCTCCTCCTTGATTTCCTCGACGCCGATCCCCGATTCCCACATCCCCTTCTGGTAATCGATGTAGGTGATGACTTTCTTCTTGAAGGCATCGAGGGGAATGTGCTCGGGGTCAGACAGCTGGAAAGCTGCTCTTAGGACCCTGGAATTAAACATCAGGATCTCAACCGGCCATTTCCACCAGGGATTGGCAATCTCGACACGGCACACGCCTTCGATTTCTCGAATCAAGCCGTTTGAATCAACCAGGCTCATCCCTTCGAAATAGCGTTTCTTCAATGTCGATCGACCGCATTCACCGAATTTTTCAGCACTTTTGACAACCCACATGAAACGTCCATTAGGGCAAAATTCGAGCAGCGGATATTCAATGTCAGCAACCACAACCTTGTCCTTTCGGCGCTAAGATTGCTCCTGCCCCAGATACCTCTGCAGACTTGGCCCAAGGCGGCGTTCCATGCCACCAGCGACCAAAGGGGCCAAATTGTGGTTCAGGCGATTTTCCATGGATCCGTTGGTGTATCCCGCGGGAAACAGGATTGAGATTCATCGGATGATTCTTTATGCCGTCGGGCACACTTCTGCCGACCCGACCATTTTGGCTTATCCCCCAATGGTGCACGTCATGGCTAGGCGGAACTTTGTTCCCTCTCCGATATCGTCTAATGGCGTTTGAGGCTTTCATTGATCCCTTGGACAACTTTCCGATATTCGAAAGCACGCCTTGTGTTAATGCACCGGCCGCTGCCGCCGTAAACACTTCACCCCAATTGACGCAGCGAAGTGATTTCCCTTCCACCAACACCTGGTAGGCCATGTCGAATCCTCCGCCTAGGGCGGCCGCTCCCGCCACCGGCGTAGCCAATGGCGCAAGAGTTAGGCCCAATGCGCCGATCACCTCGTCAAAGGTCGCGTTTTCGGGATTTGCCCCTATTCCTCCACCGCCAAGCGGGCTTTCCAAACCCAGCGGATCCACTGCGCCGACCGGGTTGCCGCCGACATAGGCATAGGTATTGAGCCCCCCGGCGAGGCCGATGGGGTCGGATTGGAGGTAGCGGCCAAGCGCCGGGTCGTAGTCGCGGAAGTAGTTGTAGTGCGTGCCGGTCTCGGCATCGAAATACTG
>JAWWBR010000085.1:0-14652 GCA_033720855.1 Alphaproteobacteria bacterium
CGCGCCGGCAAGGCCGGAGAACGGGTCGAACTGGGTCATCGGGCGGAACCGTCCAAGGGTTGAGCGCTACGAATGCAGGGCACGGTAGAGATATTATCACGGGCCGATGGGCCGTCCATCGCCTATGCGCGCAGCCCCGGCAGGGCCGGCCATCGCGGGACGGATGCCCGGCCCGGGCTGATTTTTCTGAGCGGTTTCATGTCCGACATGAGCGGCATCAAGGCGACCTGGGTCGAGGCCTACGCCCAGGCGCGCGGCCTGCCGTGCCTGCGTTTCGACTATTCCGGCCACGGCGCTTCCGAGGGACGATTCGAGGACGGCACCATCGGCGGCTGGCTCGACGATGCGCTGCTGATGCTCGATCGCATGACCGAAGGCCCCCAGGTGCTGATCGGCTCCTCCATGGGCGGCTGGCTGGCGCTGCTGGCGGCCCTGGCCCGCCCGGATCGCGTGCGTGGGATCGTCGGCATCGCCGCGGCCCCGGACTTCACCGAGGAGCTGGTGCACAGCGACATGACCGCAGCGCAACGGGCGACCCTGGAGCGGGACGGCGTGGTGTATATCGACACCCCTTACGGCGACAAGCCCTACGCCTTCACCCAGAGGCTGATCGCGGAAGGCCGCGACCACCTGCTGTTGAGGGGACCCATCGCCATCCACTGCCCGGTGCGCCTGATCCAGGGTTACGCCGATGCCGACGTGCCCTGGGAAACGGCGATGGCGATCATGGCCCGGCTGGAAACCGCGGACTGCACCGTGACCCTGGTCAAGGACGGCGACCACCGCCTGTCCCGGCCCGGGGACCTGGACAAGATCGGCGCCGCCGTATCGGATATCCTCCCGGCCGCTTGAGCGCGATCAACGGGACGGCCCAAGCGGCGGAGCGATAAGCCCTTCTGCCGCCGCGATGGCGGTAAGGCCGGCGCGGTAATCCGGATAGAGAAGCCGAACGCCCAGCTCATCCTTGATGCGGGCATTCCGCACCCTTCTGTCGTCGGCCCAGAAGCTCTTGGCCATTTCCGAAAGCGTTGCGTCGGCGAGCCGCTCGGCGGGCGGCGGCGGCAGGCCCAGAAGGCCTGCGGCGAATTCGATCACCGCCGCCGGCTCTGCCGGCTCGTCGTCGCAGACGTTGTAGACGGCGCCCGGGTTCGGCGCCGCCATCGACGCCCGCAGCACGGCGACGATGTCGGCGACATGGATGCGCGAAAACAGGTGTCCCGGGGCGATGATCCGTTTCGCCGTCCCGGCCCGCAGCTGGTCGAGGGCGCTGTGCCCGGGCCCGTAGATCCCGGCGAGGCGAAAGACGTGGACAGGAAGGCCCGTCTCGCGCCAGGCATCGAGCCATTGCCGTTCGGCCACGGCGCGCCGACGGCTGCGATCCGAACTCGGCGCCAGGGCCGAGGCCTCGTCGACCCACGCACCCCCGCGATCGCCGTAGACGCCTGTCGTCGACAGGTAGCCGATCCAGCGAAGAGGCGGGTCCCCCGCCAAGGCCGAGGCCAAATCGTCGCGATGATGGCGGAGCACGATATCGCCGCCGCCATCGGGCGGTATCGAGACCAGGAGATGGGTGGTGCCGCGAAGGGCCTCCGGGGCAAGCGGGGCGTTCCCGTCAAAGGCAAATACATCGATCTCCGGATCCGTCGATGCCGCCTCGTCGCGCCCGGACCGCGTCGTGCCCGCCAGGCCGAACCCGTCCCCGGCGAGCGCGCGGCAGAGCGCGCGGGCGCTGTAGCCCAAGCCGAAACAGAAGAGTCGCGATGACGCCGCCCTGGCCATGGTTCCGGTTGGGCCGGTGGTTCCGCCTCACCCGTCCGCTTGCGGCTCGTCGGGAAGATCGAGGTACTGGCGGGCGAAGGTTTCCCAATCGCCCTCGGGTCCGTCGCAGACGATGCTCGGATCGGCCGCCAGGCGCATGGAAATGCCGCCGCAATCCCACAGCTCGCGCCAGCCCTGCTCGCTGCCGAAGGCACGTTCGAGCACCCGGATCCGCACCTTCTTGAGAACCCATTTCGGCAGGATCAGGACCCCGGCGATGACCAGGACGAGAAGCAGCGTGAGACCGGGCTCGATACCCGAGGTGGCGATGGTATAGATGACGACGAAGGCGATCAGCGCGATCGGTCCCCAATTTTCGTAGGCGTTATAGACCGGCGATCCCGGCCGGTTGAGGATGGCGATCTTGGTGCCGAAATGGATCCGCCCGAGGAGATAGGACCGGTAGATCAGTTCATGGGGCGACTCATCGCCCGTGCGGGGACCGAGTTCTTCGAGGGGAGATAAGGTTTCGCTCTTGCTCGCGCTCATAAAAGTCTCTCGATGCCGTCAAAAATCCAGGTCAGCGTAGCACTTGGGCGGCGGTAGGCCGGCGACGTGATCGGCCAGAATGGGGCGGAAGGACGGCCGCGATTTGATTCGCGCGTACCACTCCTTGGCGGGCTCGAACTTATCCCACGGCACGTCGCCGATATAGTCCAAGGTGGAGACATGGGCGGCGGCGGCGATGTCGGCCAGTGAAAACCGCTCGCCGGCGAGCCAGTTGCGGCGCTCGACCAACCAGCAGATGTATTCCATATGCACCTGCAGGTTGCTGTGGCCGGCGCGGATCGCTTCCGAATTGGGCTCGCCCAGACCCAGGAAGCGCTTCTGGATCTTCTCTCCGGTCAGGTTGCGGGTCACTTCCCGGTCGAACTTCAGGTCGAACCAGGCCACCAGTCGCCGCACCTCGGCCCGCCCCACCGGATCCTCGCCGATGAGCGGGGGATCGGGATAGACCTCGTCCAGGTACTCCGCGATGACGCCGGAATCCGCAAGCACCGTACCGTCGTCTTCCACCAGCACCGGCACCTGGCCGGCCGGATTGAGGGCGAGGAATTCGGGACGCCGCAACCACACCTTCTCCGCCTCCAGTTCGAACGGCAGGGTCTTCTCGCCGAGAACCACGCGCACCTTGCGCGAGAACGGGGACAGAAGGAGGTGATAGAGGCGCCGCATAACGACCTAATCTAGAACAATCGAAGCGGCCGCGAAACCGCATGAAGGCGGGCGGCCGGCATAAGCGACGGAATTGCCCGCCGCTTGAGGGCTCGCGCGAGGCTTACGGAAGGATCTCCTGCGACCGCCAGGCACGCCACGGCAGGGTGCGGGGACGAACCCCGCCGCTCAGCCGAACCCGGCCGGTGATCTCGCGTCCCTTGACGACCCCCTCGAAATCGTGGCGCACGATCCTGTGGTCGATCTCTCCGGTCGCCGAGAACGATACCCGCGGCCCGGCTATGACGGCGCCGTGAATCGGCATCGGTTGCAGGCCGACGACGACTTGGCCCGCCATGTCCTGAAAGCGTTGCGTGATTTCGGCGCGGTAGCGGAGCGCCCCCTCGAAGGAGCCGGGATGGGCGGTCTCCCAGTTCCACCTGCCCGCCACCCGGCCCGGCACCACCCACAAATAGACGACACCCTCTTTCCCGCCGGGGCTTTCGACCACCCGTGCCCCGTCGGGGCGCCAGCGGCCCAGATGATACTCGTGAGACACCACCCGCGTCCCGGGTGCCAGCGTGCGCAGCAGTTTGGGGCGCAATTTCAGCACCACCTCGGGATAGAGAAACATCGTCACCACGCTGGCGCGGCTGATATCGGTCTTGAAGATGTCGCGGACGAAGAATCGGGCCCGGTCGCCGAGCCCCAAGGCCTGGGCCCGGCGGTTGGCGATATCCACGAGCTTCTCGTTGAGGTCGACGCCGATCCCGCGCGCGCCGAAGCGCCGGGCCGCGGCGATGACGATGCGTCCATCACCGCTGCCGAGATCGATGAGGAAGTCCTCGCCGCTGACCTTGGCCAGGCCGAACATGGCATCGAGGACGCCGGGATGCGAGCCCTCGTAGGGGACATCGAGGTCCTTGGATGCCTCCCGCACCTCCTCGGGCACGTCCTGCGCCATGGCGGCGGTCCCGTGAGCCGCGGCCAGCAGGGCGGCGGCAAGGATCAGCGCCGCCCGCCATCCCCGGCCGCCGGCGCGACCATCAGAAACGCGTGACACGCTCTTCTTCCTCCGCCCCCGGATCACGCACCGGGCGGCGCGCCCAGACGGCGGCAAGCGCCGCGCCGGACAGGTTGTGCCAGACGCTGAAGACGGCCCCGGGCAGGGCCGCGGCGGCGGAGAAGAACTGGGTCGCCAGCGCCACCCCGAGGCCCGAGTTCTGCATCCCGACCTCTATGGCCAGGGTCCGGCAGGTCCGCGCGTCGACGCCGCAGAACGCGGGGATGCCATAGCCCGCGGCCAGTCCCAGGAGGTTGTGCAAGACCACCGCGAGAATCAGCCCCCAGACGATGTCGGCACCGGCGGTGGCGTTGAGGGCAACGACGATGGCGATGATGGCGACGATGGCGAGCACGGAAATCGTCGGGAAGAGGCTCCTCAGACGATCCAGCCGGGCGCCCAGATAGTGGTTGGCGACGATGCCCAGCGTCACCGGCAGGATGATCACCTTGAGGATCGACAGCAGCATCTCGACCACCGGCACCGCAACCATATGCCCGGCGTAGAGCCAGGTCAGGATCGGCGTCAAAGCGACCGCCAGGAAGGTGGACAAGGTGGTGAGGGTGATCGATAGGGCGACATTGGCGCGGGCCAGGTAGCAGATCACGTTGGAGGCGGTCCCCCCGGGGCACGCCCCGACCAGGATGAGACCGATCAGCAATTCCAGCGGCAGTTGCATGGCTTGCGCGACCAGCCACGCCGCCGCCGGCATGATGCCGAATTGCAGGGCCAGGCCGAAGCCGACGATGCCCGGCCGTTTCGCGACCTCGGTAAAATCTCGGGCCGACAGGGTCAGCCCCATGCCGAACATCACCACGCCCAGAAGGGGGACGATGGCCGGCTTGAGGAGGGTGATCGGCTGGGGGAGGAAGATCGCCACCACCGTGGCGGCAATCGCCAAAAGCGGAAATGCGGTGGTCAACGCGACTGCGGATTGCCGGTGCAAGGTGATCATCTGCTGTTATGGCTTGGCGGCCCCTCTGCGCGCGGCGGCTCGGCGATCGCCTCGGAGTGTAAAACACCGGCGGCGCAAAGAGAACCGCAGGCGGAGCGGCGCGGCGCCGGCGCCGCGCTTGGGCCCGGGCAGCACCTCAGGCGCTGACGATGCCGGAGTCGGCGGTCAAGGGATGCTCGAGGAGCGGGACCATTTCCTTGGGCACCACATGCCAGAAGCGCGGCAAGACGCGGGCCCAGTCATTGAGCAACCGCGCGGCGAACCGGGATTGCGTCTGGGCGACGTGGGTTTCCACCAACCGCCTCAGTCGCTTTTCCCAATAGGGCGTGACGACCCGCTCCCACACCAGGGTCTCGGGATTGAGCTTGTGTTCGAAGTTGAGATCCGGGTCGTAGACGAAGGCGACGCCGCCGGTCATGCCGGCGCCGAAGTTGTCTCCAACCGGCCCGAGGATCACGGCGACGCCGCCGGTCATGTACTCGCAGCCGTTGGAGCCGCATCCTTCGACGACGGCGATGGCGCCGGAATTGCGGACGCAGAACCGTTCCCCGGCCTGGCCGGCGGCGAACAGCCGGCCCGCGGTTGCGCCGTAGAGCACGGTGTTGCCGATGATGGTGTTTTCGTTGGATACCAGCGGGGACGAGGCCAGGGGCCTGAGCACGATGGTGCCGCCCGAAAGCCCCTTGCCGGTGTAGTCGTTGGCATCGCCGAACACCTCGAGCTTGATCCCCTGGACGGCGAAGGCCCCGAGGGACTGCCCCGCGGTGCCGCGCAGCCGCACCGTCACTTGCCCCGTTTCCAGGCCGTCCATGCCGAACCGCTTGGTGATCGCGGAAGAGAGCTTGGCGCCGATGGCGCGCTGGGTGTTGCGCACGTTGTAGGCGAGCTGCATCTTTTCGCCGGCTTCCAATGCGGCGGCGGCGTCGCGGATCATTTCCGCATCGAGGGTCTCGGGGACATCGTTGCGCTCTCCGTCCTCGAGCGTGCAGAACCGCGGGTAGTCCCCCGAATCCGCCTGCACCAGCAGGGGATTGAGGTCGAGGTCGTCGAGGTGCTCGGAACCGCGGCTGACCTGGGTCAGGAGGTCGGTCCGGCCGATGATCTCCTCGAGCGAGCGGGCGCCCAAGGACGCCAGGATCTCGCGCACCTCCTCGGCGATGAAACTCATCAGGTTGACCACCTTTTCCGGGGTGCCGACGAATTTGTCGCGCAGCTTCGGGTTCTGGGTGCACACGCCCACGGGACAGGTGTTGGAGTGACATTGGCGCACCATGATGCAGCCCATGGCAACCAGGGCGATGGTCCCGATGCCGAATTCCTCGGCGCCCAGCAGGGCCGCCATGACGACGTCGCGCCCGGTCTTCATCCCCCCGTCGACGCGCAGCGTGACCCGATGGCGCAGCTGGTTGAGGGTGAGCACCTGGTTGACCTCCGACAGGCCCAGTTCCCACGGCAGTCCGGCATATTTTATGGAGCTTTGCGGGCTCGCGCCGGTGCCGCCCGAATGCCCCGAGACCAGGATGACGTCGGCCTTGGCCTTGGCGACGCCGGCGGCGATGGTGCCGATCCCGGTCTGCGAGACCAGTTTGACGCAGACCTTCGCCTCCGGGTTGATCTGCTTGAGGTCATAGATCAGCTGGGCAAGGTCCTCGATGGAATAGATATCGTGGTGGGGCGGCGGCGAGATCAGGGTGATGCCCGGGGTCGAATGGCGCAACCGCGCGATCATCTCCGACACCTTGATCCCGGGAAGCTGCCCGCCCTCGCCGGGCTTGGCGCCCTGGGCGATCTTGATTTCCAACTCGCGGCAATTGTTGAGGTACTCCGCGGTCACGCCGAAGCGGCCGGAGGCGACCTGCTTGATGGCGCTCGAGGCATTGTCGCCATTGGGTCGGGGCCGGTAGCGCGAGGGGTCCTCGCCACCCTCGCCGGAATCCGACTTTGCGCCCATCCTGTTCATGGCGATCGACAAGGTCTCGTGGGCCTCGGGCGACAGGGCGCCGAGCGATATTCCCGGCGCCACCAGGCGCTTGCGGATGTCGGTGATGGACTCAACCTCGTCGACGTCGACGGCCTCCGGCACCTCCTTGAAATCCAGCAGGTCGCGCAGGTTGATCGGCTGGCCGGCCCGTGACGCCTCGGAGAAACGGCGGTAGACGGCGTAGGATTCCGTGGTCACCGCATTCTGCAGGGTATGGATGAGGTCGCCGTGCAGGCCGTGGGCTTCGCCCGACCGCCGGAAGTTGTAGAAGCCGCCGATCGGCAGGGTGCCGCCGGCGCCGCCAAAGGCCTCGTCGTGCAGGTCCACCACCTTGCGTTCGATGCCGCTCAGCCCGATCCCGGAAATCCGCGAGGTCATGCCGGGGAAAAACTCGGCGACCAAGGCGCGGCTCAGCCCCACGGCCTCGAAGTTGTAACCGCCGCGATAGGAAGACAGGACCGAAATCCCCATCTTGGACATGACCTTGAGCAGGCCCTGGTTGACCGCACTCTTGTAATTGGCGACGCATTCCTCGACGGTCATGCCCTCGAACAGGCCGCGGCGGTGGCGGTCCTTGATGCTGTCCTCGGCAAGATACGCATTGATGGTGGTGGCCCCGACCCCGATCAGGACGGCGAAGTAATGCACGTCCATGCATTCGCCGCAGCGGACGTTGAGCGAGGTGAAGGTGCGGAGCTGTTGACGGACGAGATGGGTATGCACGGCTCCCGTCGCCAGGATCATCGGGATGGCGGCGCGATCGGGGCCCATATTCTGGTCGCTGAGGATGACATGGATGGCGCCCTCGCGGACCGAATCCTCGGCTTCGCGCTGGATCCTGTCGATCGCTTCGCGCAGGGCGCCCTCGCCCTTGCCGACCTCGAAGGTGCAATCGATTTCGACCGCCTCGTCGCCCATTTCGCCGGGCATGGCGGCGAACTCGGCATTGCTGAGCACCGGGCTCTCCAATTGGAGAAGGCGCATTTGCTGATCGTCCTCATCGAGGATGTTGCCGAGATTGCCGAGCCGGGTCTTCAGGCTCATCTGGTAATTTTCGCGCAGACTGTCGATCGGCGGATTGGTCACCTGAGAGAAGTTCTGCCGGAAGAAATGGTGCAGCCCCCGGTAGCGCTGGGACAGCACCGCCAGCGGCGTGTCGTCGCCCATCGATCCCACCGGCTCTTTGGCGTCCTCGACCATGGGATGGAGGATCAGCTCCATCTCCTCCATGGTATAGCCGAGGGCGCGCTGGCGGGTCCGGAGTTCGTCGGCATCGAAGGCGGGCGGCGCCGCCTTGTCGGTCCGGATCAGCTTGTCGAGATCGGTGATGTTTTCCGCCCACTTGGAATAGGGCGCGTGGGCGGCCAGCATGTCCTTCAGCTCGCCGTCGTGGTAGAACTTCGCCTCGGCAAGGTCGACGCCGACCATTTCGCCCGGGCCGATGCGGCCCTTTTCGACGATGTCGACCTCGGGCAGGGGCGTCATGCCGGATTCGGAGCCGACCACCAATAGGCCGTTGCGCGTCAACGTGTAGCGCATCGGCCTCAGGCCGTTGCGGTCCATGCCCGCGATCACCCAGCGGCCGTCGGTCGCGGCCACGGCCGCCGGCCCATCCCACGGTTCCAGCACGCAGTTGCAATAGGAATAGAAGTCCTTATGGGCCTGCGGCATGGTGGTCTTGTTGGACCATGAATCGGGGATCATCAGGGACTTGACCATGGGCGCGGATCGTCCGCCGCGAACCAGCACCTCGAACACCGCGTCCAGCGCCGCCGAATCCGAACTGCCCGACTGCACCACCGGTTTGATGTCCGACATGTAGTCGCCGAAGGCCTCCGACTGCATTCGGGTTTCGTGGCTCATCATCCAATTGGTGTTGCCCCTCAGGGTGTTGATCTCGCCATTATGGGCGAGCATCCGAAACGGCTGGGCCAAACGCCAATTGGGGAAGGTGTTGGTGGACTAGCGCTGGTGGAAAATGGCGAAAGACGAAATGAACCGTTCGTCGAGAAGGTCGGGGTAAAACAGGTCCACCTGTTCGGCCAGGAACAGGCCCTTGTAAATGATCGACCGGCAGCTCAGCGAGCAAATATAGAAGTCGCTGATATGCTCGTTGAGGACACGCTTCTCTATGCGGCGGCGAATGATGTAGAGGTCGCTTTCGAACTCGTCCTGACCGACGCCGGGATTGGAGGCGATCATGATCTGCTCGATCTCGGGCCTGGTGGCGTTGGCCTTTTCGCCGATGACGCCGACGTTGACGGGAACCTGGCGCCACCCATAGATGTCGTAACCGAAATTCAGGATCTCGCTTTCGACGATGGAGCGGCAGCGCTCCAAATGGGTGAAATCGGTGCGCGGCAAAAAGACCATGCCCACGCCGAGGCGGCCCGGTCTGGGCTCGTGGCCGGTCCTGGCGATGTGCTCCTTGAAGAAATCCTGGGGAATCTCGACATGGATGCCGGCACCGTCGCCGGTCTTGCCGTCGGCATCGACCGCGCCGCGATGCCACACCGCCTTGAGCGCATTGATGCCGGCGACCACCACCTCGCGGCGCGGACGGCCGTCGGTCGCGGCCACCAAGCCGACACCGCAGGCATCGTGTTCGAAGGCGGGATCGTAGGCCCCGGCGGCTTGCAGCGTTTCGGCATTGCGGCGCCACAGATCGACCGCGGCGACCCCGGATAAACTGTCATCCCGTTTCATCGGTGGCTCCTCATTCCGCGGCCCGCTCGGCGGCGGCCCCGACCGCCGCTCCCTGCTCCAGCCATTGGTGGATGGCATCGGCGGCCAGCCGCCCATCATAGATCGCCCACACCACGAGCGACGCGCCGCGGACGATGTCGCCGGCGGCGAAGACGCCGTCCAGCGAGGTCATCAGGGTTCGAAAGTCGGCCTTCAGCGTGCCCCAGCCGGTGACCGCAAGATCCGGCTCGTCGAACATCACCGGCAGGTCCTCGGGATCGAAGCCGAGCGCCTTTATCACGAGGTCGGCATCGATGTTGAAACTGGAGCCCTCTATGGGTTCGGGCGTCTGCCGCCCGGTGACGTCGGGAACGCCGAGATGGATGCGCTGGCAGCGCACGCCCTTGACCCGGCGGTCGCCGAGAAACGCCTCGGGCGCCGCCAACCAGACGAATTCGACCCCCTCTTCCTCGGCATGTTCGACCTCCCGCCGCGAGCCCGGCATATTTTCCCGGTCCCGCCGATAGACGCAGCGCACGGATTTGGCGCCCTGGCGCACCGCCGTGCGGACGCAATCCATGGCGGTATCGCCGCCCCCGATCACCACCACGTTGCGGTCGCGGGCATTGAGGGTCCCGTCCTCGTAGGCCGGGACCTTGTCGCCCAAGCCCTGGCGATTGGAGGCGGTGAGGTAATCCATCGCCGGATAGATTCCGCCGAGGCCCGAACCCGGCATCTGGATATCCCTGTCCTTGTAGACCCCGGTGGCGATGAGAACGGCATCATGCCGCTCCCGCAGATCCGCCAGCGAAGCGTCGCGGCCGACCTCGAAATTGAGGTGGAAGGTGATGCCCGCATCGGCCAGCAGCTTGGCGCGGCGGGCGACGATGTATTTCTCCAGCTTGAAATTGGGGATGCCGTAAATCAGCAATCCACCGACCCGATCGTACCGGTCGTAGACGTGGATTTCGTAGCCGCGCCGGCGCAATTGTTCCGCCGCCGCCAGGCCTCCGGGCCCGGCCCCGATGATCCCCACCGAACGCTTGAGTTCGCGCCGGGGGATCGGCGGCTTGACCCAGCCCCGGTCGAAGGCCGTGTCGGTGATGTATTTCTCCACCGAGCCGATGGTCACCGTGCCGTGGCCCGACTGCTCGAGCACGCAATTGCCCTCGCACAGCCTGTCCTGGGGGCAGATGCGGCCGCACACCTCGGGCAGATTGTTGGTCGCGGCCGATACTTCATAGGCCTCTTCCAGGCGGCCTTCGGCGGTCAGTTTGAGCCAGTCGGGGATGTTGTTGGAGACCGGGCAATGGACCTGGCAAAACGGGATGCCGCATTGCGAGCACCGCGAGGACTGCTCTTGGGCGTCGTCTTCGGAGAAGGCGCCGTAAATCTCGTCGAAATCCTCGCGGCGCTTTTCCGCCCCCCGCTTGTCGGGCATCGAGGTCTCGATGGAGGTGAATCTGAGCATTCGCTGCGGCATGAACGCAACCATCCTTCTTCGCTGTGACTTTCAATGCCGCAGGGAGACCGCCTTTGGGTCCCCAACGCCGCACGAACTGCCTACCCCGCTCCGCCCTGTGCGCACTATGGGGCTATCCGGACTTCCCGGATCGCGTGGACAACAACCCTGTGACGCGAATTCCAGAAAACGGTGCCCCGGCCCCAAGACAAGGCGAACGTATTATTCTGGGGGTCGGTATAGGGGACAAAACCAGCCTTGGCGAGCAAAAACGTACATTTAGGTCAAATAGTCTGTCCTAATTTTCGGGCCCCTCTTCCGGTCCTGCCCCACCTCCGCCGTGTGGCGGCCAATCTATGGGGTCTCAACGCCGGAAATTAGTCCCATTATGGAACTAATTTCCCCCATCCAGACACAAGAGGTTGGGGGTCCACGCCCGCAAACGGCAAGACCTGTACAAGCCTCCCCACTGTGATATAAGCGGCGGTGGATTTCGGCCGCGCCGCGTCGCCTCCGCGCGCCGCGCCGTCCCACCGACCCGGAGCGAACCCCTGCCGTGACTCTCCTCCATATCCTGACGGTCGCAGTGGTCCAGGGGATCACGGAGTTCTTGCCCATATCCTCTCAGGCGCACCTGGTCCTGATCCCCCACCTGACCGGATGGTGCGACCAGGGCCCGGTGATCGATATCGGCGTGCACTTCGGCACTCTTCTCGCGGTCATCGTCTATTTCAGACGCGACTGCCTGTCCCTGGCCCGGGGCGCGGGCGCCGCGGTTCGTGGCAAGCGGACGGGCGAAACGCGCCTCGCCCTGCAGATCCTGATCGCGACCGCGCCCGTGCTGGCGGCGGGCTATATCCTCCAGAAAGGACTCGGGATCAGCTTCCGCGACCCCGGAGTGATCGCCTGGATGACCCTCGGTTTCGGGATCCTCCTATGGGTCGGCGACCGATGGGGACCGAAGGACAAAGGTCTCGATCGGATGACCGGGAGCGCAGCCTTCGCCATCGGCTGTGCCCAGGTCCTGGCCCTGATACCCGGGACCTCGCGCTCCGGGGTCACCATGACGGCCGCCCGGATGCTCGGCTTCGACCGGGCCGAGGCCGCCCGGTTCTCCCTTTTGATGGCGATTCCTGTGATCCTCGCGGCGGCGACGCTGGCCGGCATCGATGTGGTGCAAACCGGCGACGTCTCATTGACCTGGGCGGTGGCGGTGGCCGTCGCCTTCGCCTTCGTCGCCGCCCTGATTGCCATCGCGGCGATGATGCGTTGGCTTCGCCATGCGAGCTTCACGCCCTTCGTCGCCTACCGTTGCCTGCTCGGCATCGCCCTGCTGACTGCGGTCTACGGTTTCGGATTCGGGCAATCGCAATCGCTCGCCACCTGCGTCGGCGGGTAGCGATCCCCCATCAGGCGCCGCCGCCCGACGCCCCTCCGGGACCAAGATAGGAGGGCAGGATGTCCTCGATCGCGGTCGCGGTGATGCCGAGGGCGGCCAGTCCGTCGGCCCCATCGGGAACCACGTTGTCGGTCCTGAGCAACCGCGCCTGGTCACGGGTGAGTTGCGGCTTGAGCCCGAGCGCCGCCATCAGGTCGCCGGCCACACCGATGGCGTCGGCCAGCACCATGGGCAGCGGCAAAAGCAGCCGACGCTGTCCGGTTGCGGCCAACAACATGGCCATGAGTTCGCGGAAGGCGTAACTTCGCGGACCGCCCAGCTGAAACAGGCGGCCGATGGCATCATCGCGGGTAAGGCCGGCGTACACGGCGGCCGCCATGTCGCCGACATAGACCGGCTGGAAACGGTTCGTCCCGCCCCCGAACAAGGGCAGCACCGGCGACCAGCGGGCCAGGTCGGCGAAGCGGTTGAAGAAATCGTCCTCGGGTCCGAAGATCACGCTGGGGCGCAGGATCACCGCCTCAGCCATGGCCGCGCGCAGGGCCGCTTCTCCCGCCGCCTTGCTCCGGGCGTAGTGGGACGTTGCTGCGTGCTCGGCACCGATCGCGGAGACATGAACCATCCGCTCGACGCCGGCCGCGGTCGCCGCCGATGCGATCAAACCGGGCGCCGTGGCATGCAGCTTTGCGAATTTCTGCTTTGGTGTTTCGTAGAGAATGCCGACGAGGTTGACGACCGCATCGGAGCCCTCGATCGCGCCGGCAATTCCATCGGCATCCGAGACGTCGCAAGGGGCCGCGACGGCGCGCCCCGTCTCGATCAAGGGCGCGAGCGCAGGCGCCGTTGCGGCCGTCCTGGAGGCGACCACGACGCGGGCGCCGGCATCGACCAGCCGGCCGACGACCTGACGGCCGACAAAACCCGATCCTCCGAAAACCGTGACCTGTTGCAGATCCATCCCCTGTCCCCCTGCCGCGGCGCCGGGTGCGGCGCCCATGCCGTGGCCCATGCCCGACGGCGGGCCTCAAGGCCATCATTAAACGCCCTATGACGGCGATCCGCAAACATGGCGCCGCCGGGCGCGGGAAAGGCGAATCCGGCCCCGAACGCCCCGCGGCGGCCGGCGCAGCCTCCCCTCTCTGCCACGCTGTCGGGGTCGCCCAGGTCCAAGCCCCCGCCCCCATCCCCTTTCAATTGACCGGCCCGGCGTTTATCTTAGGAGCCGGGATGCACCGGATCATGCCCTTGGCGGTTGACTTCTACGCCGCCCAAGTATATCCAGACCGGCCGGCATGCGCGCGCAGGCCCGGCGCGGCGGCACGGAGCCCAGGTGGCGGAATTGGTAGACGCGCTAGTTTCAGGTACTAGTGGGCGAAAGCCCGTGGAAGTTCGAGTCTTCTCCTGGGCACCATTTCTTGTGATGTCGAAGGCGCGCCCGCAAGGGGGCGCCTTTCTTCGAGGGG
Organism: Alphaproteobacteria bacterium; assembly: GCA_033720855.1. GTDB lineage: Bacteria > Pseudomonadota > Alphaproteobacteria > SMXQ01 > SMXQ01 > SMXQ01. The sequence goes on from JAWWBR010000085.1 coordinate 13,982, forward strand.
CATGTAGAACGGCACAAGGAACCGAGCCATGACGATCCATCTTCACGAGGGCGACCTGCCCGCCGGCCTGGATCTCGGCGCCGTCATCGCCGTGGATACGGAGACCATGGGGCTTGAACCGCATCGCGATCGATTGTGCCTGGTGCAATTGAGTGCCGGCGACGGCGATGCCCACCTGGTCCGCATGGCCCGCGGCGCACGTCCCTTTTCCGCGCCCCGCCTGGCGTCGCTCATGGCCGCCTCCGACCGGCTCAAAATCTTTCACTTCGCGCGGTTCGACGTCGCCGTTCTCAAACACTGGCTCGATGTCGACTGCGCACCGATCTACTGCACCAAGATCGCCTCCCGCCTGGCACGCACATACACCGACCGGCACGGACTTGCCGATCTGACCCGCGAACTGCTCGGGATTGAGCTTTCCAAGGCGCAGCAGTCGTCGGACTGGGGTGGCGAGGAGTTGACCGAGGCGCAACTGGAATATGCGGCGGCGGACGTGTTGCACCTCCATGCCTTGCGGGAAAGGCTCGATGACATGCTTGCCCGCGAGGGACGCGAGGTCCTGGCCCAGGCCTGTTTCGATTTCCTGCCCCAGCGCGCGGCGCTGGACCTCGGGGGGTGGCGAGAGATCGACATTTTCGCTCACTGATGTCGGGCCCGAAGATTGCACCGGC
>JAWWBR010000086.1:0-14586 GCA_033720855.1 Alphaproteobacteria bacterium
CGAAGCGCCCTTTCGGGCGTGTTCGCCTGAGGGAGGGGCGCGCCATGGCGAGAAAAACCTATGCCGCGGCCTTCGTCGACGGCATCTACGCGGCGATGCGGCGGGATCAGGCGCTCCGCCTGATGGGCACCGGATTCGGTGGCCGTTTCGAAGGCAGGCTGACCGATGCCTTCAAGGCCCGCATCTTCGACCCCCCGACCTCCGAGGGCGCGATGGCGGCGCTCGGTACCGGGGCGGCGCTGACCGGCATGCCGATGATGGTCCATTTCGGAACCTCCGCCTTCATGCTGGAGGCGTGGAACCAGATCTGCCACGAAGCCGCCGTGTCCCATTACATGACCTCGGGCGAGGTCGACGTGCCCGTCACCTTCCACGGGTTCCACGGCGTGCGCGTCGCCGGGGCGCCGCAACACAGCACCAGCCCCCAGGCGATGGCCGCCAATATGCCGGGCCTCGAGGTGGTGCTGCCGGCATCGCCTCACGACGTCAAAGGCCTGATCCTGAGCGCGTTGAAAAGCCGCAACCCGACGCTTTTCCTCAATCACACGAAGCTGATGGGCATCGAGGACGAGGTGCCGGGGCGCGCCTACGAGGTCCCGTTCGGGAAGGCCGACATCAAGCGCCGGGGCCGCGACGTGACCATCGTTGCCACGTCGTGGATGGTGCAGGTGAGCTTAGAGGCGGCGGCGCTGCTGGCCGAGGACGGCATCTCCGCCGAGGTGGTCGACCCGCGGACCGCGGTACCGCTGGACATCAAGGGCATTTGCCGCTCGGTGCGCAAGACCGGACGCCTGGTCGCGGTGGACGAGACGCCGGAGATGTGTTCCATCGCCTCGGAAATCGCGGCCTCCGTCGGTCATGACGCCTTCGCCGCCCTCAAGGCCCCGATCGAGAGGGTCTGCCGGGCGCCGGCGCCGACGCCGTTCTCGCCGCCGCTGGAGCGGTTCACCGTGCCCTCGGCCGAGACCATCGCCGCCGCCGCCCGCAAGACCCTCAAGCTTCCGAGGCGGCGCCGCGGGAAGTAAAATTGAAGAAATGGGGGGCAGGGCGCCACCCACGGTTCCGGGTCAAATCATCTGGGCGAAGGTCCACCGTTTAGATAAGGCCTCACACCGCCTCTGCCCCCATTTTGGGGCATCTTCTTGAGAGTGCCGGAGGTTGCCGCCCGCTTTCCGTCAAAAGCGGTCATCGGGATCACTGGGGACAAGCCCCTTCGCCGCGTTTTCCCGCGTTTGCCCGTACCGTCCAGCGCGCAAAACAGATCGCCGCGTCACGTTCTCGCTCGAGCCCGCCCGCCGCTTCAGCTGCCGCCGCAGGTCACGGTCTTCACCTCGCCGCCGTTTCCAGCGTAGGACACCTGGCACGTCATCCCGGGCTTGAGCGCCCCGCGCTTGGCCTTTTTGCCGTCGATCACGACCTTGGATCGCGAGCTCGAGACGCGCGCGGTGTGGGCCTCGTTGCCGTTCTTGAAGTGGAGAACCCGGCCACCCCGCTTCACCCCGTCGAGCTTGGCCTCGACCTTGAGAATCCTGCCTCCGAGCTTCTCCGCAAGGCGTGCGAGCTCCGCATCCGACAACCGCAGACCGGGCAGCCCCACCTTGATGCGGGTTTGGCGAATACGTTCCACGACTGCGGTATCCGGATAGGCCGTGGCCTTGACTTCGGCCGCAATGGTCGCCGCTTTGACGGGCCGGAAGTCGGCGCTGAACTGGTGCTTGGCGACCCTGATGAATTCGGGATCCTTGGTCGCCTTGGCGAAGGCGGCGCGATAGACCCCGGCAATGTCATCGGGCGTCTTCGGCGGCAACGCATACCATTTGTCGATTCCGGTCTGGCTGACCCAGAAACCGAAAGCCGCCTTGTCCAGGCCCGACACCTTGCCCTTCATCAGCTCCGGCATGGGAGGGACGCCGGGAAACGAATTCCGGCGCAATATCCTGCCGTCCTCGACTTGACCGTTCTGGACAACGCCGACGAAGTCTCCGGTTTTGAATACGGACTTCAGGGTAGCGATGTTGGAGGTTCCGAAGCCGTCGATCTCCCCCCGCCGGGCGGCGATATGGAGCGCTGCGGTACCGGGGTAGCCGACGACGAATTTGATATTCCAGCCGAGGTGTCGGGCGCCGAACGCCATCGCCGTCGCCCAGCTGCGCGTGCCATCCATGGTGCCGATCACCACCGGCGCCATGGTCCGGTCGGTGAGGTTCTTAATCTTCGACCTGTTGACGGCGACGATGGATCCGCCGCGATTGATCCCGCCGATGAATACGTAATGCGTAGGATTGTATTTGACCACCTTCCTGCGCAGGTTGTTGGGATCGACGTAGCCGCTGCCCCCACCCAACCACGTCAAGCCGTCCGGCTTCACGCTGTTATAGAAATAGTTGTTCGCCCGCGCTGCGTGGCCTCCCGGCATGTTCCGGTAAATCATCTGTGGCTTGCCGGGAAGGTATTTCTCCAGAAAGCGCCCAACCAGTCGCGTGGTGCCGTCGGTGCCGCCGCCCGGCGTGGAGCCGATGATGACGTCGATGCGCTTGCCGCTGAAATCAGGCGCGGCGTTCGCCCCCTGCGATGCGCCAACGGATGCGACGAGAGCCGCCGTGCCAAAGACCAAGGCGTGAAAAGCTGGATGTTTCATCGTTGCGTCTCCCTGTCCCCGTATGCTTCGGTGGTTGTGCCGTCCACGCCCTGCGAGGCTGCCGAACGCGGCGATGACGGCGTCTTCGGCGGTGCCGAAACGGCCCCTTCGTGGCCAGCGATGGTCCGGTCTACGATCTCCTCTTGGCTTCCGAGGGCCCGGACACGCGTTGTCCGATTGGCTTCCATGGGGCGGCCACCGCCGGCCACCTCGGCGGCCAGGATCGCCGCTCCCTTGCCTTAGGCCCTTTTTTCGGCCATGCCGCCTTCGGCGCCCTCCCGCTGCGCCGTTTGCCGAAATAGTACGGGTAAAGATTACCCGAGTCTATCGGACCACCCGTGTCCGCCCGCGGTCAAAATCGGGCATCGCGTTGGGGCTCCAAGGCGCCGGCCTCGATGACCTAACGTCGGTCCTGGCGGCCCGGGCCGCCGCCTTCCGAGCGGCACGGCGACACAAACAGGTTGCCCCGGTTGTCAAAGGCGTTTATTAGATATCTAAGTGAAACACGAGGAGATGCCCCGATGGATGATGCGCGGATTCCCGAAAGACTGCCGAATATCGCGACTGACAAGGAAGTGTTGTTCTCCCTGCGCGATACGCCGCTCCTGGAGCAGGGCACCACCTACGACCCCCTGGCCACGGCGGAGAACCTCTGGGTCAACCTCAAGGTCTATGCCAGCGGCGGCGAGAACGCGCTCCATTCCCACGGCGGCGAGGATCATGCCTTCATCATCCTGCAGGGGAAGGCGACCTTCACCTTCGGCGATGGCCGCACCCAGGAGGTCGGCAAATACGAAGGCGTGATGCTGCCGAAGAACGCCAAGTACAAGTTCGAGGCGGACGAAGCGGAAAATCTGGTGATGCTGCGCGTCGGCGGCGGTGTGCGCACCGAGACCGGCCTCGACGATTTGACCTCCTTCGGCACGCCGAAGGACGTGGTCGCCAAGACCTCTTTCGCCGATGGCGAGGTCAAGGTCGGCAACGCACCGAAGAACGGCGAATCGTCGAAGACGCGCGTTTACGCCGAAGGAAAGTTCTTCCCCGCCGACTAGGCCGGAGGGACGACGACGGCGGCGCGGCGTGGGTGCCCCGTCGCATGGCCCGGTCCGCCGCTCAATCGCGGCGGCCGAGCGCAACATAATCTTCATGGGAGCGAAACATGGCCGTATTACCCGTTGATGCCTCGAAGTTTTCCGGCATGTCGGAAGAGCAGGCGCGGACCTTTCCGCGCCGCACCATCGTCGGCGAAAACCTGTCCGAGGCCGAACTGGCGGAGATGCCGAAGATGATCTCCACCGACGCCCATGTCATGGAGCCCGACGAGCTTTGGATGGAACTGCCGCCGCGCCTGCAGGAGCACCTGCCGAAGGTGCCCTTCCGCAACTCGCCGCCGGGCGCGCTGAAGGCGGATCTTCGTCTTGAGGATCAGGTCAACGACGGCCTCGCGGCGGAGATCCTGTTCCCCAACTACGGCATGGCGCTCTATTCGGTCGACGACGTCGAGACCCAGGAGGAGGCGTTCAAGCTCTACAACGATTGGCTTTATGACTGGTGTTCAGCCGACCAGCGGCGCCTCGTCGGCGTGCCCCTGATCTCGGTCTACGACGTCAAGGGCGCCATCAAGGAAATGCACCGCTGCTTCGACAAGGGCATGCGGGGCGCGCTGATCTGGCAGGTTCCCGATCCCCAGCTGCCGTTCTCCAACACCGAGCACTACGATCCGCTGTTTGCCGCCTGCGCCGAAGCCGACCAGCCGGTGATCTGCCACATCCTGACCGGGCACGGCTACATGAAGCACGGGCACACGCGCAGCGTCGAGGGGATCAAGGAGTCCACCAACACCAAGACCAACGATTCGGCCAACACGCTGTTCGACTTCATCTTCTACGGCTATTTCGAGCGCCACCCCAATCTCAAGCTGCTGCTCGCCGAGAGCGAGATCGGCTGGATGCCGTTCCTGCTCCAGCAGTGGGACTACTATTTCGCGCGTCACCGCAACGACTACCCGATCCCGATCGACCGCAAGCCGAGCGAGATCTTCGCCGAGCACGTCTACGGCACCTTCCTGGAAGACTACGTCGGAACGCGGTTCCTTTCATGGTGGGGGGAAAAGAACTGCATGTGGTCGAACGACTACCCGCATTTCAACATGACCTTCCCCCATTCCCGCCAGGTCGTCGCCCACCACCTGAAGGGACTCACCGACGAGCAGCTCCGGCGCTACACCTGGGACAACGCCATGGACCTGTTCAAGCTCGACCTGACCGAGGAAGACCGCATCAACTAGCGTCTTTCGCCGCAACGGCGGACGCACCGCGTCCGCTGCCCCGCAGCGGGGGTTTCGCGTGGCCACCTTGAAATCGAGAGCCCGCCGATGCGCCGCCTCCCGGCTGGCGGCCGCCCGCGCATCCTCCAAACGGGCCTTCCTTCGGGCCCGGATTCGATTACCATAGGGTCCGCCGGCCGCCTCTGCGGGCCGGCAAAGACCGGATCAACCGGCGCGGTTTTCGGGAGGGACGCCATGCGCGACGGATACAAGGTTTATGACGCCGATACCCATGTCGGCCCCTCGGCCGAGGCGCTGCGCCCCCATCTCTCGGCCAGGCTCCTGGAGCTGGTGCCCGACCTCGAGGACCACCGGGAAGAGGTCAAGATCGGCTGGGCGGGGGAGAAATTCGAGCCCCCCTACCGCCATCGCTACCGCTTGGTCAAAAGGGAAGGGTGGAGCAAGAACCCGCCGCGCCACCTCGGCGAGGCGGGCCCGCGCGAGAACGCCCAGCGCCATTTTCAGACCTTCATGGGCGTCACCTATCCCAGCTTCGGCGGCGCCGATGACAATTCGGCGGTGCGCCTCGAGGACATGGACAGGGAAGGGGCGGACGTCCACTTCATCGTCAGCAACGGCGGCGTCGGCCATGCCGATCCCGAGATCGAGATGGAGTTCATCCGTGCCCAGCACCGCTACCTCCATGAGTTCTGCGGGCGCGATACCCGGCGGCTCAAATCCTGCCTGACGGTGAGCCCGCTCTCGGTCGAAGGCTCGGTGGCGGAGATCAAGCGCTGGGCCAAGGAGCCCTGGGTCGTCGCCATTCACCCCAGCCTGCCGATCGACTACCCGCTCGACCATCCCGATCTCCATCCGATCTGGGCCGCGGCCGAGGCGCATGACCTCGCCGTCATCCACCACAGCCTGGCCTGGGGCTATCCCGGCTACCGCGACCTTTGGCAGAACCCCTTCATCGGCCGCTCGGCGAGCCACCCCTGGGCGGCGATGCGGGCGATCGCCGCGTTCATCGGCGGCGGGCTGATGGACCGCTTCCCGGGGCTGCGCTACGGGGTGCTCGAATCCGGCTTCGGCTGGCTCCCGTTCTGGGCCAACCGGATGGACGATCAGGCGATCTATGTGGGCTACGTGGCGGAGCTCGAACACAAGATCAGCGAGTACATCACCGGCGGGCGCTTCTTCGCCTCGATCGAGCAGCACGAGGGCCCCGACATGGTCCGCCACGTCAACGACAGCCTCGGCGATCACATCCTGATGTTCGGCTCCGACTATCCCCACGCCGAATCGCGCTTTCCCGAAACCGTCGACCGCACCCTGGCCTGGCAGAACGTGACCGGCCCCGAGGCGATGAAGAAGATGATGTGGGACAACCCGGTGCGCTTTTTCGGCGAACCCTAGGCGGCCCGGGAACAGGGCGGCCAAGCGGGCCTTCATCCTCTGGCGCTACGGGTCAGGCCGCCGGCCGGGGCATCGCACCGGTGGGGCTCCCCGGTTGGGGGCGGCGGGCCTAGGTCTCTTTCAACACCTTGGCGGCGATCGTTTTCGCCTTGGCGGCCGCGCTGGCTTCGCCGATGACCTGGGCCACGGCGGTGGCGCCCTCGTGGAGCAGGTGAATCGTTTCGGCGGCCCGGTGCGGGTTCTCAAGCTCGGCCCCTCTGGCGAGCTCTTCAAAGTAGGCCACCATGAGCCTCTTGTGCATGACGACTTCCTGAAACACCGGGTTGCTGCGATCGCCATACTCGCTGGCGGCACTCATGAAGGGGCAGCCGAAGAACGTGGCCCCCGCGAACCAGGTTTCCAGGACATCGAAGGTCGCAAGGATCTTTTGCCATGGCTCGGAGGCGGATTTGTCCACCGCCTCGCGCATGTTGTCCCGGTATTGCGCGTCCACCCGCCGCAACACGGCGACGATCAGATCGTCCTTGGACTTGAAGTGGCGGTAAAGGGTCGTCTTTGCGATGCCCGCCTCGGCGATCACCCGGTCCACACCGGCCGCGTGATAGCCGTAGCGATTGAACAGCTTCGCGGCGACCTCGATCAGGTGGTCCTTCTTTAGGGCGCGTCTCATACCCGTTCCCCGACAAAAAGAAACATATCTGTTTCATATATCCTGGCGGCCGGTTTTGGCAAGGGAAATCCCAAAAACCCACGTCAGACTTACCACGGGCGTGATATTTGCGCTTTTCATCGTTTCCCGCTTGACAAACGATACAGACCTGTCTACTTATAGTAACGGTACAGATCGGTATCGCATCCATTTCGCGCGGTCGCCGAGATCGTGAAGCCGATCATCGCGCCGCCAAACCGTCCTGAGGAGACACAGAATGACCATCACCCCGCGCACCATCGCACTGGCCCTGATCGCCGTGTTCGGCTGGGCAGCCCTGCTCGTGTGGACCGCGGCCGCGGAAAACGTATCGGCCCGGCCGGCTGTCGGCGAAGGCGCCAAAATCGTCGACGGGAACAAGACGTCGATCCCCCCGAGGTTCAGGGAGTGGGTCTTTATCGGCGCGCCTCTCACGCCCCACGGGCTCAACAATGGCAAGGCCGGTTTCCCGGAGTTCCACCATGTCTACATCGAGCCCCGTGCCTACGCCGAATACAAGCGGACGGGCAGGTTTCCGGAAGGGACGACCATTGTCAAGGAACTGGTGCTGCTGAAGCAGGGGCAGTACCAAGACGGATCGCGCGACGAGGCATCGGGCCGCGGCTTTTTCGCCGACCGGTTCGCCGGTATCGACATGATGGTCAAGGACTCCAAGCGCTTCGCGGAGACCGGAGGCTGGGGCTTCTTCAACTTCGGCCATCGCGAGCCGCCCTACGCCAAGACGGCGACCGCGGCCCCCAGCAGCGAGTGCTCGTTCTGCCACACCGCCAGCGCCACCTACGACATGGTCTTCACCAGCTTCTACCCGATCCTGGGACGGCAATAACCCCGGCGGCGGGGCGGGTCCGGCATAGCTGGCCCAATACAGGAGGAATGACATGAAATCCATGATTTGCCTTATCGCAGCGCTCTTGACGGTCCTCTCGGTATCCGCCCCCCGTGCGGAGATCGCCTGCGACCTTCGCGCTCGCACCATCGCCGAGCTTGAAAAAGCATTTAAGGAAAAGGTCTCCGGCCGCGGCGTGACCGCCAACGGCTATCGCATGGTGGAACTCTTCGTCAGCGAAACCGGGTCCTGGACGATCCTTGCCACGGACACCAAGGGCCGCAGCTGCTTGCTGGCGGAAGGGGAAAGTTGGCACGGGATCTCCGTGCCCGCCGGCGAGGCGATTTGATCGGGACCGAACTCAAGGATCCGAGGCCCCTCAGTTCTAGCCTGGATCCTCGGTGGGCGGCGTTCCCCCCTCCGCCGCCCACCGCCCCCAATCAGGAGCGAGACATGATTTCATTACGACTTCTCATCCCCGTCCTCGGCAGCGCTTTTATCCTCGGCGGACTCATCCAGTTTCTGCCCAACCCCGGTCTCGACCCGGTCGACATGCCCTTGGACCCGACGCGCAACTTGCTGCACATCCTGGCGGGCATCGTCCTTTGGATCGGCGGCCACCTCGGCTACCGGCGCAATACGATCTTTGGGACCGGTCTCGCCTTTCTCGCCTTTGCCATCGTGGGATCCTTCGCCAGCGGCGACCTGGCGCCGGGCGTGGCCCGCATCGGTGGGACCGACCACTGGTTCAACGTCATGCTGGCGTTTGTGCTCATCGTCGTTGCCCTGGCGACCAGCCCAAGCGAAACCGAATGTCAGCCCTGCGATCCCGTCCTTCGGCTGCCCCCAAGCGATAGCCGCGGCTCCAGACCGATCACCGAGACGATTTCCCCATTGAAGCCGGATCTCAATCAGTAAACGCGTTCCCCCCAACCCCCGAAAAGGAGACTGACCATGCCTAGAATACCTGCCGTCGACCCCGAAACCGCGACCGGGGAAGCCAAAAAACTACTGGATGCCGTTCAGGACAAGATCGGCATGACCCCCAATATCCTGCGCACCATGGTCCACGCACCGGCGGCGCTGAGAGCCTATCTCGGCTTCGGCGAGGCGCTCGCCGGCGGTCGCTTCGATGCGAAGACCCGGGAGGCGATCGCCCTGACCGTGGCCGGCGCCAACGATTGCGCCTACTGCGCCTCGGCCCATGCCGCCATATCGAAGAGCCTGAATGTGGATGAGGCCGAAATCGCCGAGCGACTCTCCGGCCGGTCCGCGGACGCCGCGCTCGACGCGGCACTGGTGTTCGCCCGCAAGATCGTCGACAAGGGCGGGTTCGTCAGCGACGACGACCTCGCGGCCGTTCGTGCCGCCGGACACGACGATCAGGCGATCGTCGAGATCATCGCCAATGTCGCGGCGAACATCTTCACCAACTACTTCAACCACGTCGTGCAGACCGAGATCGATTTTCCCAAGGTCGATCCGAGCGCCCGGCGTGCCGCCTAGCCCCTCCTGACATGGCGGCCGGGCCTTCATCCTCGAGCGATACGGGTCCGGCCGCCGGTTCCCTGGCCGCGCCGGACTCCCGCTCGGCGGCATCGGCGGGCATCACCTCGACCCTAGCCGGGGGGCGGGGAGCCGGATGCCCCGGCTTCGCTCCCCTTGGCCCAGGCAGCGCTTCGATCAGCGGGCCTTCGATGCCCTTCGGCCGGGGGGCGGCGCAATATCGAGCAGAGGCGCGGCATCGAGGTCTCTCGCGCCCATCATTTCCGCCACCTCGTTGAGCGTCGCAACGATGCGGTTCTGCCGGACCTCGCTCAATTTCTCAAACGCGTCGATGAAGCGCTCATGGAGGAGCGGGGGCGCCTTCCTCAAGGCGCTGCGGCCCTTCCCGGTGAGGCGCGCATGGACGACCCGCCGGTCGACCGAGCTGCGGTACCGTTCGATCCAACCGCGCTGCTCCAGGCGGTCCAATATGCTGGTCACCGTGGCCTGGCTCAGGCTGACCTGCTCGGAAATCTGACCCGTCGTCACCTCGCCGAGATCGTGGATGGAGCGCAAAACGATGACCTGGGGCGTGGTCAGCCCGGCCGCCTTGAACAGGTGCTTGGAATGCAGGTCGGTCGCTCGGATGATGCGGCGCAGCGCCACCAGAACCTCGTCCCCCCGGTCGCGGGCCGAGGCCTCCCCCTGGCCCGCATTGCTTCGCCGGATGCTGGTTTGAACGGAAGCCATTGGCGATCTCCTTATTCTTCTTGGCAGGCCCCCGCTATCAAGTGCCGATCCTTGCGGATTTCGGCTGTGGGCGCCGGCCAAGCGGGAGTTCCTGAGACCAATTTAATTTGATCTCAAATCTATTGACATGAAAAGTTTTGTAGTCTAAATAAATGTCCGTGTCCAGAGGCAATGCCGCCTGGCCGCGGTTCGCGCCGAGGCTTGCGACGGGGCGGCATGGCCCTGACGTCGAGTAACTTTCTTCAAAATTATTGGAACCATGTGCGGATTCAGCGGCGAAATTACCTTCGATGGCTCCCCGGCATCGGTCGATGCCGTCTGCCGGATGACCGAGCGGATGGCGGCACGGGGCCCCGACGGCTCCGGCGTGCACGCGCAAAACCGTCTGGCGCTGGGCCACCGCAGGCTCAAGATCATCGATCTGTCGGACCGGGCGCAGCAGCCGATGACCGACCCCGAACTCGGCCTCACGATCGCGTTCAACGGCTGCATCTACAATTACAAGGAGCTCCGGACCGAGCTCGAGGGACTGGGCTACCGGTTCTTTTCCGGCGGCGATACGGAGGTCGTGCTCAAGGCCTACCACGCTTGGGGCATCGACTGCCCGAAACGGTTCCACGGCATGTTCGCCTTTGCCATACAGGAGCGCGACAGCGGCCGCCTGGTGCTGTGCCGCGACCGGCTGGGGATCAAGCCGCTCTACCTGGCCGGCGACCCGTCCCAGGGACGCCTCAGGTTCGCATCCTCCCTGCCGGCGCTGTTGGCCGGCGGCGACATCGATACCTCCATCGACCCGGCGGGGCTTCACCATTACATGACCTTTCACGCGGTGGTGCCGGCGCCGTTCACCATCTTCAACGGCGTGAGGAAGCTGCCGCCGGCCACCGTGGCGGTTTTCGAAAGCGACGGCCGCAGGGCCGACCACGTCTACTGGGCCCTGACCTTCGATCGTTCGGAAGAAGACATTGGCACGCCGGTCGAGCTGTGGCGGGAGCGTCTCGACCATGCCCTGCGGGTGGCGATCAAGCGCCGCATGGTGGCGGACGTGCCGGTCGGGGTGCTTCTTTCGGGCGGCGTCGATTCCAGCCTCATCGTCGGCATGCTCGCCGAGGCCGGGCAGTCGGGCCTCAAGACCTTTTCCATCGGCTTCGAGGAAGCCAACGGCGAGAAGGGGGATGAGTTTCAGTATTCCGACCTCATCGCCGAACATTTCGACACCGACCATTACAAGATGTTCGTCAAGTCCAAGCGCTTGCTCGACAGCCTCCCCAAGACCATCGCCGCCATGTCCGAGCCCATGGTCAGCTATGACAATGTCGGCTTTTACCTGTTGTCTGAGGAGGTCTCCCAGCACGTCCACGTCGTGCAGAGCGGCCAGGGCGCCGACGAGGTCTTCGCCGGATACCATTGGTATCCGCCGCTCGCGGAGTCCAACGATCCGGTGCGGGACTACGCCAACGTGTTCTTCGACCGGGACCACGAGGAGTTCGGCGAAGCGGTCAACCCGGACCTCGTCGCCGACGACTTCAGCACCGCGTTCGTCGCCGGGCATTTCGATCTGCCGGGGGCGGACGACCCGCTGGACAAGGCGCTGCGGCTGGATACGACCGTGATGCTGGTGGACGACCCGGTCAAGCGTGTCGACAATATGACCATGGCCTGGGCGCTGGAAGCGCGGGTGCCATTTCTCGACCACGAAGTGGTCGAATTGGCGGCCCGGATGCCCGCGGAACACAAGCTCCGGAACGGCGGAAAGGGGATTCTCAAGGACGTCGCCCGCGCCGTGATCCCATCCGACGTGATCGACCGTCCCAAGGGGTATTTCCCGGTTCCCGCTCTCAAATATATCGAAGGCCCGTATCTCGAGATGGTGCGCGATACCCTGAAATCGCGCGCCGCAAAGGAACGCGGCCTCTTCCAGGACGGCTATATCGATCGCCTGCTGGCCGATCCCAAGGCCCATATCACGCCCCTGCGCGGATCCAAACTGTGGCAAGCGGCGTTGCTCGAATGCTGGCTTCAAACCCACGGAGTTTGACCTCATGACCGGGAACAGGATTTCGGCGACCGGCGATACGGCTTCGGACGACTCGCGGTCGCAGGCGCGCGCGGACGGCGCAAGCCAATTGAAGCGCGATGCCCTCATCGACTGCGGCTGGGGGCGCCTGGTCTTTGCGCAGACCTTCGACTCGCCCGCCCGCATCGCCAAGGTCATGGAAAACGAAGCGCCGGACCAGCGTGACGTGGCTTTCTACGTTTCGGAGCCTCACGTGGTTCTGGCGGCGGCGCCCCAGAGCCTGTTCCTCGACCCGTCCCACAGTTTCCGCCTCGACCTCACGGCGCCACGGGACGATGTGTGCTGGGAAACGCCCGACTTCACGATCCGTCCGGCGGAAGCCAAGGACGAGCGCGCCGTCAACCGCCTCTATACCTCCCGCGGGATGGTCCCCGTGGCAAAAGGGTTCTGCGCATCCTGGTCCGACAACCCGGCCCTGACCGTCCTCGTCGCCGAGGACGGGGAGCCCGATAGCGAACCCATCGGCGTGGTCATGGGTGTCGACCACCGGAGCGCCTTCGGGGATCCCGAAGCGGGCTCCAGCCTGTGGGCGCTTTCGGTCGATCCTCAGGCGCTGCGCCCCGGCGTCGGCGTGGCTTTGGTGGCGGCGCTGGCCGATCGCCTGGCCGAGGCGGGCTGCAGGTACATGGACCTTTCGGTGATGCACGACAACCGCGAGGCCATCGCCCTTTACGACAAGCTCGGTTTCGAACGCATTCCGGTGTACTGCGTGAAGCGCAAGAACCCGATCAACGAAAAGCTTTTCCTCGGCCCCCAGCCGGAAGCGGACCTCAACATCTACGCGCAGATCATCGTCGACGAAGCCAGGCGCCGCGGCATTGCCGTCGATGTCGAAGACGGCGAGGCCGGGCTGTTTCGGCTGGCCCTCGGCGGACGCGCGATTTCGTGCCGTGAATCGCTGAGCGACATGACCTCGGCGGTGGCCTTGAGCCGGTGCGACGATAAGCGGTTGACCCGGCGCCTTTTACAAAAGGCTAAGCTGAATGTCCCCGATCAGATCCCCGGCGACGACGCGGGGCGAATTCGCGAATTCCTGGACACCCACGGCAGCGTCGTGGTCAAGCCCGCCCGGGGAGAGATGGGCCGGGGCGTCGCGGTCGACCTCACCGAGATCGACGATGTCATGGCGGCGGTGGCCCGCGCCGGCGAATTGTGCGACGACGTCATCGTCGAGCAATGCGTCGAGGGCATGGACCTGCGCATCATCGTCATCGACGGCGAGGTGGTGGCGGCCGCGGTTCGCCGCCCGCCGAGGGTGCGGGGTGACGGTGTGCACACGGTCATCGAGCTGATCGCCAAGCAGAGCCGGCGCCGGGAAGCGGCCACCGGCGGCGAAAGCACCATCCCCCTGGACGAGGATACCGAACGCTGCGTCGAGTCCCACGATTACCAGATGCTTGACGTGCCCGATTACGGCGAGACGCTGACCGTGCGAAAGGCCGCCAATCTCCATGCCGGCGGGACCATCCACGACGTCACACCCCGGCTCCATCCGGACCTCGCGCGGGCCGCGATCAGGGGCGCGGAAGTCCTCGACATCCCCGTGGTCGGTTTCGATTTCATCGTTCCCGACCCGGCCCGGCCCGACTACGTCATCATCGAAGCCAACGAAAGGCCCGGGCTGGCCAATCACGAGCCGCAGCCCACCGCGGAACGGTTTATCGATTTCCTCTTCCCCCAGACCCGGGCCGACATCAAGAGCAGCGAGGCCCAGGCGTGACGCGTGACTTCGACATCGATTCGTCCTTCATCCTGACGACGCTCGATGCCTTGTTGAGCATTCCCAGTCCTTCGGGGATGACCGACGAGGCGGTGGCCTATGTCTGCCATCAGTTGCGGGAGCTGGACATCCCCTTCGAGATCACCCGCCTCGGCGCGATCCGGGCGGACATCGCCGGGCGCCAATACTCGCCCGACCGCGCCATCGCCTGTCACCTCGACACCCTCGGCGCCATGGTCAAGGCCTACCGGGAAAACGGGCGGCTCGAGGTCGTCCCCATCGGCACCTGGTCGGCGCGCTTCGCCGAAGGCGCACGCGTGACCTTGTTCGCCGACGAAGGCCGCCGGTTCCGCGGCACGCTCCTGCCGCTCAAGGCCTCGGGCCACGTGTTCCACGAGGAGATCGATAGCCAGCCCGTAAGCTGGACCAACCTGGAACTGCGGCTCGACGAGCGCGTGTCGTGCGAGGCCGACGTGAAGGCGCTGGGGATCAATATCGGCGACACCATCGCCATCGATCCCGGCACGGAGTTTACCGGCAACGGATTCATCAATGCCCGCAGCCTCGACGACAAGGCCGGCGTGGCGGCGGTGCTGGCGGCGGCGAAGACGATCAAGGACTCGGGCGCCGAGCTGGCGATGGACTGCCACCTGCTGTTCACGATCTCCGAGGAGGTGGGCGTCGGCGCATCCCATATCC
>JAWWBR010000087.1:0-14197 GCA_033720855.1 Alphaproteobacteria bacterium
AAGCCGATGCCGCGCAGCTTGCCGCGGGCCCGCGATTCGGCGCGGCGCGACTCGAAGCCGGCGTAATCGGAAATCTCCAGCGCCTTGTCCATGCCGCGCTCGAACTCGCCGCAGTCGTAGGTGAAGGTGAGCCCGGTCTTGAACGGCATGGCATCAGGGGGGATCAGGTTCTTGCGCCGGATCTCGATGGGATCGGCGCCCAGCTCGGCTGCCGCCACGTCTATCAGACGCTCGATGACGAAGGCCGCCTCGGGCCGGCCGTTGCCGCGATAGGGGCGGACCGGCGGCGTGTTGGTGAAGGCCGCGGTCACGTCGGCATGGAGCGCCGGGGTCCGGTAGACGCCGGCGAGCGTCCCGATATTGCCGATGAAGGACTCGCCGCCCGACTGCAGGTAGGCCCCGACATTGGTGAAGGTGGTGACGCGCACGGCGAGGAAGTTGTGGTCCTTGTCGAGCGCCAAGGCGGCGGTGGTGACGTTGTCCCGCCCCTGGCCGTCGCTGAGGAAGGCTTCCGACCGGGTGCTGGTCCATTTGACCGGCCGATTGAGCCGCTTGGAGGCCAGCAGCACCAGCGCCACCTCGTTGTAGATCGCCGACTTCATGCCGAAGCTGCCGCCGACGTCGCCGCCGATCACGCGCACCTTATTCTCCGGCACCTTCAACACCTCGTTGGCCAGCTGGGTACGGTAGGGATGGGCGCGCTGCAGCGTGGTGTAGATGGTGTAGTGATCCTCGGACGCATCGTAATCGCCGACGCAGCCGCGCGGCTCGGTCGGCGCAACGGCGACGCGATTGATGACGAAGCTTTGCTCGACGACGTGATCGGCCGTCTCGAAGGCGGCATCGACGGCGTCCTTGTCGCCGGCGAGGAAGACGAAGCAGATGTTGTTCTCGCAATCGTCCCACACCTGCGGCGCGCCCGGCTTGGTGGCATCGGCGGTGGAGGTGACGGCGGGCAGCGGCTCGTAGTCGACCTCGATCAGCTCGGCGGCATCCAGCGCCTGTTCGCGGGTCTCGGCGACGACGAAGGCGACGTAATCCCCGACCCAGCGCACGCGGTCGCTGACCAGGGCGGGATAGCGGCCGCGGTAGAGCTCGGATCCGTCGCGCCGCGTGCGCCCGACGCCGCGCGGCAGGTCGCCCCAGCCCGACGCCTCCCAGTCGGCGCCGGTCAGCACGTCGAGCACCCCGGGCGCGGCCTTGGCCGCGCCGGTGTCGATGGAGAGGATCTTGGCGTGGGCATGGAGCGATCGCAGCACCACGCCATAGGCCATGCGCGGCAACTGGACATCGTCGACGAAGCGGCCCCTGCCCTTGAGCAGCCTCTGGTCCTCGAACCGGGATACCGACTGGCCTAACGCGAATTCCCCCATCACTCTCTCCCTCTCAAAACAGCAAGCCCCGCGACGGGCGGGAGGCCCATTCTAGCAAACGCGGGCCGGCTTTTGGAACGTCATAGTCTCCAAAGACGGGCGGCCGGAAGGCGGATTCGGGCCATATGGCGGCGGGCCCAACGCCACCGCCGCAACACCGCGAGGCCCACGCCGTTCCCCGGGCGCCGGCGCCGTTCAGTCGCCCAGGAAGAAGGTCAGCAGGGCGAAACGCCTCCCCGCCGTGACCGGGGTCGCCTCGTGGGCCAGCAGGCAGGAAAACAAGACCGCGTCGCCGATGGCGGGACGGTAGAGACGCCCGCCGTATTCCGGGAATTTCAGATATCCCCCTTCATAGGCCCCGGTATTCAGGTTCAAGGTCATGGCGAAACGCCGGCCGCCGACAGGGTTGCAGTTGTCGCGATGGGTTTGGAAAAAGCCGCCATCCTTCGCGTCGTAACACGCGATCTTGAGCGACTCGCCCCGTTTCGCCTGGAATCCGAAGGCCTTCGACAGTTCGGGTATGACGCGCTTGGTGATCAGGACCTTGGCCTCCTGCTGCAGCTGAGGATCGACCAATATGTGATCGCTGCGGATCTTCTTGTCGGCCTCGATCACATTCTTTTCCTCACCCCGCCTCAGGCCGCTCGGCTGATTGCCGGCGGTCTCGTACTGTTCGATCAGGCGTCGGCACAGCTCGGGATCGAACACGCGCGGCACCACCAGCACCGGCGCGTGGGCTCCGGCCTCCTCGGCGACGTCCTCGGGTATCCCATTGACGAATGCCAGGATGTTCCGGGCATGGCCGGGGTCGGTGACGCAGGGGTCGATGCGCAGGATCCGGCGGTTGCTGTCGGCGACGAGGCACGCCAAAGCGCCGCCGTTGGCTTGCCCATTTCCTTGGTGCGTCGCGCGCCCCAGGTCGTAGAGCTTGAGACTCACCTGTTCCGGGTCCGAGAGCAATGGGAAGGGCAGGTTCATCTCGGCGGAGAAGCGGACGTTTTCGTCGACGCCCTCGCTGTTGATGGCGAACACATCGGCGCGCGCGGTCAAGTCGCGGTTCACCTGGATGAAGCCTTGAAGGGTCTCCCGGGTCAGGCTCGAACGATTGTCCTCGTAGAACAGGGCGACGGTGGGCCTGCCGAGGGCCAGCGTGAGCAGCGAGCGGAGGTGCCGACCGGTGTCCATCAACTGGAAGTTGGGCATGCAATCGCCGATGCCGGGCTTCAGATTTGGTGGCATGGTCAACCCTTAACCGATGGTCCGCGGATACCGCTGCCGCAGCCGAAAACGCTAGCACAGCTGGGCATCGTTGTAACGGCGCGCGATCAGGGAGGCGGCCCCGCGGCCGGAGACGATTGTGTGGACAGGACGGTGTTGATAGCATCACCAGGTACAGATCCCTCAGGCAAAGATCCGGGACAATCCGGGCACAGGGGCAACACTGCCGGTGTTCCGGCGTTTCGGACCCCGGCCAATATGGGAGACCGAACATGATGTCCAGTCACAAGGCATACCCCGGCCGCATAGCCCTGACCATCGCCGGGCTGATGGCGGCCATGATCGCTTCCGGGACGGCTGAGTCTGCCAAGCTCGCGGATTTCTATAAAACCAAGAATGTTTCCATCTATATCGGGTTTCCGCCCGGCGGCGGCTACGACACCTACGCCCGTGCCGTGGCCCAGCATCTGGGCGACCACATTCCCGGCAAACCCTCGGTGATTCCGCGCAACATGCCCGGCGCCTCGGGGCTACGGGTTGCGAACTTCATTTACAACTCCGCGCCCCGCGACGGCACGGCGATCGGTGTGTTTACCTCCGGTGCGCTGTTTTCGCCGATGTTCGGGAACAAGAAGGCCAAATTCGATCCGGCGGGGTTTTCCTGGATCGGCAATGTCGAGCGCTCTCAAGGCGCCTGTGCGGTGTGGCACGAATCCGGACTCCGCACCTTCGACGACATCCTCAAGCAGCCGGTGATCTTCGGCGCCGGCGGCTCGACCGGGGTGCAAAGCGAATTTCCGCGCGGATTCAATGCGCTCTTGGGATCGCGCATCCAGGTGATCCACGGTTATGCCGGGGGCACCGGGGTGTTGCTGGCCATGAAACGGGGTGAGGTCCAAGGGGGCTGCGCATTCCAGATAAGCACACTGAAATCCGTCCGCCGCCAGGAATGGAAGTCAGGCCGATTGATCGTCGTCGTCCAGGTTGGCCTCGAAAAGATCCCCGAGCTCAAGGGCGTGCCGCATATTTACGATTATGCGAAAACACCGGAAGACAGAAAGGTGATGGAACTGATTTACAACCGTGTGACCCTGAGCCGGCCCTTCGCCGCCCCGCCCGACCAGCCCAAGGACCGGACCGAAGCGCTGCGGACCGCCTTCATGGCAACCATGACCGATCCCGCCTTCCTCAAGAGCGCGGCCCGGAGAAGGCTCAACATCGATCCCATGAGTGGGGCCGAGGTCGACAAGGTGGTCGCCCGCTTCATGTCCTATCCCAAGGAGGTGGTCGCGCGAGCGGCCACGGCCCTCAAAGTGGGCAAGATCAAGAAGGTCAAGCTCAAGCGGCTTGCGGGCACCATCACCAAGCTGTCCAAGAAGCGGATCGAGGTCAAAGGGGCGGACGGCAAGATGCACACGTTCAAACTGCATAGCCGGCGATCGAAAGTGAAACTCGGCGGGAAGAAAGCCAAAACCAAGGCGCTCAAAGTTGGGATGTCCTGCGATTTCCGCCATTACGGCGAAAAGGATCTGGTTAGGCGGATCACCTGCGAGTAACGGCTTCGGTGGGAGGCCGGCCCATCGGCCTCCCACCGTCCTCAGTGGTCAGAAAGTGAGGCCAGCTTCGGCGCCTGCGGGGTCATGCGCACCCAGCGCAGGCTCTCGCCGCGCCGCCTTCAGCCCGCCGCCTCGATCTTGTCCTGGGTCTTCGTTTCGAAATCGCCGGCGTCGTGGCGCTCGCGCAGCTGTTCGTGCGGTTCGCCGCGCCGGCGGTTGACCATGCGGCCGCGCTTGACCGGTTCGCGGGCCTGGATCTCCTCCGCCCAGCGCAGCAGGTTGGTATACGACCTGGCATCGAGGAACTCCTCGGCCCCGTACTGGTTGTGGATGACCAGCCCGCCATACCAAGGCCAGATTGCCATATCGGCGATGGTGTAGTCGTCGCCGCAGATATAGCGGTTGTCGGCGAGGCGCTTATCCAGCACGTCGAGCTGGCGCTTGGTTTCCATGGTGAAGCGGTCGATGGGGTATTGCTGTTTTTCCTCCGCGTAGGCGTAGAAATGGCCGAAGCCGCCGCCGACATAGGGGGTGCTGCCGACCTGCCAGAACAGCCAGGACAGGCATTCCGGCCGCTTGGCCGGGTCGCTCGGCAGGAATTCGCCGAATTTCTCGGCCAGGTACAGCAGTATGGCGCCGGACTCGAAGACCCGGGTCGGCGGCTCGGTGCTGTGGTCCATCAGGGCCGGGATCTTGGAGTTTGGGTTCACCGCAACGAAGCCGCTGCCGAACTGGTCGCCTTCGCCGATGTTGATCAGCCAGGCGTCGTATTCGGCGCCCGCATGGCCCTTCGCCAGCAGCTCTTCCAGCAGCACCGTGACCTTCACTCCGTTGGGCGTGCCCAGCGAATAGAGCTGCAGCGGATGCTTGCCGACGGGCAGCTCCTTCTCGTGGGTCGCGCCGGAGATCGGGCGGTTGGTGGCGGTAAACCGCCCCTGCTTCTGGCCTTCCCATTTCCAGACTTTCGGCGGCGTGTAGGTCTTCGTCATGGTGCGAACTCCGTCCTGGGTATCGATGCAGGGATTAGCGATACCATAAGAAAGGCCGCCGCGGCGGGGCAATATTCACCCGTCGTCATCGGCCATATGTCCGCTTACAGCCGGAAGCGGTCGCCAAGGGCGCGGCAGGGACGGAGGGGTCACACGGTGCCCCGGCCCCAGCCATTCCAGCATCGCGGTCTTCAGCCGCCGCAGACCACCCATTTGCGCGGATAATGGTTGAGCGGCTTGCAGCCCTCCTTGCCCACCACCAGGGTTTCGCCGAACTGGAGGCCCATGCGCTCGTCCTTGGTGATGACGTTGGGCTGAATGGTGACGACCATGTTCTCCCGGAAGGTGACGTCTGCGCTTTCATGGCGCCGGCCCTTGGCGGTCTGGATGATCGGCGGCGACTGGTTGACCCCGTGCAGGAGGTCGTCATAGACGGCGTAGCCGCGCTCGTGAATGAGGTCGGCCACCTCCTCGACCTCGCGGCTGGTCACGCCCTCCTTTATGAAACCGGCCAGCGTCTCGAAGGCCTCGACGGCGACGGCGTGGAGCTCGGCCCAGGCCGGGTCCGGCGCGCGGCCAAGGGAATAGGTGCGGTGGATCTGCCCGCTGTATCCCCAATAGGCGCCGGAAATCTCGGTGATCACCACGTCGCCCTCACCCAGGCGGCGGTTCGACTGGTACTGGGCGGGCACCGGGAAGTGCGGGTCGTCCATGGGCATCGAGGTGATGAAATGGATGCCGGCGTACCCCCCTTCGTCGAGATAGACCGGTTCGATCAGGGCCGGGATCTCCCATTCCGTCATGCCGACGCGCAGGCCCTCTTCGATCGCCGCCATGGACTTATCGGTCAGATCCGAGGCGCGCTCGATGCGTTCGATCTCTTCGGCCGAGCGGATGGTGCGCATCATGCGAAACGCGCCGTGAATGTCCTTGAGAGAATCGGGCCCGACCGCCGCGGCGATGGTCTGATACTGCCGGTAGGGCACGGACCCGACAATGCCGATGGGCCGGCCCTCGAGCCCGCGCTCGACCAGGGCCTCGGCCACCGTGCGGGCGGTATTGGCCCCGGCCCAGCGCACGTCCTCGATGACCGAAAGCACCCGCGCCATCGGCACGTGGTTGTAAAGCTGGAGGAGGACCAGGGGCGCCGCGTCCTTCTGAAAGAGCACATAGGCCTCGCGGCTGCCCGGCCAGTCGCTGAGCCAGTAGATTTCCGACGAAAAGCGCCCGGAGCCGAAGGCCAAGAGCGCATCGACCCCCTCGACTTCCATCAAGGCGGCGACCTTGGCATGGCGCTGGGCCATCTCGGGGCCGGAAAATCTCGGGAAATCCTCTGCTACGCGCATGCCGCCGCCTCGCCTAGAGCTGCGGGGCAGCGCCGCCATGGCGTGCCGGGAAGAGGCCCCGCCGGCGATGCGCCCGCCCCTTTTGTCATCGTGGCTCGGGCCGAAGGGGCCCGCGGCCAAGGGTAGGCATCCCGCATCCCCCGCGCAAGCCGAACGGTCGCGCCATTGGAAAAAAGACGGGCGGGGCCAGCGCCATCGGCTGGTCCCGCCCAAAGGGGGCATCTTGGACGTCAAGGGTGGGCGTCAGACGGTCTCGATCTCGAGCTTTACCGGAACCGATTTCCCGAGGGTGTTGTAGACCGGCGAAAAGCTCGCGCACTCGCGCAGGGTTTCCGCATCGCCGTCGCTCTCGGCCCGGAACTTGACGCGGAGCTCCTTGTAGCCCTTGGGCACGTCGTCGGCGAGGCCCAGGAACCCGCGCAGGTCGACCTCACCCTCGACCTCGGAGGTGAGGCTGCGCACGGCGATCCCTCGCGCCGCGGCGTGATAGACGATGGAGGTGGTCAGGCAGCCGATCAGGGCATGCTGCAGGTATTCGACCGGGTTGGGGCCGGTGTCGGTGCCCAGCAGCACCGGAGGCTCCCCCGAATCGAGCACGAACGGCTCGGTGCGCGTGGCGTCTTCCTCGCCCGCCCCGTAGAACCCCTTGATGACGGAGCGGTTGTGGCCGCCGTCGATCCAGCGGTTCACGAGGCGGAACTGAAACCCGGCGATGGACGGATCGGCGGTGATGGCGTCGATGGTGGCACCGAGGGCCTCGGTATCGACGCCGTTGATCGTCTTGGGCGTGGGAGCCGAAGGGGTGTTTTCGAAGGGGCGTGCTGTTGCCATGGGATCTCTCCTTTTTGGTGCTGCGTGAAACCTTATAAAAATACCAACCAGTTGGTATAAAATATCATACGGTATGTTTTTACAACAACTTTTTTCGGCGCGCGCTGCCTGCACCGACTGTTGAAATTTTTTTCGAAGTCAAAACAGATATTTAACCGACTTTATTTCTTGAAAAAAATTTCCCTCTCGGCTATTTTTGACAAACCGTTGGGTATTTTTTAAGGTGACGTATGGCCTCCAAAGGCGAGATCACGCGGGAAAAGATCCTGGAGACGGCCGAAGCGCTGGTCCTCGAGCAGGGGTTTTCCGGCACCTCCATCGACGACATCATCGGCGGCGCCGGCCTGACCAAGGGGGCGTTCTTCTACCATTTCAACGACAAGGGTGCCCTCGCCCGGGCCCTGGCCCACCGTTACTGGGAGGAGGATTTCAGGCGCCTCGACGACTTCGCCGCCCGCGCCCGGAGCCTGGCCGACGATCCGCTACAGGCGGTCTTCCTGTTCTTCAAGCTGTTCGAGGAATTCATCGAGAGCCTCGAAGAGGTTCCCATCGGCTGCCTGTTCGCGAGCTACGTCTACGAAAGCCGGCAGTTCGACCCCGCCCTCAACGATTTCATCGAAACCGGGTTCCGAAACTGGGGCCGCATGATGGAGGGGCTGTTCGACGACGCCATCGCCGCCCACCCGCCGAATGCGCCGGTCACCGCCGCCGAGCTGGCCGAGATCTCGATGAGCATCATCGAGGGCGGCTTCATCCTCGCCCGCGCCTACAAGGAGGCCCCGTTCCTGGCGCGCCAGTCGCGTATCTTCCGCCAGCTGCTGGAAAGCCTGTTCGCGGAGAAAACCTGAGCCCCGCGGCGCCGTCTCAGGCGGCGTCCTCGGCGGCGAAGCCGCCCTCGTAATCGACGCGAAAGACGCCCCGGCTCTTGCCCGCGACGGCGCCCTCCCCGAGCCAGGCGATCGATGCCCGGTGCAGAATGCGGCGCTGCTTCTCCCAGGCCATGAAATGGGAGCCGCCGTCGATGGCGAGAAAGACCTTCTCTTCGCTGCCAAGCGCCGCGTGGAGCGCCCGGTTGGATGACATCAGCCGGTCGTATTCGCCGACCATGACCAGGGTCGGGCACCTGATGGCGGCGGCGGCCCGCGCGTTCCAGCCCCAATAGCTGCGGCTTGGCGCGCGCAGGCCCCCCGGCCCCCAGGCCGCGCCCAGGGGATCGGCGGCGCAGGTCTGCTGCCAGACGGCGTCCAGCACACCGGGCGCCACCTGGCCCTCGCGCTTGACATTGGGCCGCCAGCGGACCGCCTCGGCGGTGGCCCGGTCCTGGAACATGATCGGATAGCCCGGCTCGGGCAGCTCGGCGGGCGGGCCGTCGCGCCCGTCATCGGCGTAATTGGAGGACGCCCAGATGACCAGCCTGGCGACCTTTTCCGGGTGGCGCACGGTATAGGTGCCGGTGCGGATGCCGCCCCCAGACCAGCCGATCAGGTTGACGCGCTCGACATCGCGCAGGCTTCGGATCATATCGACCACGCGGTCGATGTCGGCGGCTTCCGACTCGCTCGTCACCAGCTTGTAGGGATAGCTCGGCGGGCGCGGCTCGGGCAGGGTTTCGGCGTCCATCAGCGCCTGGTGTTCGGGCGAGAGGTTGCCGGGATCCCCCATCAGCGGCCGGCTGGATGCGCCGTAGCCGGTCAGGTTCATGGCGAAGACGTCGAAGCCCGCCCGCGCCAGCGCCTCCATCCAGCTATAGGGCGCCTCGTCGCCGAAAACCGGATAGGTGAAATCGAAGGCCAGCTCCACCGGCGAAAAACCGCCATGGACCATCAGCACCACCCGGTCCTCGCCGACCCGCCCGCCATCGGCGGCGAGCAGGCTGGCCGCCGCCTTCTCGCGCACGAAGAGCCGGGTCGGCTCACCGGCGATGGCGGGCACCAGCGACGTGTGATCGACCTGACGGTCTATGGTGAGAATCTCGTCCACGCTCACGCGGTGTCCCCGTGGGCCTCGGCGGTGCGGGCGAGGAACTCGCGCAAGGTTCGGAGTTCTTCGGCCGTCGGCGCCGCGGTCTCGGTCACGTCATTGGCGAAGCGCACGTCCCAGCCGGTGGCTTCCGCGATCTGCTCGCGGCTGACGCCGGGATGGATGGACGTCACCACCAGCTCGCGGCTTCCCGCCTCGGGCTCGAGGACGCAAAGATCGGTGATCACCCGGGTCGGTCCCTTGCCGGCGATGCCGCGCTTTTCCCGTGCGTCGCCGCCCTCGAGGTAGCCGCCGGAGGTCAGGAAATCGAGCTTGTCGACGAAGCTGCGCAGGCCGTGGCGCATGACGACGAAGACCTCGCCCGACTGATCGGCGATCTCCGGCGCGCCGCCGGCGCCGGGCAGCCGCACCTTGGGGTGGTCGTAATCGCCGATCACGGTGGTGTTGATGTTGCCGAAGCGGTCGATCTGGGCGGCGCCCAGGAAGCCGACGTCGATATGCCCGCCCTGGAGCCAGTAGCGGAAGATCTCGTGGGTCGGCACCACGGTATCGGCGCTTTCCGCCAGCACCCCGTCGCCGATCGAGAGCGGCAGGACGTCGGGCTTGGTGCCGATGGGCCCCGATTCGTAGATCAAGACCACCTCCGGGGCGTGGGTGAGCCGCGCGAGGTTGGCCGCCTGGGAGGGCAGGCCGATGCCGACGAAGCAGACGGTGCCGTTCTCAAGCAGCCTGGCGGCGGCCACCGTCATCATCTCGTTGGTGGTGAAATCGTTCTCGCTCATGGCCCGGCCTCCTCCGCCCGCGCCGCCTCGAGCGAGGCGCGGAACCCGTCGAAATCCTCGGTCCCGAGCACGTGGCGCTCGATCCACGCGCGGAACCCGTCGCGATCCTTGGCGATCGCGTCCCAGGCCTTGTAGAAGCGGTTATCGCGCTCGTAATAGCCGAGCGCGTAGGACGGATAGGCGCCTCCGGGCACGGCGCAGACCGCGTCCACCGCCCAATGGGGCAGCACGCAGGAATTGGCCGGCGGATCGAGGGCGTCCACCACCTCCTCCACGGTGACGATCGATCGCCTGGCGCTCAGCACCACCTCCTTCTGCAGGCCGACGATGCCATGGATGAGCACGTTGCCCTTGGCATCGGCGCGCTGGGCATGGATGACGCCGACATCGGGCCGGAGCGCCGGCACCGCGGCGAGCTCTTCGCCGGTGAACGGGCAGGTGACGCTCTTGATGCGGTCGTTGTATTTGACCAGGTCCGTCGCCTTGTAGCCGCGCAGCACCGCGAACGGCAGGTTGGAGGCGCCGGCGACGAAGGCGTTGGCCATGCCGGCGTGGCTGTGCTCCTCGATCTCGAGCGGATGGGGCCAGCCGTTCTCGACCGCGTCGCGCAGGCGATGGAGCGAGCCCACCCCGGGATTGCCGCCCCAGGCGAAGACCAGCTTGCGGGCGCAGCCCATGCCGATCAGCTGGTCGTAGATCAGGTCCGGCGTCATCCGGATCAGGGTCAGATCTTTCCGCCCCTGGCGGATCACCTCGTGACCGGCGGCATGGGGGATCAAATGCGTGAACCCTTCGAGCGCCACCGTGTCGCCGTCATGGAGGTGCTGGGCGACCGCGTGTTTAAGGGTGCAAATCTCTGCCATCGCGAGCGCTCCCCTCCGTCAGCGCGCGAGGAACGCCGTCACCGCCTCGGCGAAGGCGTCGGGCTGTTCGAGGTTGGAGATATGGGCCGCGGGCGCGAGCTCGACATATCGGGAGCCCGGCACCGCCTCGTGATCGGCGCGGATGTCGGCCGCCGGACAGGCGCCGTCGTCCGCGCCGGCGATGAACAGCGTCGGGCAGGACAGGCCACCGAGCCGGCGGTGGAGGTCGATGGCGCGGATCGCCCGCCCGGCGCCGGCGAAACCTTGGGGCGGGGTCGCCTCGATGACGGCGCGGACCCGGGCGACGGCTTCCGGCGCGCGGGCGATGAAGCCCTCGGTGAACCAGCGCCCGACGGTGCCCTCGGCGATCGGCGCCATGCCCTCGGCTTCGGCGAGCGCGATGCGCTGGTCCCAGAGCGCGGTGTATTCCGGGGTCGCCTGGCTGCGGGCGTTGGCGATCACCAGGCGGTCGAGGCGGTCGCCGTGATCGAGGCCGAGGACCATCCCCGTCATGCCGCCGAGGGACAGCCCGACGAAATGACTTTTGTCGATGCCGAGCCCGTCCCAAAGCGCGATCACGTCGGCGGCCAGCAGCTCGAGGCTGTAGGCATCGGTGCCGACGGCGCTCGCCCCGTGGCCGCGGGTATCGTAGCGCAGCACCCGGTACTCGGCACCCAGCGCATCGGCCTCGGCGTCCCAGAAGCTCAGGTCGGCGGCGATGGAATGGGACAGCGTCACCCAGGGCGCGCCGTCTCGTCCCGATACCGCGTAGTGAAGGCGGACACCGTTTGCGTCTATCTCCATGGCGCCGGCCGCTCCCCTCTCGTCCCGTTCATACCGGGCCCTTTGTTAGCAAGGCCGGGGCGGCGATGGAAGGCGCCATTTCGCGGTCCTTGCGTGCGGGCCGAAGTCAATCGAGGTAGCCCAGCGCGCGCCAGTAGCGTTCCGCCGCCGGGTGCAGGGGCAGCGTCAGGGGCGCGTCCTCGCAATGCCGGCACATGCGCTCGAGCGGCAACGGGCCCTCGTATTGCCAGGGGATCAGGTGTTTTCGCGCCTCGAAGGCGGTGCAGATCCGGGTCACCAGGTCGTCGGGCGCCTCGGCATGGACGAACACCGGCCAGCCGCTGAAGTCGATGGTCAGGATGTCGCCGGGGAAATCGGGGAAATCCGCCTGGCGCGCGATGGCGCGGATATGGCCGATCTCCTCCAGCCTGGCGATGGTCTCCTCGCGCATGTTCAAGACCGTCATGCCGTCGACGACGGCGTCGTTGCCCCAGTTGAAGGCCGATTCGTCGAAGATGGCGTTGATCTCGCCCCGCGCCATGGCCTCGAACTTGGGTCCGCCGCGCTTGGGGATATGGCCCTCGCGGCGATAGCTGCCGCCCCAGGATTCGAGGTCGGCGAGGGTGAAGCCGGCGGCGGCGCAGAGGTCCTCGAAGGTTTGCTGCAGCCAGTGATCGCGCTGGCCGCGAAGCGCGATATGCAGCGGATAGCGCCGCTCGGCGATCTCCTCGATATAGGTCAGGCCGGTGTCCGCGGCAACGACGAAGAGGCAGAGGTCGAGGGACGGCACCACGGCGATGGGCAGTACCGGCTGGGGCTCGGTGAACGGGGCGTTGCCGCGATGGGCCACGCTCAGGGCGGCGGACGGGTTGACGATGGCGAGCTGGGCCTCGCCGTTGACCACCTCGTGGACGCCGGCGATGGTGCCGGAGCCGGACAGCGCCAGGGGCCAGTCGCTCTCCCCCTGGCGCCGCAGCAGCACCTTGGCCTGGTTGTTGGCCTCCTCCTTCATGGCCACCAGCTCGCAGGCGATCTCCAGCACCACGCGCGAGCGGATGGTCGCCGGCATCGGTCTGACGTCTCTCGGCAGTTTGGCCACGATTATGTCCTCCCCTCTGGATTTTGCGGCGCGCGACGACCGCCCCTGCCCCGCGACACCCTGCACGGGCCGATGCTGCGACGCGCCGTTCGTCTTTTCTTAATTCCCCTCCGCCCCGCCGGGTCCGGCGGCGGCGTCCTGCTCGGCGAAAACCGCCTCGGCCAAATGGATGGAGGCGTTGGCCGCGGGTAGGCCGCAATAGAGGCCGGCATGGAGTAGGAGCTCCTTGATCTCCTCGCGGCTGACGCCGTTGTTGCGGGCGGCGTTGAGGTGCATCCTGAGCTCGGCCTCGCGGTTCAGGGCCACCAGCATGGCCAGGGTGACCAGGCTGCGGGTGCGCTTGTCCAGGCCCGGGCGGTCCCAGATCTCGCCCCAGGCGTAGCGCGTGATGAAGTCCTGGAAATCCTCGTTGAAGGGCGTGCGGTTGGCCTCGGCCCTGTCCACATGGGCATCGCCGAGGGCGCCCCGCCGGGTCTTCATGCCCCGTTCATAGCGTTCTTTCTCGTCCATTCCCGTAGCTCCGTCGCTCCCGCCTCAGGCATCGAAGAAGACGGTCTCGTCCTCGCCCTGCAAGACGATGTCGAGACGATAGATTGGGCCGCCGGCGCCCTCCTCCCGGACCGCGATCAGGGTCGGCCGGCGGGCGTCCTCGACCAAGGCCAGCACCGGGTCCTCGCCATTGGCGTCCGCCTCGTCGGAGAAATAAAGGCGGGTGAAGGCGTGGCTCAGCATGCCGCGGGCCTGGACGATGAGGCCGACATGGGGGGCCTGGATCTGGTTGCCCGGCCCCGGCACCCGGCCCGGCTTGACGGTCTCGAAGGAGAAGGCGCCCGTGGCGTCGGTCATGCAGCGGCCGAAGCCGGTGAAGCCGTCATCGAGGTCGAGATCGTCGCGGTCGTCGGCGGGATGGCGGTAGCGGCCGGCGGCATTGGCCTGCCACAGCTCGATCAGGGCATCGGAGACGACCTCGCCGGCGCCGTCCAGCACCCGGCCTTCGATGACGACGTGTTCGCCTTGCGTCTTGGACCCGGCCAGGCGGTTCGAGGCGATGCCCGTCCGCCCCCAGGGCTCCGGCGTCAGGCAATAGGCGAAATACGGTCCGATGGTCTGCGCGGGGCTCTGTTTGGGCATCGCTCAAGCCTCCCGGGGCGTCGCCTTGCGCCCGCGCAGCACGATGTCGAACTCATAGCCGAGCGCCCATTCGGAGACGGTTTCGGCGAGCGAGAATTTGGCGATCAGCCGCGTCCGTGCCTCGGCATCGGGAATGCCGAGGAAGATCGGGTCGATCTCGAGCAGGGGATCGCCCGGGAAGTACATCTGGGTCACCAGGCGGGTGACGAAGCTCGGCCCGAACAGGGAAAAATGGATATGGGCGGG
>JAWWBR010000088.1:0-13840 GCA_033720855.1 Alphaproteobacteria bacterium
CGCCGATCATGGGGCCGCTCACCAACGCGGCCTGGATGGCTTCGGTCGCCTTCGACGGCGCGCGCGCCTTTGCCGGCCTGGCGCCCGACCTCGACAAGCATGCCGAGCGCTGCATCGCCTCGGCGCGCATCCTCGGCCTCGAACCGCCCCTGGATGCGGCGGACATCGTGGTGCTCGCCTGGGAGGGCATCGACCGCTTCGAAGACGGCGCCGAGCTCTACATCCGGCCGATGTTCTTCGCCGAGGACGGGTTCGTGACGCCCAAGCCCGAATCCACCCGCTTCGTCCTGACGCTCTTCGAAGCCCCGATCCCCAAACCCAGGGGCTTCACCGCGCACCTGTCCGCGATCCGCCGGCCGACGCCGGAAAGCGCGCCGACCCGCGCCAAGGCGTCGTGTCTCTATCCGCAAACGGCGGCGGCGCTGAGGGCGGCGCGCGAGGCCGGCTTCGACAACGCCGTGGTGCTGGACGCCAACGGCAACGTCGCCGAGTTCGCCACCGCCAACATCTTCATCGCCCGCGACGGGCGGGTGGCGACCCCGGTTGCCAACGGCACCTTCCTCGCCGGCATCACGCGGGCGCGGGTGATCGGTCTGCTGGGCGAGGCGGGCATCGAGGTGGCGGAGGCGACCCTCGGCTTCGATGACGTGATGGCCGCCGACGAGGTGTTCTCGACCGGCAACTACGCCAAGGTGACGCCCTTGATCGGCTTGGAGGACCGCACGTTGCAGCCGGGGCCGATCTACGCCAAGGCCCGGGAGCTCTATTTCGACTGGGCCAAGACGACGGCGCGGCCGGAAGCTTGAGCCTCAGCCGGCGGCCTCGGCGGGGGCGGCAAGGTCTTCGCCGGCGAGCGCCCGGTCGATCAGGGCGAGGGTCTCGGTGAGGCCGTAGAGCGCGAAGAAGGAGCCCATGCGCGGGCCCTGGCTCTGGCCGAGGAGGATTTCGTACAGCGCCTTGAACCAGTCGCGCAGGTTCTCGAACTCGTGGCGCTTGCCGACCTCGTAGACCTCGTACTGGATCGCCTCGGCATCGGCATCGGCGGGCAGGGCGGCAAGGGCGCCGCGCAGGTCGTCCAGCGCCGCCTTTTCCTCGGCGCTCGCCGGACGGTAGGTCTTCTCCGGCTTGACGAAGTCCCGGTAGTACGCGATGGCGTAGCCGATCAGCTGGTCCAGGATCGGCGCGCTATCGGGCGTCGCTTGCGCATCGTAGCGGGTGATGAAGCCCCACAGCACGGCCTTGTCCTCGGTGTTGCAGACGCTCGCCAGGTTCAACAGGATGGAAAAGGTGAGATGGGTCTCGGGCTGAGGCGGCGCGCCCCCGTGGATGTGGAAGACAGGGTTGGCGAGGCGCTTGGCGGCCTCCTCCTCGGCGGCGAATTTCTCCAGATTGCCGAGATAGTCGTCGACGCAGCGGGGGATGACGTCGAAATAGAGGCGCTTGGCCTTACGCGGCGAGTTGTACATGTAGAGCGACAGGCTTTCGGGCGGCGCATAGGCGAGCCATTCCTCGACCGCGAGGCCGTTGCCGCGGGATTTCGAGATCTTCTCGCCGTTCTCGTCCAGGAACAGCTCGTAGGTCATGCCCTCGGGCGGGCGGCCGCCCAGGATGCGGCAGATCTTCGACGACAGCGTCACCGAATCGATCAGGTCCTTGCCCGACATCTCGTAATCGACGTCAAGCGCCACCCAGCGCATGGCCCAATCGACCTTCCATTGCAGCTTGCAGTCCGCCCCCCGCACCTTGACCTCGTAGGTCTGGCCGTCGGCGTCGCGATAGACGAAGGTGCCCTTCTCGAGATCGCGCTCGATCACCGGCACCTGCAAGACCCGCCCGGTCCAGGGACAGATCGGCAGGAACGGCGAATAGGTGGCCTGGCGCTCGGGCCCAAGGGTCGGCAGGATCACCTCCATGATGGCGTCGTAATGCTCCAGCACCTTCATCTTGACCTCGTCGAAGCGTCCCGATTTGTAGCACTCGGTGGCGGAGACGAATTCGTAGTCGAAGCCGAAGGCATCGAGGAAGGCCATCAGCCGCGCGTTGTTATGCGCCCCGAAGCTCTCGGATTCCCCGAACGGGTCGGGAATGGCGGTGAGCGGCAGTTCCAGGTATTTCGCCACCATGTCCTGGTTGGGGATGTTGTCGGGCACCCGCCTCAGCCCGTCCATGTCGTCGGAGAAGGCGATCAGCTTGGTGGGGATGTCGGCGAGAACCTCAAAGGCCTTGCGCACCATGGTCGTGCGCGCGACCTCGCCGAAGGTGCCGATATGGGGCAGCCCCGACGGCCCGTAGCCGGTCTGGAACAGCACGTGGCCCTTCTCCGGCGTCTTGCCGCCGAGCCTTTTCAGGATCTTCCGCGCCTCGGCGAAGGGCCAGGCATTGGACTCCATGGCGATGTCGCGCATCTCGGTCACGACTGCAATCCCGCGTGTTTGTGCCTAATTCGCGGCGCACCCCGGCGCCGTGGCCGGACCGTAAGTAAACCGCGCGCTTTCGTCAATGGCCCGCGGTGCCGACCTCCTGCCGGGTGCCGGGCCCGCCGGTCTCGAAGCGGCCGACGCGGCGCTCGCCGTCGGCCTCCCAGACGTCGACGTCGACCTCCCATCCCTTGGTCTGGCTGAGGTCGAACTTGTTGCCTTCGGGGTCCTGGAGCCGGTATTCGGCGAAGGGTCTGTTGGCCGGGCGGGCGGCGACATGGATCTCCTTGGCCAAGGCCTCGAGCCGGCGCTCGATATCGTCGACCAGGAAGCCGAAATGGTTGACGCCGAACCGGCCCTCGTGGCCCTCGGTGTCGTGGAAGAAGGGGTGGATGGCAAGATTGGTGACGCCGTCGCCGGCGAACCGGTTCAGGCGCCCGCGGCCGCGGAAATTGATGCTGTTGGTCACCTCGCGGAAGCCGAACAGGTTGGAATAGAAGACCAGGATGCGTTGGGGGACCAGCGCGTTGAAGGCGACATGGGCGATATGGGCGGGGCGCACGTCGCGCGCCGGCGGCGCGCCGAAGCCGCCCTCGGACACCGAAACCGGCGCAAGCTCGGGATCGTAGAACCGCTTGTCGCCGAAATGGATGCCGCCGGGCTCGTCAATCAGGACATCGCCATAGGTGGTGCCGCGATAGGCCGCCACCGCCCGCGCCATGTCGTCGACCTGCACCCCCACATGGTGCAGCCCGGTCTCGGTATGGGGCTCGTTCAGCGCCTCGCGGCGCCTGAGGAAGGTGAGGTTGTAGAACCCGTCGGTCAGGGACACGTCACCCGAATTCGACCGCCCGAGCTCATCGAGATCGAAATGGCGGGCGTAGAAATCGGCAAGGGTCGCGGGATCGTCGCTCAAAAACGCGAGGTACCGCATCCGACATCCGGCCATGGCCTCTTCCTCCCCAGTTCGTCGCCGTCATGGCGGTGCTGTTTGCTGTCGATTATAGGGCGGGACGCCGCGGCACGCCATCGCGCGGGTTCGGGGCGCCGGTTCCGCCCCCTGATCCGGCGGCGCGGCGTCTTGAAACGCCGGATGGGGAAATTATGTCATCTGTGAGGGCTCCAAACGGCGGCCGGGCACTCCGCCAAAACGGCCACCGTGCAGCCACGCCGTCCCCAGCGGTCGCGTGTCTGCCGAGACCCCATGCAGGAGAACACGGGCATGGACCGCAGGGGATTCCTGAAGCAGGGCCTGGCGATCGCCGCCGCCTTGCTCGGCGGCTGCGAGGTGACCGAGGACGAGCACCGACGGCGCGAGCGGGAGAAATACTGGCCCCGCGACCGCCCCCGCCACCACGATTTCGAAATCGAGCGGGACCGGGATCGCGACCGCGACCGCGACCGGAAATGAACCGTCGTCCCACCGCCACCGGGGAGGCCGCGCACCAATGGCCGAGGACGGCGCCGCCCTCTATACTGCGGCCATGTCGGAGCCTTCCCCCCCGCGTCAGGACATCGCCCTCCCCGCACCGGTGCTGATCACCGGGCCGGCGGCGGCGCTGGTCCGCGAGGCGGACGGTGCGTTCACCGATCTCTCCCTGCGCGAAGCGGCGGCGCGGGCCAAATCCGAGCCCTTGGTCGTCTGCCACATGCCGGCCGCGGCGCGGCGCCTCGGCCTCGCCAGCTTCACCGCCCTCGACGTGCTGGAACTCTTCGCCTTTGTCCGCCCGGCGCGCTTCTGCCTGCCGACGCCGCGCGGGATCGCCCGGGTGCTCGGCATCGCGGCGGGACCGGGCCATGGCGGCGAGGCCGAGGCGCTGGGCCAAGCCGCGGTCATGCTGCTCTCAGAGCTTGCCGAGGCCGCGGCCGAGCCCTCGGCCAATGGCGCGCCCGGCGCCGGGGCGGAGCTCGAGGAACTGGCGCGGCTGATGGCGGCCGGCGGCTGGCCCTGGGGCGAAGCGGTGCTGCGGGCGCTCGGCCTCGATGCCGAAGCGGCGATCGGCGGCGCCGGGGCCCTGGCCTGCTGGCGCGACCTGCCGGAATGGGCCGAGGAGGCGCCGGAACCGCCGCCCGGGCACCACGGCGTCGCCGAGGACGCCGCCCGGGCGCGTCTTCAGGCCCTTGTCGGGGCAGGCGGCGAAGCGCGCCCCCAACAAGGCGACTACGCCGCGGCGCTGACCCATGCCTTCCAGCCGCGCGCAGCACCGGGGCGCCCCAACATGATCCTCGCCGAGGCCGAGACCGGCACCGGCAAGACCCTCGGCTACATCGCGCCGGCGAGCCTGTGGGCCGAGGCCAACGGCGGCGCGGTCTGGATTTCCACCTTCACCCGCAACCTGCAGCGCCAGATCGATCAGGAGCTCGACCGCCTCTATCCCGATCCCGCGGTCAAGGCCGCCAAGGCGGTGGTGCGCAAGGGGAGGGAAAATTATTTGTGCCTGCTGAATTACGAGGATGCGGCGTCGGCGGCCGGGCTCAACCCCCGCGAAGGGGCGGCTTTGGGACTGATGGCGCGCTGGGTCGGCGCCACCCGGGACGGCGACATGGTCGGCGGCGATTTCCCCGCCTGGCTGACCGAGCTGTTGGGCCGCCCGCGCACCTTGGGCCTCGCCGACCGGCGCGGCGAATGCATCTATGCCGCCTGCGCCCATTACCACAAGTGCTTCATCGAGCGCACCGTGCGCCGGGCGCGGCGCGCCGAGATCGTCATCGCCAATCACGCTTTGGTCCTGGCCCAGGCGGCGCTCTCGG
Source organism: Alphaproteobacteria bacterium (assembly GCA_033720855.1). Classification (GTDB taxonomy): domain Bacteria; phylum Pseudomonadota; class Alphaproteobacteria; order SMXQ01; family SMXQ01; genus SMXQ01. Next base: position 5,169 of record JAWWBR010000088.1, read on the forward strand.
GCCTGGACGACGCCTTCGTGCCCCAGCGCTACGTCTTCGACGAAGGCCACCACCTGTTTGCCGCCGCCGATTCCGCCTTCGCCGCGGCCCTGACCGGGCTCGAGGCGGCCGAACTGCGGCGCTGGCTGGCCGGCGCCGAGGACCGCCGCCGGTCGCGCGCCCGCGGCCTGGAACGGCGCATCGGCGATGTCGCCGCCATGGACGAAGACGCCCGCCGGGCGCTTGACGAGGTGCTGCGCGCGGCCCAGCGGTTGCCCGGCGGGGGCTGGATGCAGCGCCTTGCCGAGGGCGCGCCCCGGGGGCCGTGCGAGGCCTTCCTCGCCCGGGCCCGGGCCCAGGTGCTGGCCCGGGCCGAGGGCGCGGAAAACGATCAGGGCTACGGGCTCGAGACCGAGACCCGACCCCTCGGCGACGGCGTGTTGGCGGCGGCGAGCCGGCTGGAAGCGGCGCTCGGCGAGATCATCGAACCCTTAGGCCGCCTCGCCGGACGGCTCGCCCGGATGCTGGACGCGGAGGCCGATCGCCTGGATGCGGCCACAAGGCTCAGGATCGAAGGCGCCCTGCGCGCCATCGACCGGCGCGCCGCCCAGCCGGTCGGCGCCTGGCAGGCGATGCTGGCGGCCTTGGCCGAGGAAACGCCCGAGGATTTCGTCGACTGGTTCGCCGTCGACCGTGTCCAGGGCCGAGAGATCGACACCGGCCTGCACCGCCATTGGGTGGACCCGACCAAGCCGCTGGCGGACGCCGTGCTGGCCCAGGCCCATGGCGTGGTCGTGACCTCGGCGACGCTCACCGATTCCACCGGCGACGCGGAGACCGACTGGCGCGCCGCCGAAGAGCGCACCGGCGCCCGGCATGTCGGGGACGCGGCGGCGGGCGAGGTGGACGACGGCAGGCCCGCGGTGCTGCGCGCGCGCTACCCCTCGCCTTTCGATTACGCCGCCCAGGCCCGGGTGCTGATAATCACCGATGTCGACCGAAACAGCGCCGATGCCGTGGCCGCCGCCTACCGCACCCTGTTCCTCGCCTCGGGCGGCGGCGGGCTCGGCCTGTTCACCTCCATCGCCAGGCTGCGGGGGGTCCACCGACGCATCGCCGCGCCGCTCGACGCCGCCGATATCCCGCTCTACGCCCAGCATGCGGACGCCATCGACACGCCGACCCTGATCGATATCTTCCGCGAGGAGGAGAAGAGCTGCCTGCTCGGCACCGACGCCGTGCGCGACGGGGTCGACGTGCCCGGACCCGCGCTCAGGCTGATCGTCTTCGACCGCGTCCCCTGGCCGCGCCCGGACATCCTGCACAAGGCCAGGCGCCGGGCGTTCGGCGGGCGCGCCTATGACGAGATGCTGACCCGGCTCAGGCTCAAGCAGGCCTTCGGGCGCCTGGTGCGCCGGGAGAGCGACAGGGGCTGCTTCGTCATGCTCGACCGCTCGATGCCCTCGCGCTTCTACGCCGCCTTCCCCACCGGCGTCCCCATCGAGCGCCTGGGCCTGGCCAAGGCCGCCCGGGCGGTGGAAGCCTTCGTCGGACCCGCCTGAAAGCGGGTGCCCGGGTCACACGGAGTGCAGGCTGGGCGGCTCGGGCGTCCCCGCCTCCGCCGTTTCGTCGCCGGCGAGGGCGAAATCCTTGAGGCTGAGGCTCCCGAGTTCCTGCCGGGCCGAGCGATCGATGCGGCCCGCGATCTCTTCGACGATGGCGGGCATCGCCATCATCCCGGAGGGCGGATGGCCCCGGCCCTCATCCTCGCGCACCGCATCGATGACATCCTTGATGGGCGTCGTCTCCGGCGGACGGGCGGGCAGGAAGAACCTTTCGTCATGGCCCGCCCGTTCGATCAGGCCGGCGCTTTCGAGGGATTGCAGCACCTGCGCCAATACCGGCATCGGCGCCCCCGCCTCCCGTGCCAGCCGGTCGGCGGACCACTGGTCTTCGCCCCGGTACCAGGACCTGACGATATGATAGGCGGCGACCAAGGCCACCCTTTCGGTGAGCGCGATGCCGTAACGCGCCCTCTCCCTGCGGATACCGATGTAATGGGGGTTCTGCACATAGAACGAAACCGAGCTTCCCAGCAACACGATCAGCCACACCAGATAGAGCCAGATCATGAACAGCATCAGGGTGGCGAAGGCCGAATAGATCGCCGTGTACTTGGCCGAATTGACGATAAAGGAGGCGAAGCCCCAACCCGTCAGCGCCCATAGCAGGCCGGCGATCACCCCGCCGACCAGGGCCGGACCTATGCGCACGGGGGTGTTGGGAAGGAAGGCATAGATGAACGTGAAGGCGCCCACCACCATGGCCAGCGAGGTCATCCGCCCGGCCAGCTCGACCAGCTGGCCGAGGGGACCGATGGCGGTGACCGCCTGCATCACGGAGCTCGACATCATCGAGGCGATGATGGCGGTAGCCCCGATCACCAGGATCGGGCCGAGCATCACCGCCAAGAGGTAGTCGCGGACCTTATGGGCGAGGCTGCGCTCGGTCGGCACATGCCAGATGTAGTTGAGCGAGCGCTCGATCTTCTGCAACAGCGACACCACGGTATAGAACAGCAAAAGGATGCCGAGGAAGCCGAGCACGCCGACCTCGATGCGATCGACGAACTCGATGATGCGTTGGCTGATCTCGATGCCTTTCTCGCCGAGCGGCTCCAATGTCCCGCGCAGGAACGGCTCGATCCGGTTGTGGGCGCCGAACCCCTTGAGGACGGAGAAACTGATGGCCAAAAGCGGCACCAGGGACAGCAGCGTGGTGTAGACCAGGCTCATGGCGCGCAGGGTCAGCTGCCCGCCCAGCAGGTCTTGGACGACGGCGATGGTCATGCGGATGGGCACCACCGCGAAACGCTGCCAGCCGGTCTCCGGCATCGCGGACACCCGCTGGCGTTGCGCGCTGAGGCTCTCCCTGAGGGCGGCCATGGCATCGGACCAGCTTCGCATGAAAGAAGTTTACTGCGGCGGATGCGGTTTGTCGCCTGGCTTGCCGCGGCGGCGCCGGGTATTGCCCATTGCCGGTATGGAATTGAGGGTATCGAACAGGGGTTAGGTTGCGGCTCCCTCGAGTGCCGTGCGAATCGCCGAGGCGACTTGGATCTTTTGAAAGGGCTTGCTCAGCAGCACGTCATCGGCTCCCAAGCGGGGCCCTCCGCCTGCGGCACCCGCGGGATACCCGGACATGAAAACGATCGGCAGGGTCGGATCGTCTCGCCGCACCTCCTCGGCCAAGGCGGGCCCGCTGACGCCGCCGGGAAGGATCACGTCGGTCAGCATCATGTCGATGTCAGTGCCGCTCAGGGTCGCGCGCGCCTCATCGGCGGTCGCCGCCGTGGCCACGCGGTAGCCGAGGCTGGTGATCATCTTTTCCACCAGTTCGCGGACGTCGGCATCATCCTCGACCAGAAGCACCATCTCCCCCTGCCCGAGGACCGGCGCGGCACCGTCGGCATCGGCGTCGGCGTCCTTGACCGCGCCGGCGCGGGGCAAATAGAGCCTCACGGTGGTGCCGGCGCCTTCATCGCTATCGATGGCGACATGGCCCCCCGACTGCTTGGTGAAGCCGTAAACCATGGACAGGCCGAGGCCGCTGCCATGTCCCACCTCCTTGGTGGTGAAGAACGGCTCGAAGGCACGCTCGGCGATTTCCGCCGTCATCCCGGTGCCGGTGTCGCGCACCGACAGCAACACGAAATCGCCGGTCTCGCCCTCACTTTCCTGCTCCGCCGGGTCCCCTCCGGGCCCGGCATTGCTGCATGCGATGGTGACGGTGCCGCCCTGGGGCATGGCGTCCCGGGCATTCAAGGCGAGGTTCAGCAGCGCGTTTTCGACCTGCCCGGGATCCGCAAGCACGGGCCAAAGATCGGACGCCAGGTCCAGCCGGACGTCGATGGTCTCGCCCAGGGTCCGCTCCAGGAGGGCCTGCATGTTGGGCACCAGCCGCGCCAGGTCCACCGGTCGGGGATGCAGCGGCTGCCGCCTGGAATAGGCGAGCAACAGCTTGGTGAGTTCGGCCCCGCGCGCGGATGCCCGCAGGATGTTGGAGATCAGACGGTCGGCGTTTTTGGGTTTCTCGGCGAGCAGTTCGGCATTGCCCATGATCACCGCCAGCAGGTTGTTGAAGTCATGGGCCACGCCGCCGGTCAACTGCCCGACCGCTTCCATCTTTTGCGCCTGAACCAGCTGCTCCTTGGTCGCCCGGTACTCGGTGATGTCGGACCCGGTGCCGCGATACCCGGTGAAAACGCCGTCGTCATCGAAGACCGGAACGCCGCTGACCCTTACCCATCGCTGCTTGCCCCCCTCGACCGTGCGCAGGTATTCGAAATCCTTGAACGGCTCGTGGCGGGCCAGGGCTGCCTCGTGGGCGGCCCAGGCCTCGCGGTCGTAGTCCTCCCCGCGCAGCTCCTTTCGGGTCATCCCGTAATACCATTCGCGGGGTACGTCCCGTCCCAGAGAGGCGTTGTCGGAAATATGGGTAAACCGCAAATCGGCATCGGTTTCCCAGAACCAGTCGGCCGAGGATTGGGCGATGTCCTTGAATTGTCGTTGCGTCGCCTGCAACTCCCTGGTCCGTTCATCCACGCGTCGCTCCAATTCATCGTGGGCGGACTTCAGCGCCCGTTGCGCGGCGACCCGTTCCAGCGACGCGTTCCTGAAGGCCTCGACCGCGCGGGCGACGTTGCCGATGGGGTCCTCCCGCTCAAGATGGGGCACCGGGCTGTCGAGATCGCCCGCCGCCACCCCGACCATCCTGTCGGTAATCCGCGCAAGCGGCCTGATCACCGCGCGCAGCCCCAGCCCGACGGCGACGAGAACAGCGATCAGTTGTATCGCCCCCAACAACAGCGCCTTCAGGAGCGCATGCCGTTGCGCGGCGAAAAGCCGGTCCTTGGATAGCGTCAGGCCGAGGGCGCCGATCTTGCGCGGGCCGGAGGGGCGCTCGAGGTAGAGATCGACGGATTTCCGCAGCGCCGCAGCCGGCTCAACCCGCCGCCTCCGCAGCTCGGCGAAGGTTCGGCCTTTCTCGTCGGTCACCTCGCCGGCGACGAAATCGGGATCCTGCGCCAACCCCTCGAGGATCAACCGCACATTGTCGCGGTTCAGCTCCCACACGGCCCCCGACAAAGCCACCACCTGGGAGCTGGTGAGCTCCTTCGCCCGGGCTTCCAGTTGGCGGGTCAAATCGCGTCGCTCGAGGGTAATGGTCTGGTAGGTCACGACAATGGTGATCGCAGCGAGGACAAAGCCGATCAGCAGCAATGCCCGGCCGTAGAGTCCGAGCCGCAGGACCATCGGTTGCTTTGCGCTGCCTTCGTTCATGTCGCACCGTCAAAATCGACCGGCCCGTTCGCCCGTCACCGGCCCCGCCCGTCAAAAATCCGGGTACTGGTTCCCCAGCACCGCGCGATAGCGGTCGACATATGGCCGGGTGATCCGCGCCACCGAACCGTCCGCCCGCAAGGCCTTGAAACACGTGTCGAAGTCCCGGGCAATCCGGCGATCACGAAAATACAGCCTCTGTGGGCCGGGAGGGAAAATCTTTCGGAACACCACCGGAATCCCCGCGTCAATGCCCGGCTCCTTGCCGGCCTTGGCGTTCTCGCGCAGGACACCGATGAACCGCGCGGTGATCAGCCCGTCGGCCAAGACCGCATCGATCCGGCCGGCGAACAGCGGCCGGATCTGGTCGAAGCGATTGGACCGCGTCTTGAAGCTTTCGAACCTGGCCACCGAGGACTGGATACCGAGGATGTTCTCGGCATTGGGAAAGGCGATCACGCGCCTGCCGTGAAGCTGGGTCACCGAGGTGATGCCCTTGAGGCGCGAATGGGCCAGCACCGTCGCCCCGTCCTGCAGATGGATGAAGGGCATGGTGGTAAATCCCGGGAAGGTCTGGTCGGCCTCGGCGGTGGCAAGGCCGTCGAAGCCCGGGATGTCGGTGTAGTCCTTCCAGTGGCGCCCGAACGGCACCATGGTGAACGACACCCGGTGGCCGCATCGGGCAAGGGTTGCGGCGATCACGTCGCCGATGCGGCCCTTTCCGCTCTCGTCGAAATGGGGCGGGATGTTGGGGGCGATGATCCGGAGATCCTTGCCCTCGGCCGGGAAGACCTGGAACAGGCCCACCACGCACGCCAGTGACAAAGAAAACAAACCGGCCTTCATAAAGGCGGTCCTCCCCCCTGTGCCCGGTTCGTTTCCGGCGGAAACCCCGCCGGCACCATCCAACCGGGTCCGCGGCGCGGCATCGGGCGCCGCCATGGCTCCCCCTGGGCATCTGTTCGTGATCACGAAATGGCCAAAATAGCATAGCAGAATTTGCCCGTCATGGCCGGTGGCCCGGCCCGCATCGACGACGACAGCCCGGTGGCCGTTTGATAGACTCAAGGTCTGCCCCCATGGGTGGCCAGTACTGGACTCGGAAACGGAGGTCTCATGACCGCAAGACGATGGGCACGGCGACGACCCCACAGCGCCGCCGCGGCGCTGTTCTGCGCCCTCGGCACCCTCTGCCTGCTTGCCTTAAGCGTGGCGCCGGCGCTGGCCAACTGCCAGCCCGTGGCCCGCGCGCCGGGCGTCGAGGCGGGGGTCATCCGGGCCGGCTTCGCGCCGCCCGTCTCCGGGACCGTATCGTCCCTCGAGAGATACCTGCACCGCGCCCAGGGGCTGCCCACCGCGCCGCCGCCCGAGGGCGAGGTGGAAGTCACCTATCTCGGCCATTCCAGCTTCCTGATCCGCACGCCCAAGGGGGCGTCGGCGATCACCGATTACAACGGCTATATCCGCAGCGCCCTGCCGCCCGATATCGTCACCATGAACCACGCCCACGAGACGCACTACACCGACATCATCGAGCCCGGCGTCAAGCACGTGCTGCGCGGCTGGACCACCGCCGAAGGCGGCTATCCCCGCCACAACGTGCTCTACCGGGACCTTCGCGTGCGCAACGTCGCGACCAACATCCGCGGCATCTCCGGCGGCACCGAGTTCGCCGGCAACTCGATCTTCATCTTCGAGATCGGCGACCTGTGCCTCGCCCATCTCGGCCATTTGCACCATCAGTTGACGGAATCGCACTTGGGGCGGATCGGCGCCATCGACATCCTGTTCGTCGCCATCGACGACAATTCGACCATGCCCCAGGCCGAATACGCCGAGGTGATCCGGGCGCTCAAGCCCCGGGTCGTCATCCCCATGCATTATTTCGACGAGGGGCTGTTGAACCAGTTCTACAACCTGCTGGCGCCGCAGGGCTACGTGGCCAGGCCGCATAGCTCGCAGACCATCCGGTTCGCCAAGCGCCGCCTGCCCAAGCGCGCCGTCATCCTGCTGCCGGGCGGGGGGTTCTAGGCGGAGGCGGCTCGCCCCCTAATCGCGAATGTCCTGGAGGAACCACTCGGTCGGCAGCTCGCGGCCGAGCCCGGCGTCCTTGGCCTTGGTGTAGCAAAGCGCCCCGACCGAGGAGAACTGGATCCCCTGGTTGCCCGAGTTCTGGAAGAAGGTCACCTGGTCGTCTGACCTTCGCCCCGGCTCGGCCCCCAACAGGATTTCCTCGAAATGGATGCGCTCGCAGTCGCTCCGGAGCGCCGTGAACGGGGTCTCTTCGAAGGTGTCGCCGGGGATGCGCTTGCGCTCGTCGGCAGTGCCGCAGATATACGAGTTCTGGCCCTCCATGTAGTTCTTGAGCCCGTCGTCCAGCTGCCCCTTGCGGCTCATGCGGTCGATCCGGGCGACCGCCTCGCGCGAGAGCTCGTGCCAGTTGAGGTTGGCGATATGCATGCCGGGCTCGACCCAGTCGCCGTCGAACACGGGGGTGATCGAATCGGTGCAACACGCCAGGATGTCGCAGCCCTTGACCGCCGCATGAGCCTCGTTGACCGGCTCGATGGGGAAGGGGAACCGTTCGCTCATCTCTTCGACGAAGGCCTCGCGGTTGGCCTTGGTCGGCGAATAGACGCGAACGCGGGAGATCGGGCGCACGCACTGGATGGCGTCCAGATAGGTCCGCGCCATGCCGCCGGAGCCTAGGATGCAGAGGTCTTCCGCATCCTCGCGCGCCATGTATTTGACGCCGATGCCGGCGGCGCCGCCGACCCGCATGTGCTGCAGGATGCCGTCGTTGATCAGCGCCAGCGGCTCGCCGTTCCGGGTCGAGAACAGCATGATCAGGCCGCAGAAGGTGCCGGGCTCGATGCAGTACTTCTCCTGGGTCTGGTGGCCCTGGTCGGCCTCGGGCCAGGTCATGACGTCGGATTTCATGCGGATCGCGAAATAGCCGCCGTTGGCGCCTTCCATGGTGCCCCAGCGCCAATAGCCGTCCTCGCGATCGCAGGGCACGTAGACGTCGATGCGCGGGCGCGCGACCGCGGTGCCCTCGGCCGCCTGCCTGAGCGCATCCTCCTGCACGGCGATCACGTCCGCCATCTCGAGCACGCGCTCGGAAACCTCGTTATGGATGAACAGCATAGGCGCCCCCCGGTTATGTTTGATCGGCCCCGCGTCGCGCGAGGCCCTTGGGGACAGCTTACCCCGCCTGGTCGCGCAGGTTCAATTCGCGCAGGCAGTGGTCGAGCCACTGGGCGGTGAGCTTCTCCGGGGTGCGGTTCTGGCCCAGGCGCTGGTGCAGGCCCTCGAAGTCGACGACGTCCAAGGGCTGGTCCTGGTTGTAGC
>JAWWBR010000089.1:0-13744 GCA_033720855.1 Alphaproteobacteria bacterium
GGGGTCGGCAGGATGCCCTTGCCGTTGGTCTCGTTGTAGAAGCTGACATTGCCGGAAACCACCGGGAAGTCGAGGGCGAGGCAGGCCTCGCGCATGCCGTCGACGGCATCGGCGAACTGGCCCATGATCTCGGGCCGCTCGGGGTTGCCGAAGTTCATGTTGTCGGTGATGGCGAGCGGCCGGGCCCCCACCGCGGTGAGGTTGCGCCAGGCCTCGGCCACCGCCTGGGCCGCCCCGGTGGCGGGGTCGGCGCCGCAATAGCGGGGCGTGCAATCGGTGGTCAACGCAAGCCCCCGGTTGGATCCGTGGATGCGGACGATGGCCGCATCGCCTCCGGGCCGCGCCACCGTGTCGGCCATCACCATGTGGTCGTATTGCTGCCAGATCCAGCGCTTGGAACAGAGATCGGCCGAGCCCAGCAGCGTCCTGAGCGCCGCCATCACGTCTTCGGGCGCGGCAATTTCGTCGGGCCGGATCACCGGCTGGGGCTCGCCGGCCGCGGTCGGCCGGTCGTAGATCGGCGCCGCCTCGGCAAGCGGGTCGATGGGCAGGTCGGCGGCCACCTCGCCGCCGTAGATGAGCACCATGCGCCCGGTATCGGTGAGCCGGCCGATGATGGCGAAATCGAGCTCCCATTTTTCGAAGATCCGCCTAGCGACCTCTTCCTTGCCGGGCTCCAGCACCATCAGCATCCGTTCCTGGCTTTCCGACAGCATGATCTCGTAGGCGCTCATCCCGTCCTCGCGGGTCGGCACGCGGTCGAGGTCGAGCTCGACACCGACGCCGCCCTTGGACGCCATCTCGAAGGACGAGGAGGTCAATCCCGCCGCGCCCATGTCCTGGATGCCGATGATCACGTCCTCGGCCATCAATTCGAGGCAGGCCTCGATCAGAAGCTTTTCGGTGAAGGGATCGCCGACCTGTACCGTCGGCCGCTTGGCCTCCGCCGCCTCGTCGAATTCGGCGGACGCCATGGTGGCACCGTGAATGCCGTCACGCCCCGTCTTGGAGCCGACATAGACCACCGGATTGCCGATACCGGTCGCCTTGGCGTAGAAGATCCGGTCCTTAGGCGCGATGCCGACGGTCATGGCATTGACCAGGATATTGCCGTCATAGCTTTCGTCGAAATCGCAACTCCCGCCCACCGTGGGAACGCCCACGCAGTTGCCGTAGCCGCCGATGCCGGCGACCACGCCGGAGACCAGATGCCGCGTCTTGGGGTGGGCGGGACTGCCGAAGCGCAGCGCATTGAGGTTGGCGACCGGGCGCGCGCCCATGGTGAAGACGTCGCGCAGGATCCCGCCGACCCCCGTCGCCGCGCCCTGGTAGGGCTCGATGAAGGAGGGATGATTGTGGCTTTCCATCTTGAACACGGCGGCAAGCCCGTCGCCGATGTCGATGACGCCGGCGTTCTCGCCCGGGCCGCAAATCACCCAAGGGGCCTCGGTGGGAAGGCGTTTCAGCCATTTTCGCGACGATTTGTAGGAGCAGTGCTCGCTCCACATCACGGAAAATATGCCGAGTTCCGTGAGATTGGGTGTGCGGCCGAGGATCCGCAGCACGTTGTCGTACTCTTCCGGCGTCAGGCCGTGGCTCTCCACCACTTCAGGCGTGATGGCGGGCTGCGTTGCCATCAGGCGAACGCCTCGACCAGGCCGTCGAACATGGGGCGGCCATCATTGCCGGTGAGGACCGGGTCGGCGAGCCGCTCGGGGTGCGGCATCATGCCGAGCACGTTGCCGGCCGCGTTGAAGATGCCGGCGATATTCGCCGCCGAGCCGTTGGGATTGGCGGCGGCGCTGGCCTCGCCCGTGCGGTCCACATAGCGCAGGGCGATGCGCCCCTCGCCCTCGATCCGCGCCAGGGTCTCCGCATCGGCGAAGTAATTGCCGTCGTGATGGGCGATGGGGATACGGATGACCTGTCCCTTGTCGTAGCTGCCGAGGAACGGTGCGCGGTTTTCCTCGACCCGTAGATAGACATCCCGGCAGACGAACTTGAGAGACGCGTTGCGCATCAGGACGCCCGGCAGCAGCCGCGTTTCGGTGAGAATCTGAAAGCCGTTGCAGACGCCCAAGACGGCCACCCCCGCTTCGGCCCGGCGCCTGGTTTCCCTCATGGCAGGGGAATTCGCGGCCATGGCGCCGGCTCGGAGATAATCCCCGTAGGAAAACCCCCCCGGCACGACGATCAGGTCGACCGCCGGGAACTCCGCGTCGCGGTGCCAGACCATCAACGGCGTAGTGCCCATGCTCTGGGACAGCGCGACCTGCATGTCTCGGTCGCAGTTGGAGCCGGGAAAGACGATGACGGCGGCTTTCATCGGGTCACCCGGAAAAAACGAGGAAGGGGCGCGAGCCCGAGCCCCGGCACCTGCCTCCGGCGGGCCCCCGCGCACCTAGCCATCGATTTCGATCGCATAATCCTCGATAACGGTGTTGGCAAGCAGGCGCTCGCACATGTCCTTGACCGCGGCACGCGCCGCCTCGACATCGGATTCGGCCAGCTCGAGCTCTATGAATTTCCCTTGCCGGACCCCGGAGACGCCGGAAAAACCCAAGGATTTCAGAGAATTCGCTATGGCTTTTCCCTGTGGGTCGAGGACCCCCTGCTTCAGGGTGACGTGGACGCGCGCGATCATGTTCGACTATTGGATGGCCTTCGTACCCTGGTGGTCGGCGGGCCCGCTTTCCGGCAGGATTCCGAGCCGCCGCGCCACCTCCTGATAGGCTTCCTCGACCTTGCCGAGGTCGCGGCGGAAGCGGTCCTTGTCCATTTTCTCGTTGGTCTGGATATCCCACAGGCGGCAACTGTCGGGGCTGATTTCATCGGCAAGGACGATGCGCATCTCTTCGCCGTTGTACCAGCGTCCGAACTCGAGCTTGAAGTCCACCAGGCGAATGCCGATGCCTAGGAACAGGCCGCAGAGAAAATCGTTGATCCTGAGCGACAGGTTGACGACCTCATCGAGCTCCTGATGGGTCGCCCAGCCGAATGCGGTGATATGTTCCTCGCTGACCATGGGGTCGCCGAGCTCATCGTTCTTCAGGCAGAACTCGACGATGGAGCGGGGCAGGGGCGTGCCTTCCTCGATGCCCAGGCGCTTGGAAATGGTCCCCGCCGCGATGTTGCGCAGGATCACCTCGATGGGGATGATCTCGACCTCCCGGACCAGCTGTTCGCGCATGTTGAGGCGTTTGATGAAATGGGTGGGGATGCCGATCTCCTGCAGGCGAACCATGAGGAGTTCGGAGATGCGGTTGTTGAGGACGCCCTTACCGGTGATCACGCCCTTCTTCTGGTTGTTGAAGGCGGTCGCATCGTCTTTGAAATATTGGACGATGGTCCCGGGCTCAGGCCCCTGAAACAGCACCTTGGCCTTGCCTTCGTAAATCTGTTTGCGGCGGTTCATGATACGCCTTGGTCGCGTGATTCCGGCACCCGCGCGCCGGTCGATGGATCGAGAGTGATGTATACCATAATGGCCACTTAAGACAATTGGCATGGCGCTGGCGGACAAAGGTTTTTTGACGGCCTAGAGCGGAATGTCGACATAGGGTTCGGTGCCGGGGCGGCCCGAACAAAAGCGCCAGATCGGCCGGTACTGCGACATGTCCCGCGGCAGCGCGATCAATGAACCCGAAACGGTGCCGTAACCGCCGGTCTCGGCGATGGACATGGCGGCATGGGGGTCGTCAGAGCCATCCGGCGGGCTCGATGCCATCAGGGTCTCCCAGTCCCGCCAATCCGCGATTGCCGGGTTGGGCGCGGCGGCCATCTGAAAGCGCGGCAAGTATGCGGCGATGCGGGCACTGCTGGGGTCGTTGAGATTCCGCGCCGTCAACATAGAGATGCCGGTATCGAGCGGTGTCACCTCGATCGGGCCGCCGCCCTCGCTTTTGAGCCAAAAGGCGTCCCGATTGTCCGCAATCACGAGATTGAAGGGCCGGTAGGCATTACCGTCGAGATTTGCGAGGGCGGCAGCGGCGACATCGGCATCGGCGTGATCCAATGCCTCCAGCGTAAGTTCACCGCGGCTGCGCTTATCGGGTGCCGGGCCGAGGGACCCCTCGCGGTTCATGACCGCCGCCACCACCCCGGATTCATTAAGGCCGAGCCAGGTTCCGCCCGCCAGTTCGTCTCGTCCCGCCACCACATCCGCGCGATCGCGCCAGTGACGGGCGGGGGCTTGCCAAGGACGGGACACCCGTTCGTCGCGATTGGCGGCAAGGATCAAGGGCCAGGGGCTGTCGGAGCGGCGCAGAATAACCACAGTGCACATGAAAGTTTCGATACCATCCCTGGTGGCGGACGGCTATATATTTGAAGGTCACAGATGGGCACCGACGTTGCGCAAGGCAGGAGTAATCAGATGAACGGTTTCGAAGATCGCGAGAAAGGGTTTGAGGCCAAGTACAGGGTCGATCAAGAAAACGAATTCAAGATCATCGCGCGGCGCAATCGCCTGTTGGGCGCATGGGCGGCCGAACAGATGGGGCTGAGCGGGGCGGACGCCGAGGCCTATGCCAAGGATGTGGTGGCGTCGGATTTTCAAGAGCCCGGGGATGCCGACGTCGTCGAAAAGGTTCTTGGCGATTTTGCCGCCAAGGGAATCGAAATCGATGAACCCGCCTTGCGGAAGAAGATGGACGAATTGCGCGCGGTTGCGCGCCAGCAGGTGCTTTGATCGCAACGGGTTCCGAACCGCAGGCGCGGATCTAGGCAGAGCCGAATACGCGGTCGAAAATCGTGTCCACGTGTTTGGTGTGGTAGGAGAGATCGAACAGATCGTCGAGCTCTCCCGGGTCGAGTTGTGCCGAGACGTCCTTGTCCGCGGCTAGCGCCGTTCGAAAGTCCTCTCCCTTCTCCCATACTTTCATGGCGTTGCGCTGGACGGCCTGATACGCGTCTTCCCTGCTCATGCCCTTTTGGGTCAGGCTGAGAAGCACGCGCTGAGAGAACACCAGTCCTCCCAATTGATCCAGGTTTCGCCGCATGTTGTCGGGATAGACCAGCAGCTTGTCGACCACGCCGATGGCCCGGTTGAGGGCAAAATCCAGAGTGACGGTCGCGTCGGGGCCGATCATTCGCTCGACCGAGGAATGCGAGATGTCCCTTTCGTGCCACAGGGCGACGTTTTCCAATGCCGGGATCACGGCGGAACGCACCATGCGGGCCAAGCCCGTTAGGTTTTCGGCGAGGATCGGATTGCGTTTATGGGGCATCGCCGAAGAGCCCTTCTGCCCCGGCGCGAAGTATTCCTCCGCTTCACGCAGTTCCGTTCTCTGCAGATGGCGGATTTCGACGGCGAGCCGTTCGAGAGACGATGCGATCACCGCCAAAACCGAGAAAAACACCGCATGCCTGTCGCGCGGGATGACCTGGGACGAGACCGGTTCGACCGTCAATCCCATCTGTTCCGCCACGTAGGTTTCGACGAAGGGATCGATATTGGCAAATGTGCCCACGGCACCTGAAATGGCACAGGTCGCGACCTCCGCCTTGGCTTGGGCGAGGCGATCCCGGTTGCGGCTGAACTCCGCGTAGAAACCCGCGAGCTTGAGTCCGAAGGTCGTGGGCTCGGCATGAATGCCGTGGCTGCGGCCGACGCAGACCGTATCCTTGTGTTCAAGAGCGCGCTTCTTCAGGGCCGCGAGAAGCCCATCTATGTCCGCCAACAGAATATCCGCCGCCTGGGTCAACTGCACTGCCAGACAGGTGTCGAGTACATCGGATGACGTCATGCCTTGGTGCACGAACCGCGCTTCGGGTCCGACGTTCTCCGCCAGATTGGTGAGAAACGCGATGACGTCGTGTTTGGTCTCCCGTTCGATCTCGTCGATGCGCTCGATATCGAACGTGCCGGCATCCCGCACGGCCTGCGCCGCGTCGGCCGGGATAACGCCAAGCTTCGCTTGCGCGTCGCAGGCATGGGATTCGATCTCAAGCCAGATCTTGTATTTGTTTTCGGAATCCCAGATGGCGGCCATCTCGGGACGGGAATAGCGCGGGATCATGGTGTCCTTCGGCTCTTTGTCGGGGTCTCTGGTCGGTCCCCAGGGAGGGGCCGCAGTTTACAACAAACCGAGGGTTTTGAAACTGGCATGCCCCCTCTTGCCGATGATCAGGTGGTCATGAAGGACGATGCCGAGCCGCTCTCCGGCCTCGCGGATTTGGTGGGTCATGTCGATATCGTCCCGGGACGGGGTGGGATCGCCGGAGGGGTGGTTGTGGACGACGATCACTGCCGAAGCGTCAAGCTCCAGTGCCCGCTTGATGATCTCACGCGGATAAACAGGCGTATGGTCGACCGTACCCGTCTGCTGCACTTCATCGGTGATCAAGGTGTTTTTCTTGTCCAGGAACAGGACCCGAAACTGCTCTTTCTTTTCACGCGCCATGGCGACGTAGCAGTAATCGAGGAGCTGGACCCAGGACGATAATACCGGCTTGGAGACGACCTGTTCCCGGGCAAGACGGATGGCGGCGGCCTGAACCAGCTTGAGGGCGGCGACGGTGCTTTCTCCGGCCCCCTTGACCTCCTTGATTTCCGCAGGGTTAGCAAAAATCAGTTCGGAAAAGGAACCGAAGCGTGCAATCAACGCCTTGGCGAGCGGCTTGACGTCGGTCCTTGGCAACGCCATGAACAGCAACAGCTCGACCAGCTCATAATCCGAGAACCCGGTACCGAAATCGGTCAGGAACCGATCCCGCAGGCGTTGACGATGTCCCAGGTAATGCGCCTTTTCCGCCATCGGTTGCCTCTGCAAGGTCCTTCAGTCGTGGTATGGCGGATAGGTGTAGCCCTTGGGTGAAAGCGTGAATATTTCGCAGCCCTCGGCGGTCACGCCGATGGAGTGCTCGAACTGGGCGGACAGGGACCGGTCCTTGGTCACCGCGGTCCATTCATCGGCCAGGATCTTGACCTCGTAGCGACCGGCGTTGATCATCGGTTCGACGGTGAAAAACATGCCTTCCTCGATCGGGATTCCCGCTCCCGGCTCCCCGTAGTGGAGCACATTGGGCGGGGTGTGAAACTCCTTCCCAAGACCGTGGCCGCAAAAATCCCGGACCACCGAAAAGCGTTGGGATTCGGCCAACGTCTGGATCGCGTGGCCGACGTCGCCGAGGGTGGCGCCAGGGCGGATTTCGGCGATCCCCCGCATCATCGCCTCGTATGTCGTTTCCACCAGCTTCCGCGCCTTGAGTTTCGGTTTGCCGACGTAGAACATGCGTGAGGAATCCCCGTGCCAACCGTCGAGAATGGGGGTCACGTCGATATTCACGATGTCCCCATCGGTAAGAATCTTGGTGTCGCTGGGAATGCCGTGGCAGACAACATGGTTGACCGACGTGCAGATGGATTTGGGATACTTCCGGTATCCGAGCGGCGCAGACGTGCCGCCGTGATCGGCGACGAATTCATGGCACAGTCGGTCGAGTTCACCGGTAGAGACCCCCGCTTTGACATGGGGGGTGATGAAATCGAGAGTTTCGGCGGCCAAACGACCGGCCCGTCGCATGCCTTCGAAATCTTCCCTGCCATGGATCAGAATCCCCGGCGTGCGGGACGAGGGCATCCCGCCGGGTGGCGGTATCGATGCGCGTGTTTTGGGCAGATCAAGGTCGCTCATCTCGGTCCTTCCGGCGGCAACTCGCCAATTACGCTGAGTTCCGATACCCCTCAGGCGGGTGACATGGGTAGCGGCGCGTTGAGGCGAATGCCATCACGGCGGATTTTGCAGACATAACAGATGGTTTCAACGCCTTTCCGCTTTGCCGCTCTCAGTTCCGCTGCATAGGCCGGGTCGATGTCTTCGGCGATGGAGAAGGATTCGCAGTCGCCCCTCTGCACCACATAGAGCATCACGGCGCGTCCGCCTCCCGCCGCCACTTTGCTCAACTCGCGGAGATGCTTTGCGCCGCGGGCCGTCACCGAGTCCGGAAACTGGGCCTGGCGGCCGCGCTTCAGGTGTACGTTCTTGACTTCCAGCCAGCAATCCGGCCGCCCTCGCTGTTGAAGCATGAAATCGATGCGAGAGTTTTGGCCGTAGCGAACCTCTCGCCGTACGCTTCCATAGCCGCTGACCTCCGTGATTTTACCGGAAGCAAGGGCCTCCTCCACCAGTCGATTGGGAAGTGACGCATTGACGCCGACCAGGGAGCGGCCCACCCGCACCAGTTCCCAACTGAACGGGAGTTTGCGTTTCGGGTTGTCGGACCGCGACAACCAGACCTCCATACCGGGTTCCGCGAGGCCGGTCATGGCACCTGGGTTGGCGACGTGGGCGGTCACGCGATCGCCGCTGGCCAATTCAATGTCGCTGAGAAACCTCTTGTAGCGCCGAATTAGTCGGCCCTGCATGAGAGGGGCGGGAAACTTCATGGCTGCAAGGGTAGCATCCCACCTGCAGATCACAATTATTAAAAGTTGCGTTGGGCGGCAATTGGAATAGGCAGGGCGGAACGCCGGGGACTAGGCCGACGCGGCCATGGGCTCGAGGAAATTCTTCTCGATCTCTTCGGCGGTCACCGGCTTGCTGATGAGAAATCCTTGGATGGCGTCGCATCCCGCCTGTTTCAGGAAGTCCAGCTGATTCCTAGTCTCCACGCCCTCGGCGATCACTCGCAGCTTGAGGCTGTGGGCCATGGCGAGAATGGCGCCGACGATGGCGGCATCCTCGGGATTTTCCGTGACGTCGCTGACGAAGGCGCGATCGATTTTCAGGGCGTGCAGGGGAAAGCGCTTGAGATGGCCCAGCGACGAGTAACCAGTGCCGAAATCGTCGATGGCGATACCGACCCCCATATTATGAAGCAGACAGAGCGTAACCACCGCATCCTCGGGTTTCTGCATCAACGAGCTCTCGGTGATCTCCAGGGCCAGGTGTTCGGCATCCAAACCGCTTTCCTCCAGGGCAGTGGTGACCGTTTCGAGCATGTCTTCCTGATGGAACTGACGGCTCGACATGTTGACCGAGACCACCAGCGGAGGCATGCCCGCATCGATCCATTGCCGCGCCTGGGCACATGCCGTCTTCAGCACCCACTGACCGATCGGAACGATCAGTCCCGTTTCTTCGGCGATGGGTATGAAGCGTGCCGGAGGAATCAGCCCGAGCTCCGGATGCTGCCAGCGCACCAGTGCCTCGACGCCGATGATCCGTCCGTCCGCGAGGTCCACCTGCGGCTGGTAATGAAGCAGCAACTCGTCCCTTTCGATGGCGCGCCTGAGATCGTTTTCCAAGGTCAACTGCTCGACGGTCGTCGCGTTCATGCCGTAGGTATAGAACTGAAAATGATTTCGGCCCTCTTCCTTGGCCCGGTACATGGCGACGTCGGCATTGGTGATCAGCGCGTTCTTGTCCATGCCGTCGCTGGGAAACAGGCTGATGCCGATGCTGGTCGTGACGAAGACCTCGTGGCCGTCGATGACGATGGGTTTGCTCAATTCGTCGATAATCTTCTTGGCGACCTTGGCGGCATCCTGCGCCCCGCTGATGCCGTTCAGCACGACGATGAATTCGTCGCCGCCGAGTCGCGCCAAGGTGTCGCTGTCGCGGATGCAGGAGCGGATCCGTCCTGCCACGTCTTGCAGGAGTTTGTCTCCGAATTCGTGGCCCAGAGTGTCGTTCACCATCTTGAACCGGTCGAGATCCAGCAAGAGGAGACCCACAAGGGCTTGCTGGCGGGTCGCCTGGGCGATCGCCTGGGTCAAGCGGTCGAGGAGCAATTCGCGATTCGGAAGCTGAGTCAGGCTGTCGTAATGGACCAGGTTGCAGAGCCGCAGCTCCATCCGCTTCCGTTCCATGGCATGGCGGATCGCCCGAACCAGGACCTTGCCGTTAGAATCGTCCATGACGACATAGTCCTGGGCGCCGGCGCTCAGGGCTTCGATGGCAACCGTTTCATCCTCGCTCGCGCTGCAGATGATCAATGGCGTGTCGTCGAGAAGATCGTTCACCGCGCGGATGGATTGGGGGTTGTGGTCCTCGGGCCGCACCAGGTGCAGGATAACGGCGCTATAACGAAATTTCTTGATCGCCTGGGCGGCCTGAGCCAAGCCATTGGTCCAGTCGATTTGGCAGCGCCCGGGGGCCGCAGCCTCGAGCAGCGTACCAAACTGATTGGCAGCGGTTTCCTCTTCGGAAACCAGCATAAGCGTGAGTCGCTCTTCTTCTTCTTGAGCGGATTCCGCCGACCTTGAATAGGGCTGCTCGATTGCCCTTGTGTTTACCTTGGATGCCACTGTGACCGTCCTGTCGTTACTGGTGCTCCCGACCCTCCTGGTCGGTCAATGTCCGCTGACCCCCGGAACGCGGCTGGGTGCTGCGACCTGTGCCCTTGTCGTTTGGGGCGGGAGATCCGCCTGCAGCTGCCGCTCCCCTTCGGTTCAACTCCCCATTAATCTTTGCTTAACCCAAAATATTAACTATAAGTATCTAAAATTTTATTCAAATTCATTACTTACTACTTTCGTTTATTCCGTGTTCTTTTATTGTATTTGTCTGATATTCGACCATGAAAGGTTGCAAAACCATTAAGATTGGCGCCCGGGCCAAAAAAATTCGGCCCGCCCCCTTGCGCCGCGTATCGGGGGCGGCACAATGGACCAACACGGGGAGAGGCGCCGTTGCCCGGGAACCGCACTAGAATGACGAAGAGGGGACGATGACGGCACAGAGCGGGCCGGTAACTGCCGGCTTGGTCATCATTGGCGATGAAGTGCTGTCGGGCCGCACGAGGGATGCCAACACGCAGTTTATCGGCGCTGGCCTCAACGATCTCGGCATACGCCTAAGCGAAGTTCGAATCGTCGCCGACGATTGCGCCGCCATCGCCGAAGCCGTCAACGCGCTGCGGGGCGCCTATGATTACGTTTTCGCCACCGGCGGGATCGGGCCGACCCATGACGACATCACCGCCCAATGCGTGGCCGAGGCCTTCGCCGTACCGTTGGTCCGCCACGGGGACGCCTACGTGCGGCTGGAGCGGCATTACGGCAAGGAGCGCTTCAACGAGGCGCGCCAACGCATGGCCTATATGCCCGAGGGGGCCCAGCTGATCGACAATCCGGTCAGCGCCGCGCCGGGGTTTCAGATCGAAAACGTGTTCGTGATGGCGGGCATCCCGCGCATCATGCAGGCCATGTTCGGCAGCATTCGCCACCGCCTGGTCGGTGGCGCCCCGCTGCTGTCGCGGACCATCGCTACGGACCTCGGCGAGGGCACCTTGGCCCCGGATCTCAGCCGCGTCCAAGAGGCGTTCCCCGACATTCAGATCGGCAGCTATCCGTCGATGGGCTCGGGCCGCGCGGGCGTGCGCATCGTGCTGCGATCGGAATCCAGGGATCGCCTGGACGCCGGCGTCGAGGCGGTGCGGGCCGCCGTCGCCGAGCTTGGCGGCGCGGCCGAGGAAATGGACGTCAGTTCCGACCCGTAGCCGGACAAAGGTGGGGATTGTGCGCCGCGGCGATGACGCCGGCAGGCTTTCGGTTCACCTGCGCAGGTAACGCCGGTGCTCGACGATGGTGCCGATCACCCGGCCGGGATGGGCGGCATCGATGCGGAGGATCGGCCAGTCCTCGTTGAGCGGCACGAGGTCGATCACCGGCCGCCCCCTTTCGTCAACGCCGCGCGGCCGGTATTTCTTGAAGGTGGCCTCGTCCTCGCTCTCCAGCTTGGCCACCACCAGGTCGCCCGGTTGCGGCTGAACGTCGGGATCGAAGATGACCGTGTCGCCCTCCCGGAAATCCGGGGCCATGCTGTTGCCTTTGATCACCAGAGCAAAAGCACCATCGCCGACATGCCGTTCGCAGGTCAGGTTCGCCATGCCGCGTCCCGGCGGATACGGATCTGCGACCGGATTCCAGTCCCCGGCCTGCACGAAGTCGATGACCGGCACCACCCGTCCCCGCGGGCGGTAGGGGACGGCCTCTTCCTCCTGGCCCGAATATTCGCCCTCCCCGGTGATCCAAGAGACCCAGACGCCCAAGGTATCGGCCACCTTGCCGAGATGCTCGATGCTGGGGCGTGTGGTCCCCGTCTCCCATTGCGCCACCGCGGCGCGGCTGACGCCGCAGCGCTCGGCCAGCGCCTGCTGGGTCATGTTGGCGCGCTTGCGCGCGTCCCGTATACGCGGCCCCATTCCCTTGGCTTCGGCCTTGCAGGTTCGAGTCCTGCCGCCCGCACCAGCCACGCCATTTTGGCGCACGGTGCACCAGCGACGACGCCACGGAAAAGACGGGAGGGAGACATGGCTACAGTGGACAGCGTGAAAGCGGAGGAGATCGTCTGCGCCGACGGCATGCCGGCCTATCTCGCGACACCCGGATCCGGGGCGGCCAAGGCCTCGATCGTCCTCATGCATGAGCGCTACGGGCTGGTCGACCATACCAAGGACCTGGCCCGGCGGTTCGCCGGCGACGGCTATGTCTGTATCGCGCCCGACGTCTTTTTCCGCCACCCCGACCAGGACGCGCTGCACCGCGGCGACGAAAGGTGCGACATCACCGACGGTGCCGCGGTGCGGGACCTCTCTGCCGCCATCGACGCGCTTGCCGAGGTCGACGGTGGCGATGCCGCGCGCTGCGCCGTCATGGGCGTATGCCAGACCGGCCGGCAACCCCTGGTGCTGGCGGCCGAACGCCCGATCGCGGCGGCGCTGGTCTGGTACGGCGCGGCGTCCGCGCGCGAATGGGAGGTCAACGACCGCCAGCCGCGGCCCCTGGAGGAGGTCATCGCCGATCTCGACTGCCCGGTCTTCGGCGCCTTCGGCGAGGCCGACCACATCATCTCCCTCAACGACGTCAGGCGATTTCGCAACTGCCTGGAGGACAAGCAGAAGTCCTACGACGTCAGGATCTTCGGCGGCGCGCCTCATGGCTGGCTCAACGACACCATGCCCGGCCGCTACCGCAAGGCCCAGGCCGAGGCCGCCTGGGCGGCGCAATTGGCGTTCCTTGACTGGCTGTTCGATCCCGACCGCGACGCCGCGAAGATCGAATGGACCTTTGCCTGTGAGACCACCGCGGATTACGATTTCTCCAAGAACGTGCGCTTGGAGTGAGTTGAACCGACCATCTGAAGCGCAGGAGCCTGGCCATGTGCGGGCGCTATGCGATCACGTCGCCCCTGGAAGCGATCATCAAGGCGTTTGCCGTCACCGGCGCGCGGCCTAACCTGCAGCCGCGCTACAACGCGGCGCCGAGCCAGGAGCTGCCGGTGGTCCGTGCCGGGCGCGAGGGGCGGGAGCTTGCCCTGATGCGCTGGGGGTTGGTGCCGTCCTGGTCCAAGGGGCCCGATTCGCGCTACACCATGATCAACGCCCGCGCCGAGACCGTGGCCAGCCGCCCGGCCTATCGCGGCCCGTTCCGCAACCGGCGCTGCCTGGTTCCGGCCAACGGGTTCTACGAATGGCGGGCGGGGGCCGACGGCAAGCAGCCCTATTTCATCACCATGAAGACCGGCGAGCCCTTCGCCTTTGCCGGCCTGTGGGACCGCTGGGTGTCGCCCGACGGCGATGAAATGGACTCGTTCACCGTCATCGTCACCGTCGCCAACGAT
The DNA here is from genome assembly GCA_033720855.1 of Alphaproteobacteria bacterium. Lineage (GTDB taxonomy): Bacteria > Pseudomonadota > Alphaproteobacteria > SMXQ01 > SMXQ01 > SMXQ01. The sequence goes on from JAWWBR010000089.1 coordinate 13,569, forward strand.
TGCGTCCGTCCGATCCATGACCGCATGCCCGTCATCTTGGAGCCCGAGAGTTACGACTCCTGGTTGGGCGAGCGCGGCGCGCCGTCGCGGACCAAGCTCGCCATCATGCTGCGGCCCTATCCGGCGGAAGAGATGCAGGCCTTCCCCGTCAGCCGCGACGTCAACAGCCCGGCCAA
>JAWWBR010000090.1:0-13707 GCA_033720855.1 Alphaproteobacteria bacterium
GAAGTCGCATAGCGGGGGCCGCTGTTGGTATGGAGAATCTCTTCCTGGGTCACCGCTAAGACAACAAAGAAATCGTCTCCCGAGGTGGGGTCTTGTAGTTTTGTTACCACCCGCGCTTGTTTCGTTGGCGGTATTTCGTCATCCGCAAGGATACCGAAATCAACGACATTCCCTACTACTTTTGAACCATTTGGATCGCTGTCTTTGAGTTCAAAGGTTGGGGGGACAGCAGGCGGTGAACCACCGCCCAGACCCTCAATCGCAGCCTTTAACTCGTCAATCTGTTGCTGAAGATTCCCAATCACACCCGATGAATCTGTCGCTGGGTCAGTTGGCTCGTCATTTGCCAACACTGCAAAGGACAGAAACATAGCAAAAGCGCAGATTGATACAGCTTTCAATGTTCTAGAGCCAACAAGCACAAGGTTGGATTTCATTGCATTTCCTCCTCTAGGCACAGTTTTTAATAACCCTACTTTTTTTATGTAATTAGGGGAATCCTGTGCACAAGGGGAATTTATGGTTAACGGGAAACTCTTGGATAGGATCAGCGCCAGACAAAAATTGGTTGGCCGCTTATGTCCGCTTCGGGTCAGAAGGAGACATCGGGTTAACGTCCGGTTTTAGCCATGAGCGGACATAACGAGTTTCCATTTAGTGGCTGTCCGGAAGGCGGCCCTCATGATTTTAAATAGCGATATGCAATCCACCCGACGATTCCAATCGACACTACCCAGATGCAAGCTATCACCGCAGCGGCTCCCAGGCTGACGGGCCGTTCGTGCGCCGCATCCGCCAGTTCTCGGTGCTCCGCCATGATTTCAGGAGGGATAAGTTTGACGACCAGGAGAACCCCAAGAGGAAGGAGAATCACGTCGTCGAGGTAGCCCAAAACCGGAATGAAATCTGGGATCAAATCAATTGGAGATAGTGCATAGGCCGCAACCACAACAGCGAGTGCCTTAGCGTACCAGGGCACTCTAGGATCGCGGCTAGCGAGGTATAGCGCATGGACATCCCGCTTGATGAGACGCGCCCAATTCTTGAGACGGTCGGCCATAGAACGCTATATGCGCTCATTCAATAAAGCCTAAAAGGGTATTATGTCCGCTTAGGGCCAGAAGCAGTCATTAGGTTAACGCTCCGCGCCATTCAATCCATCCAGAGCCGCCAAAGAAAAACCGCGCCGAGCGAGAGGGAACGGCGCGGTGAGGTGAATCCTTAGGAATGAAACATTCACGACGAATGCCTAGATCAACTTAGCAGGCCTCTCTACCCCGCGCACACAAAAAAAGCCGCCCCGCCAGGTGGAGCGGAGCGGCTGAGGGAGACTTCTCATGAAACCAAGATAATTTTATCGTATCGACCTCCGACTGCAAACGGAAACCGCCGCCGCTAAGGTGACGGAGGGGAAAGTCCAGGGCATCAGGATTCCCGAATCGGGATCACATATATTGTAGGGGTGGCGAAATGTGAGGCGAGTCGAAACGCACCTGTCTCCGTCTGAGCCTATGTCCGCTTCGGGTCAGAAGCGGTCATTAAGTTAACGTGTTTCAAGGGGGTAGGCTTGGGCCAAATTCATCACGGCGCGGAGGAATAATCGCGACTCAGTTCACCCTGTAAGTGTCCGCAGGAATCAGCATCTCCCTGAAAACCTCTTCCCTCTTGGGATCGCCATCCGCCAACCGTTTAATAAGTTCCTCGTCGCTCAGCGTTTGTTCGAGGTTTACGACGACACTGTTCTGGATCATGCCCAGCACCTGCATACGGATGCGATGCATTGACGCCAGGGCCGTCCAATTCTTGGCCTCCCGTGCCGAGTCCATGTCCCCAAGAAGCTGCTGATGGGCTTGGCCTACAGAATCGATGTCGAGGATTTTCGCTTCACGCAGCAGTTCCTGCACCCTTGCAATCACTTGCGGCTTGGCCGCCAGCCTACTGGCCCTCTCCGCTATCCTCTGCGCGTTAACGCCTTTGCAGGCGTGGGTTTTCCTGTAGGCCTCGGTCTGGGATAGGCCCTGCGCAAGCATAGCAGCGAACTTCGCCTGGGCCGGTTTGAGATCGTCGATTTCGCGCTTTTCCATGCATGAATCTTAAGAGAATTGGCGTGTCGGTGTCCAACTGAGGAGTGAATTTGGCCTCAATATCTGCTAAGCGCGTCTAATCATCATTCCTGCGAGGTGGCCAATTATGCGAAACGCACTGATTATAGGGTGCGCATTGCTCCTGGCCTCATGTGTCGGGACGGCGCGTCTTTACAACCTCCAAACCGCTGAGGTGATCACTGTCCGATTTGATGATTATGGGGTTGGGCGGGGGGCAATTAGAGGAAGGTTGCCCGGCGGACAACCTCTATCCGGCGAATACACGACGTTAGTCCGGGGCAGCACTACCCGTAGCACTGCTACAGCCTCCGCAATCGGCCCAAGCGGATACGCGTGGGCAACTGCCCAAGGCTTTTCCTTCAACCAACCCAACACACAATATGGCTCGGCTACGATGATCGGGGGAGGGTTGGTTATTGATTGCGTTTATGGGACCAATAGCTTCGTAACCCAAGGCCAAGGCGTCTGCCGTGACAACAAAGGCGGAAAATATCGATTGCATTTTTAAGCGATGGCGAAAAACGCTTTTTCCTGCCCCACCCGTAGGAAGCTGGGCGCGCATCTCTCCAATCTAGGCACCCTGACCCTGCGGAACGCACCATGCCTCTGTAGGGACGGCATGGCACGGCGGCAAAAGGCATCACTGATGCATGGCCTCGATTATTTGGCTGAAAACAAAATGGCCCCAATACGCCAACGCCACCGAGGGGGTGGGGGGTGCTAGGGGTGGGGATCATTCCGTAATCAAAGTGAAAGACGCCCCTCCAAAAGCCATAGAATAAGACAATCCGTTAGCCAGATTGTTAGCCCTAGGATTTGTGATCTTCTAAAATTGGCGCGCCCGGGAGGATTCGAACCCCCAACCTCCTGATCCGTAGTCAGGTGCTCTATCCAGTTGAGCTACGGGCGCCAGGTCGCGAGGGCCGCGAGGCTACTCAAAAGCGCCCCGCTTGGCAAGCGGCTCCATGGCCGCCCCGCCGCGGTCCCCGGAGCCGGCCGCGGCGCGCCGAAAACCCAGCGAAACCGGGTTGTTCGGATTCAGGACTTGTGAAAAGGACTCGACTCCCATAGAAAGGCTAATACAAAAGCAAAGCTGTGTTTTTTAAGGGTGTAGACCTTCGCGCTAGGAATAGGGGTGGTTCTCCCATGACCCGAATAACAAGACATGCGGCGATTTTTGCGGCTGCCATAGCGCTTGGCGGCTGCTCGTTTATCTCCGACAACCTGTTTCCCTCCTTCGGCGGCGACGACCCGGCGGCGCCGCCCGATGCCGAGCCGGTCGCGCGGCCCAGTCCGGCCCGGGCTCCGGCCGCCGGCAGGACCCTCAAGCAACCGACGAAACCGGCCGCCGTCGCCCAGGCGCCGCAACCGACGCAACCGCCGCCCATGGGTACGTCGACCTTCCAACCGCCGGCCATCACCCCCGGCAGCCCCACCGGGACCGTGGTCGGGGCCAAGGTGGTCCAGATGCGGGGCGAGCTTGCTCAACTGCAGAGCGGCATCAATCAGCACAACCAGGAACTCCAGCAGTTGCGGGCGCAGACCGTCCACCACGCCCAGAGCTATCACGGCACCGTTGCGGCGATTAATTCCCGCCTGCAAGTGGGCACCACACCCGGCAACCCGGTGCTGATCAGCCAGTGGAACACGGCCCAGACCCAGCTCGATGCCATCAGTCGCGACATCGCCCAATTGAATTCGCTGGCCAACAGGGTGGCGAGCGATTCCTCGACCTCCAGTTATCTGCTGGAGACCACGCGGGCGACCTACGGCCTGTCGGGCGCCGTCGATGAGGACCATCGCCAGCTCGCCATCCTCGAGGACGAGGTCAACCGGACCGTGGTCCTGGTGGACCGGCTGCTCAACGAGCTGTCCGAAGATATCAATCGTCAATCCGCCTACGTTGGACGGGAACGCAAAAACCTCACCACCCTGTCGGTGGCGGTCAAGAACGGCGAGCTGATGGGCGCGAGCCTCGCCAACCGGGCCTTCGGCGCCGCCCCCTTCCAGGCGCGACCGCTTTCCGGTTCGCCCGCCGTATCGCCCGGTGCGCGCCGCCCCCTGGTGGTGATCCGCTTCGACCGGCCCAACGTGGAGTACGAGCAGGCGCTCTATACCGCCGTTTCCCGCGCGCTCGAGCGCCGGCCGCAGGCGGGATTCGACCTCGTCGCCGTGGCTCCCGGAAAGGGGTCCGCCGCCCAGGTGGCGCGCGGCGCCAATGTCGCCCGGCGCAGCGCCGAAAGCGTCTTGCGGTCGCTCACGTCCATGGGACTTCCCGCGAGCCGCGTCAGCCTCTCGGCGGGCACCTCGGGCGAAGCCCAGACGGCGGAGGTGCATATCTACGTCCGCTAGGGCCGCCACGAAAAACGGAATCGAGGGCCGCACCCCCGTGCGGCCCTTTTCCTTCGGTGAGCACGGCGCCAGCCTCCCTTTGACAGCCGGCGGGGTTGGAGAGTTAAATAGCCGGAGGCCTTTTGGCCCCAACCCCTTCGGGAGGAACCAAGCGATGACCCGCGATTTCGAAGACCATTGCTGGCAGGACGTCATCCCGCCCGACGAGCTCGAGATTTATCGCTCGTTTTTCGGCCGCGAGGTGAAGGGCCTCGGGCCCAAGCCCGCCCTTCTCGCCATCGATCTTTACAAGAAGGTCTACCGCGGCGGACCGGGCCCGGTGGTCGAAATCAACAAGCAACACCGCGGCGCCTGCGGCGATTATGCCTGGGACGCGATCGCGCCCACGGTCGAGTTGTTCGCCGCCGCCCGCGCCGCCGGACTGCCCGTCATCTACACCACCGGCAGCGGCTCCGACACCGTGTCTGCGACCAACCGCCAACGCTCCGACGAATCGATCGGCGACGGCTACGACATCAAGGAGGAGTTCGCGCCGCAGCCGGGCGACCTGGTCATCCGCAAGCAACGCGCGTCGGGGTTCTTCGGAACGCCGCTGACCGCGCACCTCAACCTGATGGGGGTCGAGAGCCTGATCATGTGCGGCGAGAGCACCTCGGGATGCCTCCGGGCCTCGGTGGTGGACGCCTTTTCCTATGGCTACCACGTGGTGGTGGCCGAGGAATGCTGCTTCGACCGCTCGCTTCTCAGCCACAAGCTGGCGCTGTTCGACCTGCACCACAAATACGCCGACGTCATGCATGCCGACGAGGTGGTGGCGGCGCTTGGCGCCATGGCCGGCCGCGCGGCGGCGGAATAGGGTGGCCACCGCGGCGACCTGAAGCTGCGATTTCACGAAGGAGGGAAAGATGGCGACCCAGCGGATGCCGGTTTTCCAGAAGTTCATCGATGACTTGCGCCAGGCCTTTGCCGACGGGCCGGACACGCAAGCCGCCATGGAGAAGGCGCGAACGCTTCTGGAAGCGCTGGTCAGGGACGAGGGCCTGAGGGCGCATTCGAAGACCTGGCCCAGCACAGAGGGCCACAAGAATCTCCTGCTTTACGAAGATCCCGACTATGGCTTCGCCATCAACGCCGTGGTGCGCACCCCCAACCGCAAGGGCGGCATTCACGATCACGCCCATGCCTGGACCGCCTACGGCCTGCTCGACGGCGTGGAGAAGCTGGAGCGCTACTCGCGCACCGACGACGGCTCCAAGGAGGGCTATGCCGAGCTTCGCCTCGATAGCGTGTCGGAGAGCGGCCCCGGCACCGTCGATCTGGTGCCGCCCTTCGACATCCACTCGGAAAAGGGCGGCCCCGGCCGCTCGGTGGCGGTGATCGTGCGCTCGGAACGGGTCGCGGGGCGGGTCCTTCAGGGCCGCTACGACCCCGAGGCCAAGACCACCCACCAGGGCGAAGGCCCGACCCAGGTGCCCTTCGAGCTGGTGTGAGCCCGGCTTCGCGGGGCCGGGAGCAGGTCCGATGGCGCTAGAGGCAACGCCGCTGCACCCGCTCTTCGCCGCGCGCCTTTCCGGCCTCGACCTGCGCGACGAGATGACGCCCGGCGACATCCGCGATATCAAGGCCGCCCTCGATGACTACGCGGTCTGCGCCATCGCCCACGACCGGCCGCTCAGCAACGAGGAACAGATCGCCTTCGCCGCCCATCTCGGCCCCATGGATCGTGGCCGGTCGCCGAAGATCACGGGCACCGGCATCCGCATCCCCCATAACGAGATCGTCGATCAGAGCAATCTCGACCAGGACGGCGACATCTACCGGGAAGGCGACCGGCGGCTCCTGTTCAAGCGCGCCAACCGCCTTTGGCACACCGACATGTCGTTCCGCCAGGTGCGCGCGACCTACTCTCTGCTCGCCGCCCATGCCGTGCCGCCCGAGGGCGGCAACACGGAATTCGCCGACATGCGCGCGGCCTATGACGCCCTTCCCGAATCGACCAAGGCGCGCATCGAAGGGCTCACCGCCGAGCACTGCTATTGGCATTCGCGCACCCTTGGCGGCGGTCCCGAGCCCACCGACGAGGAACGCGCCGCCCGGCCGCCCGCCTATCACCCCCTGGTGCACGTCCATCCTGGCTCGAAGCGGAAGGTGCTCTACATCGCTTCGCACGTGAAGTCCATCGTCGGCTGGCCGGCCGATGACTCGCGTGCGCTGATCGAGGAACTGATGGCCTTCGCAACCCGGCCCGAATTCGTTTTCAGCTATGAATGGCGGGTCGGCGACGTCGTCATCTGGGACAACCTCGCCACCATCCACCGGGCGACGCCGTTCGACGACACCCGATACCGGCGCGACATGCGCCGCGCCACATGCCGCGAGCAGCCGGTCCACTCTTAGGGATGGCCGCCGGCGGCCGACGACGGACCTATCTGTGTTCCGGATTGGGAAAGTCGTAGCGGCATCCCGCATCCCACATCGACCTCTGATTGCCGTGGGCGGGAATGCCGCCGGCATCCTTGATCATGCGCGCCAGGTGCAGGAGGTTCCACGTCATGAACGTGGTGTTGCGGTTGGTGAAATCGTTCTCCGGCCCCCCCGACCCCTCGTCCAGGTAGGAAGGCCCGGGCCCCGCCTCGCCAATCCATCCGGCGTCCGCCTGCGGCGGGATGACATAGCCCAAATGCTGGAGCGAATAGAGGATATTCATGGCGCAGTGCTTTACGCCGTCCTCGTTGCCCGTCACCAGGCAGCCGCCCACCTTGCCGTAATAGGCGTACTGCCCGTCTTCGTTGAGGTCGCCGGAGGTGGAGTAAAGGCGCTCGATCACTTTGGTGCAGACGGAGGACTTCTCGCCGAGCCAGATCGGTGTCGTGATCACCAGAATATCCGCCGCCTTGACCTTCTCGTAGATCGCGGGCCAGTCGTCTTGGTCCCAGCCGTGTTCGCGCATGTCCGGCCAGACGCCCGAGGCGATGTCGTGATCGACCGGGCGCAGCGCGTCCACCGCCACGCCATTCTTCTCCAGGATGGCGCGGGAGATCGCGATCAGGCCCTCGGTATGGGACTGTTCCGGTGATTTCTTCAGGGTGCAATTGAGAAAAAGCGCGCTGAGGTCGGAGAAGTCCCACCTGCTTTCGCTGCACCAGCGCTCCTGCGTTTCGTTCAGCATGTTCGGTCTCCCCGTCTGTCGAAGGGCACCCCGCGGGGGGCGCCTCGGTGATTGAGGTGCCGGCGCCAAGCGCGCTCGACGTCGACGAAGACATCGACGCGTTCAAGGCCGAATAATTTCCACCCCCGTGCCATCCGGTGGCCCTCCTTTCCTGCGGGGTCTCGGGTCATGCCGCGCTAGATGAGGCAGACCTTCTGCTGCAGTTCCTCGATCAGCACCCGGGTGTTCTCGGAGTAGTCGACCGGCACCTCGACCAGATGCACGCCGCCGGCCTCGAAGGCGCGGTCCAGGGTCGGAGCCAAGTCCTCGCTGCGGGTGATCCTATGGGCGCAGGCGCCGTAGCTCTCGGCATAGGCGACGAAATCGGGGTTGTTGAATTCCAGTCCCCAGTCGGCGAATCCGTCGACCTGTTGCTTCCAGCGGATCATGCCATAGCCGCCGTCCTTGAGGATCAGGACGACCAGGCCAAGTTGCAGGCGCAAGGCGGTCTCCAGATCCTGGCTGTTCATCATGAAGCCGCCGTCGCCGCAGACCGCCATGACCCGGCGCTCGGGATACAACATCGCCGCCATCATCGCCGAGGGAAGCCCGGCCCCCATCGTGGCCAGCGCATTGTCGAGCAACACCGTGTTGGGCCGATAGGCGGGATAGTTGCGGGCGAACCAGATCTTGTACATCCCGTTATCGAGGGCGACGACGTCGTTTTCTCCGAGCACGCAACGCACGTCGCGGACGATGCGCTGCGGGATCATCGGAAAGCGATCGTCTTCGGACCCTTCACCGAGGTGAATATCCATTTCCTCACGGATGCGGTGGAAATAGCCGAAATCCGCCTTGACCGCGCCGACCGCGTCCTTAAGCCGGATGATCGAGGCCGCGAGATCGCCGACGATCTCGATCTGCGGGAAGTAGACGGGGTCGACCTGGGCCGAACGATAGTTCACGTGGATCACCGTCTTGCCGCCCGGTTCCATGAAGAAGGCCGGCTTTTCCACCACATCGTGGCCGATATTGATCACCAGATCGGCGCGATCGATGGCGCAGTGGATGTAATCGTTGTCCGACAGCGCCGCGGTTCCGAGATAGAGCGGGCTACGCTCATCGACCACCCCCTTGCCCATCTGGGTCACGAAGAAAGGAATTCCCGTCTCCTCGACCAAGTGGGACAGCGCCTCCCGCGCGTCCTTGCGATTGGCCCCCGCCCCCACGAGGATGAGCGGGAATTCGGCCTCGTGAATGGCCTGGGCGGCCTCTCGAATGACATCGTCGGCGGCGACCGCGTAATGCCGGGGATGGGGCGCGAACAACGGCGCCTCGGCCTCCTCGGCGGCGATATCTTCGGGCAGTTCGAACAGGACCGCGCCGGGGCGCTCCTCCTCGGCGATACGGAAGCCTTCGCGGACCTGGGACGGAATGGCATTGCCGTGGACGATCTGCTTCGACAGTTTGGTGACAGGTTCCATGAGCCGGATAACGTCGACGATCTGAAACCGGCCCTGCTTCGAGGACTTGATCGGCTTTTGCCCGGTGATCATGACCAGGGGAAAGGCGCCGAGCTGGGCATAGGCGGCAGGCGTGACCAGGTTGGTCGCGCCGGGACCAAGGGTGGCCATGCACACGCCGGCCCGTCCGGTGAGGCGGCCAAGTGTGGCGGCCATGAAGCCGGCCGTCTGCTCATGCCGGGTGAGGACCAGGCGAATGCTTGACTTCCGAAGCGAGTCCAGCACGTCGAGGTTCTCCTCGCCGGGCACCGCGAAGACGTAGCCCACGCCTTCGTTCTCCAAGGCCCTGACGAGCAGATCGGAGGCCTTGCACTTTACCGCCGGACCAACCCCGTAATCGCTTTCAAGATCGTTCATCGCTTTCACTCCTGAGACGCTTTTCTGTCCCCCGCGCTTTGGTTCCGACGGGCCGGGCATGGGGAACAGGGCGAGGTATCGGTGACGACAAGCACGAGCCCGTCGGCGGTTTCCGAAGACGATGCCTAGACCGGACCGGCGTTCGTTTGCATCAGGCTCGCCGGGGAGATCAGCACCCCGAACTCCTTGCACCACACCACCACGCTTTTGTAGTCGGCCGGCTCAACCCCCGGCGGCGTGGGGTAGATCTGGCTTCCCTTGAAGGCGCGCAGGCGCCCGAGATCCACCTTCTGGGCCGCTTTGAAATCGCCGGAGTTCGTCACTTTTCCGCGATCCACCAGGTAAACGTGAAACCGCGGGCCGGGACCGACCTCGAAATCAGCGTGAAGGTGCACCGCGTTGCGCGATTCGCCCTCGCGATAGACCGAAACCCGCCCCTTGCCCCAATGCACCGGGTCGGAAGGATTCGCGTGGATGAATTCACCTGCGGCGATCTCCACCCTCTCAGGGTTCTCTGCGAGGGTCTCGTTGGCGACGTCGGTCAAGAACCAGAACGGGTAGACGAAGATGCCGGCAGCGAATCCGATGACGCTGCCGCCAAGGAGTCCGACTATGACTGCGATGATCAAGCGTTTCATGGGCTCTCTCCTTGCTCGAACGCCCACCCAAGGCTGAGGAGAGGCGCCGGGCGCTCCTTCTTGCCCGTCCAGTGATGCCGGGTGCAGGACGGCTCCCTAGTTTGGTTTCCTCGAACCGGCTCGGCAAGACTGGCACAACAGCCATACCTTAAGCCACTCTCACGCCCACACGCCATAATCGATGACGGATTATTTTCGAGATCCTGGCGCCAGAGCGCCGGCACGTCGCGGGGCCCGGCATGTAGGCCGATGTCGGGAAGCGGTCGATGTTGTGCGGGAAATTGCGGTGCCCGTGGGCGATACGGCTGCGAGTGCCGGCGTCTAGACCGTCACCGCCACATTGTCGATAAGCCGGGCACGGCCCAGGTGCGCCGCCGCGAGACGGCGCAGCGGCCGGTCCTTCGAGACCGCCGCTTCCAGGGTTCCGGCGTCGACGCAGGCGAGGTAATCGACCTTGTCGAATCCGGCCTCGATGAGGGCGTCGCGCCCCTCGGCACAGGCCGCGGCAATGTCCGCGCCCGCTTCGATCCGTGCGGCCACCGCACGAAGGGTCGCGTACAGGGCGGGGGCGACGGCGCGCTGCTCGGGATCGAGGTAGGCGTTGCGCGAGGAGATGGCAAGGCCGTCCTCCGCCCGCACGGTGGCAATCCCCTCTATGCGTACGGGTAGATCGAGATCCCGCGCCATACGCCGGATGACGATGAGTTGCTGATAGTCTTTTTCGCCGAACACGGCGATATCCGGTGCCGCCTGTATAAGCAGCTTGGCCACCACCGTAGCGACCCCGTCAAAATGGCCGGGGCGCGCGGCCCCGCACAAAACGTCGCCGAGTCGGCCGACGGAAACGGTCGTCGCGAAGCCTTCCGCGTACATCTCCGCGACCGTCGGCGCGTAGAGGAGATCCACGCCGGCCCCGGCCAGGAAGGCGGCGTCCTTGGCCTCGTCGCGCGGATAGCTTGCGAAATCCTCCTCCGGTCCGAACTGGGTGGGATTGACGAACAGGCTGACGATCACGCGGTCCGCGCTCTCCCGGGCGGCGGCGATGAGAGCACCATGCCCCTCGTGCAGCGCGCCCATGGTCGGCACCAAGGCAATGGTCTGCCCCGCGGCGCGCCACGTCCTGACCGATTGACGCAAATCGGCAACCGTGCGCGCCGTTTCGAGGGATCCTGCGGCTTCCGCGCCGGCCATGACCCGCGCGATGTCAGCCGGAGATCAGCTTGGGACCGCGTTTCGACCCGAAGCAATGCTCGTCGCTCGGGAACGCACGCGACCTCACGTCGTCGGCGAAACTGCGCACGGCTTCTTCGATGTCGGCGCCGATATCGGCGTAGCGCTTGACGAACCGCGGGGTGAAGTCGGTGAACAGGCCAAGGATGTCCTCGGTGACCAGCACCTGGCCGTCGCAGGCGACGGAGGCGCCGATGCCGATGGTCGGAATGTCCACCGCCGAGGTAATGGCCCGGGCGACGGTTTCCATGGTCCCTTCGACGACCAGGGAGAAGGCGCCGGCTTCGGCCACGGCCTTGGCGTCATCGATAATCCGTTGCGCCGCCGCTTCGTCACGTCCCTGAACGGTATATCCGCCCATGGCCCGGACCGACTGGGGCTTGAGGCCGACATGGCCCATCACCGGGATGCTGCGTTCGGTCAGGAAGCGAATGGTGTCCGCCATCTCCGCCCCGCCCTCGATCTTGACCGCGTCGCAGCCGGTCTCGGCCAGGACCCGGGCGCAATTGCGGTAGGCGGCGGCCGGGGACTCCTGGTAGGAGCCAAATGGCAGATCGACGGTGACGCAGGCGTGTTCCGCCCCGCGCACCACCGCGGCACCGTGGTTGATCATCATGTCGAGGGTCACCGGCAGGGTGGTGTCGAGCCCATAAAGCACCATGCCGAGGGAATCGCCCACCAAGAGGACATCCACATGCGGGTCCAGAAGACGCGCCATCGGCGTCGTGTAGGCGGTGAGGCATACGATCGGGGTGCTGCCCTTGCGGGCCGCGATATCGGGCACGGTAACGGCGTTTTTCGGCTTGGCCATGGGTTAATCCGGTCTGTCCAGAGGATCGCGGCCAGATTACTACCCTTTTTTGGCTCCCTGGAAAATCATTTTTCCCCGTGGCGGCACTTGATGCATTGCCGGTAGCGGCGCTGTAAAATGCCGTTTTTCCACCTCGGGCCGTCCGGGTAAGGCCATTTACGATGCCCATTTTCCCAACCTCGCGGCGGGGTCGCCGCCCACTTCGAAGGGGCTTTCCCTTAGCCTTCCTCGGCGCGGTTTTGTCCGCCACCGCCTGTGAAAGCCTGCCCAACCCCGGCGCCACCGCCGATGAGGCCGGTTTCAGCCCCAGCCCGACGCGCAAGGCCGTCACCGCCCAGCGTCAGATGGTCGCCAGCGCAAACCCCGTCGCCTCGCGGGTGGGGCGCGACATCCTGCGCCAAGGCGGCAGTGCCACCGATGCCGCCATCGCCATGCAGCTGGTCCTGACCCTGGTGGAACCCCAGTCGTCGGGCATCGGCGGCGGCGGCTTCTTCCTGCGTTTCGACGGCAAGACCGGACAGATCGATGCCTATGAAGGTCGGGAAAGCGCCCCCGGCGCGGTCAAGGAGACCCTGTTCATGACGCCCGACGGCAAGGCCATGGCCCGCAGCCGTTACCGGGTCGGTGGCATTTCGGCCGCGGTGCCGGGGACCCTGAGGCTGCTGGAGCGGGCCCACAAGCGCCATGGCCGGCTCAAATGGAGACAGCTGTTCGAACCGGCGATCCGCCTGGCGGAAGAGGGGTTCCGGGTCTCGCCCCGGCTCAACCGGTCGATTGCCCGGGACCGCTATCTTTCCCAATTCGCCAAGGCGCGCGCTTATTTCTTCGCGGCCCCCGGTCAACCGCTCGCCGTCGGCACGCTGCTCAAGAACCCGGAACTGGCGCGGGTTCTCCGCGCCGTCGCCCGCGGCGGCGCCGATGCGTTCTACCGCGGCCCCGTCGCCCGGCAAATGGCCCAGGCCGTGCGCGCAGACCAGCGGCGGCCGGGCCTGATGACGGCTCGCGACGTCGCCGGCTACCGGGTCAAGAAACGCGACCCCGTCTGCGCCCCCTACCGCAACTGGCTGATCTGCGGCTTCGGCCCCCCAACCAGCGGCGGCATCGCCACGGTGATGACCCTCGGCCTGTTGGAGCGGTTCGACCTCTCGCGCCTGCGGCCGGGCTCGGCGGAGGCGGTTCATCTGATTGCCGAGGCGACCCGGCTCGTCAATTCCGATCGGCTGCGATACGTGGGCGATCCCGATTTCGTTTCGGTCCCGGTCACGGGTTTGCTCGATCAGGGCTACATTCGCCGGCGTGCGCGCCTGATTCGCCGCGACCGGGCATTGAAAACAGCCGAGCCCGGCCGCAGGCGGGAGAGATCGAATCGCTCCAACAGGCCGAGGGTCATCACCGTGGCGATACCGCCGCTGGTGGGGGGCCCGAAGCCGCAGATCAGCCAGCTGCGGTAGGGGGCGCAGACGGGGTCGCGTTTCTTGACCCGGTAGCCGGCGACGTCCCGTGACGTCATCAGGCCCGGCCGCCGCTGGTCTGCGCGCACGGC
>JAWWBR010000091.1:0-13381 GCA_033720855.1 Alphaproteobacteria bacterium
ACCCCGGCAAAAAGCCGGATTTTCGCGTATTCCAATGAAAAAACGCAGCCGCCCCGCCCGTAAATCCGATCGGCCTCAAGGGGAACGCGCCGCCAGAACCTTGGGAAACAGCAGCACGAACCAGGGCGAATAGGCCTCGGGCGCCGTCGCCAGCTCGCGCTCGATCTCGGCGACCGGTCTCCACTGACAGGCGCTGCATTCTTCGGGAGCGGGGGTGAGCGGCACCCCGGCATCGAGAACGCCGAGATAGGTGTGGTTGTATTCGGCCTCCCTCATACCGCCGCCGACATCGAGATCGTAGGCTATTTCGAGGACCTTGCGGAGGGGGCACCGGACGCCGATCTCCTCCTCCAGCCGGCGCGCGGTCGCCGCCGCCATGTCCTCCCCAGGCCGCGGGTGACTGCAACAGGCGTTCGACCATAGGCCCCCCGAGTGGTATTTGCCCGCGGCCCGCCGCTGCAACAGGCACTGGCCGTCGGGACTGAAGAGGAAGATGGAAAAGGCCCGGTGCAGGAGCCCGCGGCGGTGGGCCTCGAGCTTTTCCATGGTGCCGATCTCGCGATCGGCCTCGTCCACCAGGATGACGTCATCGGTCATGGTCATCGGGCGCCTCGATCAATGCTCCGTCCACTGCGGGCATTCTAGCACGCCCCCCAGCGGCGCCGTGCTAGGCTCGTCCGGCACAATCAGGGATATTTCTCCGTGGCCAAAGACAGGAGACGCATCTTTGCACTGGCGGCCCTGGCCCTGGTCCTGGCGGCCGCGGCGATGGTGGGCGCGCTGGGGCAGCGCGGCTCCGGCCACGGCCCACGCTATGACAAGATCGCCCGCGTCATCGTCAAGAACCTCGAGGTCTCGCGCCACTTCACCCGCGCCGTCACCGGCGGCACCATCAAGCGGGTGCTCCCGCTTGTCACCGTAGGCGACGTCGCCGTCCTCGAGCGCATGCTGGGCGATGAGAACGGCAAACTCGGGGTCGCCGCCGCCGTCCTGCTCACGCTGCTGGGCGCCCCCGGGGAAGCGGCCCTCAAACGCGCCGCCCGCTCCGCCGATGTCCGCACCTCCCTCCGCGCACGCGATGGGCTTTTGCATCTCGGCCAATGCCGCGACCCCAGGATCGGTAACCTCGATCGCGACCTGTGCCCGGCCGCGCCCGACGGCAACCTTCCCTAGACCACGGTCGTCGTTTTCGCTATCACCAGCCGATGACCGACGCCAGCCGCCAAGCTTCGCCGCCACCAGACCTTTCGCCCAGGGTCGCCCTGGGCCTTCCGCTGTGGTTGTTGCTCGGCCTGGTCCTGTTCGCCGCGCCGATATACGACAGCGCCCATTACGATCTTCTGATCCGCAGCGAACTCGGCCTGATCGAGAACGGCACCGCAGTGTTGGCCCTGGCGGTCACGGCTTACGCGCTCCATGCATGGCGCTTCGCCGACGTCATGGCGCCGCCCTGGGCGTTCCGCCTGTGGCTCGGCTTTTTCGCCGTCGGCGGCGTCGTGCTGGCCGGAGAGGAGATCAGCTGGGGCCAGCATTTCTTCGGCTGGGACACCCCCGACTGGATCCGGGAACGGAACATCCAGCGCGAGACCAACCTGCATAATCTCGTGCATATGGCGGAGCTTGCGCCCAAGTTCGTCCTGCACATGGCGGCGACGTTCGGCGGCATCCTATGGCCGCTGGCGGTCGGGCGCGGCTGGCTGCGGGCGCCCAGGATCGGGGGAACGCTTTACTGGCTGATGCCGACCGCGGCCTGCCTGCCCGCCGCCGCCCTCGCCATCGCCGTCCGCATCCTCGAACGCGTCCTCGCCAATGCCGGCCTCAAGGAGCGGGGGATCTCCTTCAAGGAATTCAAGGAGCTGAACGAGCTGTTCTTGATCCTCTTCGTCGTCCTCTACCTGGCATCCCTGGCGACCCGGGCCCGCGCCGCAGCCGGGCGCGGCGGGTCGCGGTCGGCCCAGGACCGGCTCCGATGACGGGGCCGCTCAGCCGGCCTTATCGGAAAGCCTATCGTCGATGTCGCCCAGCGAATCGTAGGGGTGATCCATGTGCTCGGCATAGCGTTCGCGCGGGGTATTGAGATAGATCTCGATCATGTTGCGGTCGGGATCGAGGAAATAGATGCTCTCCGTGACGCGGTGATCGACGGTGTGATGGATCTCGGCGCCGATCTCCTTGAGGCGCCGGTAGACCGCCTTAAGGGCGCTGATGTCTTCGGCATCGAGCTCGAACGCCCAGTGTTCCATGCCGATATAGGGTTCGGGTTCGACCCGGGGCGTCTCGGCCCCGGCGTCGGCGGCCTGTTCAAGGACCAGCACCGGCTCGAGGTCACCGGGCTCCGGCGAGAGATAGAGCCGGCCCTTGGGATCCTCGCCGACGACGTGGAGGTTGAGAGCCTG
The DNA here is from genome assembly GCA_033720855.1 of Alphaproteobacteria bacterium. GTDB lineage: Bacteria > Pseudomonadota > Alphaproteobacteria > SMXQ01 > SMXQ01 > SMXQ01. The sequence goes on from JAWWBR010000091.1 coordinate 2,397, forward strand.
TTCGTAGAAGCCGCGCGAGCGCGCCAGGTCGGAGACCCGGAGCGTCAGGTGACTGGTCCGCGCGATCGGGCTGGTGGTCGGCATCGGCGTCCTCCTCCGCTCTCAGGCCGAGGCCGGGGCCGGCGCCAGCAGGTGATCGATGGAGCCGCGCACGCGGTAACGGTCGGCGAGCTTCGGGGTGCCCCCGCCCTCTCGGCAGTAGAACTCGAACAGGTTGCCGTCGGGATCACGGGCGAATAATGCCTTGATGGCGCCGCGGTCCTCACTGCGCTCGATCGTGGCGCCGGCCGCCCGCAACCGGGCGTAAAGCGCCTTGAGATCGCTTAAGGACCCTACTTCGAAGGCCGCCTGGGCCAGGCCGATGCGGCGGTCGGGATCGGGCTGTGCGGCGCCGGGCTTGGCCGGGCGCACAAGCACCATATGGTGGTTGGCCTCGAAATCGGCGGTCAGGAAATACATCTGGCGGTCGGTGTTGCCGATGATGGTAAGGCCGAGGACATCGGTGAAAAAGCGCGCCGAGCGCGCGACATCGGCGACCCGGATGACGATATGCCCGGAGCGCCTGACCTTGAACTCCATGGCGTCCCTCCCTGGGCCCCACACCCGCCGGCCTCCCCGGCGCGGCGCGGGCTCACACATCCTAGCATGAAGCGCCGCGCCTTCGGAACAGCGAAGCTGGGAGGCTCGGGCGAAACCCCCTTCCTTGAGCATGACACTGAGGTAAAGTTGGCATTCGTCGTATCTGTTGTGGCGCCGGCAACGACCCATCGCCGGTTCGGGTCCCGTTGCCCGGATCGCGAGATCGCGGTCAACCGACCGCTTGAGAGCCGGGGGCTTCATGAAGGAAACCTTCGCTTACGGCTTGGCCATCGCGGCGATCCTGATGATCCTGGTCTTCGCCGCCGAGGAGATGGGCGTCTTCACCTCCGATTGGTTCGGGCGCATCTTCCGCTTCCTCAAATGACCGAGACGAGGACCGTGGGGCGGTAACCGGGGCTCCGGCCCGGGTCATTCGGGGATCGAGAGCATCAGGCTGCCGAGATGACCGCGAAAGACGCGGTCGATGGCCCAGCTCTCCTCGGCCCCTTCGAGAATTTGCGCGCGCGCCAGGTCGCTGTCGGCGTAATCGCGCGCGACCCGCATCAGGATATTGGCGTGCTCGATATCGGCGACCATGTGTTCCTGGTAGGAGTGCTGGCGGGCGATCTCGATGCCGAGCTCGTCGCGCACCTTTTCCGCCATGCGCCGTGAAGCGCTCTTGCCGCGGAGCACCTCTTCCGAATTGGTGAGCTCCAGCGCGGCGCAACTGGCGAAGGATTTGAGCCAGGGGGAATCCTTGGCCAGCGCCGTCCAGGCGCACATGCAGGTGAACAGGGTGTCGGTCGGCCTGGCTTCGGCGAAATCCCGCGCCGTCAAACCGACGGCCTCGCCCTGGCGGATGTTGAGCGCGTAATGGTCCTCCAAACCGCGGGCGACATCGCCGCCGAGCTCCTCCGCCTCGTGCTGCCAGATCAGCTGCTTGACCCCGAACGGTGCGCGTGCCTGGGCATAGGCCCAGCAATCGCGCCGGTTCAGGACCCAGATCGCCTTTTGCAGGTGATGGGCGCGGATCCGCGGCAGAGTCAGGGACACCGAGAACAGGCGCTCGTATTCCGCGGAGTCGTGCTGGGCGTTCGCGAGCCCGACCAGCTTGTCCTCGAGCGCCTGCAATTCGGCCGATTGCTTCAGGGTGGCGGCCATCGCAGTCGCCTTGGCCAACCGGCCGCCGGCAGCCCCCTAGGCATAGAGGTCGCGGATGAAGCCGCTGTCGTCGATCTCCCGCAAGGGGTGCAGGTCCCAAAGCGCCATCGGATTGACCTTCTTGGCATCCGGATCCTGGCGCACGCCGAGCTGATAGACGTTGGCGATGGCCTCGAGCGTCGGATAGAGGGTCGGCTCCAGGGATTGGGTGAGGCTGTCATAGACCAGCTTCACCACCTCGTCGCTGAGGTGGCCCTTGCGGGTGTAGGTCGCCTGCATGATCTTCTGGCTTTCCTTGGGATTCTTCATGAAGAAGGCGACGCCCTCCAAGGTTCCCTTGAGGAAACGGGTCACCAGATCGGGGTTTTCGCGCACGAAGCGCAAGCTGGTGGAGATCGAGGTGTTGAGGATCATCGGCAGCGGGTCGATGTCGATGACCTCGAGCCCGGCGGCGGCGGCGAGTTGGGTGTTGGGCGGCGTCATCAGGGCGGCATCGACGTCGCCGTCGAGAACCATCTGGATCGACGACTTGTTCTGATATTCTTCCTTGGGCAGGATCGCCACCTCGTCCTTGTCGACGTCAAGCCCCCGCTGTTTCAAGTAGAGCCATTCGTTGAGGTTGGGGTGCTTGTTCCTCTCGCTGCCGGACGCGATGGTCTTTTCGCGCAAGTGGGAAATCTGGGAGATCTCCGAGCCTTTGCGCACCACCAGGGACAGGTTGGCGATGTTGGTGACCTGGCCGAGATAGACCCATTCGTCGCCGCGCGCCCGGTGGCCGTAGGTCGAGACGTGATTGCCGCTGACGAATTCGACCTTGCCGGTGGGAACGTCGGCATGGGCATCGGCGGAGCTGATAAAGTAATCGTAGTTGACGTCGAGCCCGTGCTTCTCCCAGGCGCCCGACTGGGCGATCACGTGATGCAGCAGCAAATGGCTGGAAGACCGATAGGGAAAATTGATGTGGTCCACGGTGCTGTCCTCCCTGTCTTTCCTTATGCGGCACGCCTTCGCGGCGGGCCCGTCTCTTTGGCCCGACGCAACCCCGGCGTCCGCCAAGGCGAACCCGGTGACGCGGCCTGGGCCATTGCCTAAGGCGCGGCCACTGGGCGCATGTGGCGCCCGCCGCTAGCTATTCGTCCGCGCCCCAGAACTCGCCCGGCCGCGGGACGCCCTTGACCTGCCCGTTGCCGGGAGCGTCGGTCGGCAGCGGCTCGCCGTATATGTTGAGCCGGTCGTGTTCCGAGGACGACTGCGCCCGGCTGCCCACCCGCAGCAGGACCAGGGGCTCTTCGCTGGTGGCGTTGAAGCGGTAGAAGCTTCCCGCCGGCAGCATGATGCCTTCCCACTTGCCGCAATCGATCTCTTCGCCGCGCGGCCCGTAGAACCGGGCGCTGCCCTCGAGCACCAGGTGGAAATGATCCTCGTCGGTGTGGTTGTGCAGGCCGTTTTCCCCGCCCGAGGCGTAGACCTTGAGGTGGACCCGCATGTTTTCGGTGCTGGTCACGAGGTCGGTGGAGCGGCCCTCGGACAGCAGCTGGGCGCGAAGCTTGAAGCGGTGGGCCGGGGGGCTCGCCGCAATCGTCGCTTCGCGCTTGGCGCGCATCTCCTCGGTTTCATTTTCCACCTGGCCGGTATCAAGAACGTCTGCACTCATGGTTTCCTCCTTTTGCGCTTGGGCGCGCCCGCTTCGGGGGCGGCGTCCTCGTATAAATGAATTTTCGCATTCCAGGCGCATTTGTCCAGCGAGCCGAGCACGCGCCGGCGGGCGCCGCCCGCCGGCCGGCCCTATCCCGCCGCGGCGACGGGAAACTCGGTCATGCGGCATTCCACCCCGTTGGCGGCCAGCGCCTCGAGGAACATCGGGTGGATGCGAGGGTCCTGATCCGCGAATTCGACCTGGCCGCCGCCGTCCTTGACGCTGACGTCGACCCCGAGCTTGGCCTTGTGGTTGCGCTCGGTGAAGGGGAAGCGGCTGTTGCCGATGGCGCTGGCCATGTAGCGCGCCGGCGATGGACCGGTGTTGAAGTGCTGGTGATACATCTGGTCGGGCGGCGCGAACATCCAGCCATCGGTCCAGTCGACGCGGACGAAATCTTCATCGCCCTCGTACCACAGGAGCGAGAAGCCGACGCCGTCGACCACCATGACGTGGTAGTCGGGCCCGTGACGGTGGGCCTTTTTGTACGTGCCGACCGGCATCAGCGATTCATGGGCGTGCATCATCCCCTCGCCGAGGATGAATTGCAGGGTGGCGCTGCCCTTGCCGCGCTTGGGATTGTCGATCAGTTCCACCGCGCCCATGTCGGGCACGAAATTGGTCTCCCACATGATGCGCCCGCGCGGGGCGGGGATGAATTCGCCGGCGCCGATCAGATACTCGGTGCTGACCGCACGGTCGGCGAAGGGATAATCGTTGGCGAACAGGAAATCGGAATTGCGGAACAGCTTCATCATCACGCACATGTTGTTGGTGCTGGCAAGCCGCGCCCGCTCCGATCCCGACCCGTTGAAATGCTGGTAGCGGGCGTTGAGCGGCAGGGCGAAGAGGCTCTTCGGGCCCCATTCGAAACTGTGCTTCTTGCCGTCGCCGGTCTCTATGGTGGTCGAGCCGTGACCACTCAGCACATAGACCACCTCCTCATAGAGATGACGTTGCGGCGAAAGTTTGCCGCCGGGCGGCAAATCGAGCACGAATACCGAGACGAAGTCGCCCCGCCCCTTCAGGTGGACGATCGACCCGTCGACGCCGAACCGCGCCCTGGGCGCGGTCGGGGCGTGGAGGACGTCGACGCCGAAATCCTCGATCACCGGCACGCCCTCCCCGGCGCTCCATTCGAGGTAGGGGTCGCGCAGGAACTCCGCCTCCTTGGTTACCTTGGTCTCTTCGAGCTTGAGGATCATTCCCGCCTCCCCCGTTCCTTCGCCTTTTCCAACCCGGGCCCGACGGCCCCCGTTGCCCGGGTCGTTTCATTTCATCATACACGGTTCCCGCACCTCGGGTGGAGGGCCGCCATCGGGGATCAGGCGGCGGAGAAATGGTCCCAGATCGTCCACCCGCCGATGGCAAGGAAGCCGATGCCGGCGATCAGCTTCAGCGGGATCATCGAAAGGTATCGCTCAGCCAGCGTCCCCAGTGCCACCGCAATCGCCGTCGCGGCCACCAGCGCGCTGGCCGCGGCAAGGAAGATCAAGAGCGGGTGGCGTTCGCCCTCGGCCGCGAACAGCAAGGTTGCGAGCTGCGTCTTGTCGCCGAGCTCGGCCAGGAAAACCGTCGTGAAGATCACCAAGAGATACTGCATCTTTGCCTCGCGCGGGAAATCGAATATCGCAGCGAGATTACCATCGCTATGCCGCGGCGCGAGAGTTTGTTGGACGGTGCGGCGATGACCGACTACGCTTGCCCGCGCCGCGCGAAAAGCCACCAGGGCAAGGGTCAACCCCAGGCCGGCGCGGCGGCATCGCTCCTGCCGGTTCCGGCCTGGGGCGCAAATGAAGACCTTGCGGATATCATCAAGGCGGCCGACGCCGCCAATGGAGAAAACCGCGGACCAGAAGACGGAGGAGGTGAAACATGGCCAAGAGGCAGGTTCTGACGATCCCGGGCGTGCCCCACCACTCGAACCCCATCCCCCACGGCGCCAAGATCGGCAACATGGTGTATTCCTCGGCGATCAGCGGCGCCGATCCCGAAACCGGCGAGCTGCCCGACGACGCCGAGGCCCAGGCCTGGAACACGTTCAAGAACATCCGGCTGCTGATGGCGGAGGCCGGCGGCACCGTGGACGACATCATCAAGTTCTCGGTGTCCCTTCGCGACGAGGCGGCCCGCAAATATGTCAACGAGGCCTGGCTCGACATGTATCCCGACGACAACGACCGACCGGCACGCCACACCCAGAGCGCCCAGATCAATCCGCGCTACTTCGTGCAGATCGAAGTCATCGCGGTCTTGGGCGAAACCTGACCGCCCCGGCCCCAACCGCCACCGCTCGAACCGCAGAAGGAACGCCCGTCCATGGACCCGAAATACCGTGTCTGCATGCCGCCCGACCCCAACCCCAAGACGCCCAAGCTCAAGGCGCCGCCGGGCGCTTGCGATACCCACTGCCATATCTTCGGCCCGCCCCACGAGTTCCCCTATTCCGAAGAGCGGCGCTACACCGCGCCGGCGGCACCGGTGGAGCATTACCTTCTGGTGCTGGACGCCATCGGTGTCGATCGGGGCATCGTCGTCCAACCCAACGTGCATGCCACCGACAACCGGGTGTCGCTGGACGCCATCGCCAAGGGCGGCGGGCGGTTGAAGGGGGTCGGGCGCATCGACGACGACACCACGGATAACGAGCTCGCGGACATGGATGCGGGCGGCATGCGCGGGATCCGCTTCGAATTCGTGCGCGGCCGCCCGGGCAGTTCCAACCTCGAGCTGTTCGACCGCATGATCGAACGGGTCCGTCCCCTCGGCTGGCATATCGAGCTGCATGTCGATCCCGACGTGTTCGTCGAGCTGGAGGACTGGTTCCGGGCGCTCGACGACATCACCTGCGTGGTCGATCACTTCGCCCGCATCCAGACCCGCGACGGGCTCGATCAGCCGGGCTTCAAGCTGCTGCTCGACCTCATGCAGCGGGACAATTACTGGACCAAGATCAGCGGCGGCGACGAGCGGACCGACTCGCCCTGGCCCTACCCCGAGGTGGCGCCCTTCGCCCACGCCCTGATCGAGGTCGCGCCGGACCGGCTGATGTGGGGAACCAACTGGCCCCATTCCAACATCTTCGAACTGGGCCATACCCCGAACGACGGGGAGCTTCTGGACCTGATGCTGGACTACGCGCCGGACGAGACGATCCGCAACAAGATTCTGGTCGATAATCCGGCACGATTGTTCGGCTTCGCCGACTGAAGCGGCTGCCAATTATCTCGGTGAGATACGCGCCCCGGGTTTCTTGGGGTGGGGTTATGTTGCCAAAGAGGGGGATGAATGGACTTCACCACACTGGGACGAACGGGATTACGGGTGAGCGTCGCCGGCCTGGGGTCGGGCGGCCCCAGCCGGCTCGGCCAGGAGACGGGCGCATCGGTCGAGGACGGGGTGGCCCTCATTCGCCGTGCCGTCGACCTCGGCGTCAACCTCCTCGACACCGCCCAAAGTTATGGAACCGAGGGAATCGTGGGTGCGGCGCTCAAGCAGCTGCCCCGCGAGTCCGTGATCCTGTCGACGAAGCAGTATTCCGAGAACGTTTCCGCCGACGGCATCGTCGAAGCGCTCGATGAGTCCTTGCGCGCGCTCGGCACCGATTATCTCGACGTCTTCCATCTCCACGGCGTTTTGCCGGACGAATACGACCGCGCCGTCGACGAGCTCGTGCCGGCGCTATTGCGCGAACGCGAGCGCGGAAAGTTCCGCTTCCTCGGCATTACCGAACGGACCTCGACGGACCCCGATCACGTCGCCCTGACGCGGGCGCTCGATGACGACTGCTGGGACGTGATGATGATCTCCTTCAATCTGATGCATCAAGGCGCCCGCGCCCGTCTGCTGCCGGACGCGAAGAAGCGCGGTCTGGGCACCCTGATCATGGCGCCGGCCCGCTGCCGGGTCAGTGCCCCGGCGCGGCTGGCCGCGGCGATCAAGGCGCTGGCGGCGGAAGGGGTGCTGGCGGCGGAGCTCGGGCAAACCGACGATCCGCTCGGCTTCCTGATCCACCACGGCGGTGCCGAAAGCCTGATGGACGCGGCCTACCGCTTCGCCCGCCACCAAAGCGAGGGAGACGTGATCCTGTTCGGCACCGGCAATCCCGATCACCTGGAGGCCAATATCGCCTCCCTCCTCAGGCCGCCCCTGCCGGAGGCCGATATCGACCGGCTGACGGCGCTGTTCGGTCACTTGAAGGGGATCGGGCTCGATCAGGGCCGGGGCTACCCAAGCCAGGCGCCCTGATCCCCGAGACGGCGCCGCGCCCTCCCCCCGCGATGGGACCGGCAAGGGATCGAACCTCAGAGAGGCCGGGGGTTTGGCCTATTCGGGCAGCCCCTTGGTCGGCACCAGATCGCGCGGGATGCGCCACTGCTTGATCGGCCGCCCCTCCTCGATGGCGCTGAGTTCCCGGGTCCAGATCCGCCTGAGCAGGGCGACGAGATGGTCCGAGGCGCCCAGCAGGTCCTTGGAGCGGTCGCGGGAGCGCTGGCCGAGCATCGCCACGCCGTCCTGGATGAGGACGATATCGGGCCGCTCGGGGACCTCGTCGATATGCAGCTCGCCGGCAAGGATGCGCCGGATCACTAACATCGCCGGCTCCAGCGTCTCCAGGCGGCGCTTCTCCTCGGCCTGGGCGGCGCGGTAGGCCTCGAGCTCGTCGGCGCTCTTGTGCACCAGATCGGCGATGAAACTGGTGTGGGTGTCGTCGTCCACCGGCACCCGCCAGGACAGGTGTTCGGCGTATCCCTTGCCCTTATAATAGACCAGCGAATACATGCAGTTGGGCATCAGGATGAAGCATCGGCGCGTCTCGTTGCCGCGCCTGGCGATGCGCTCGATGCCGTATTCGGTCTCCTGGCCGATGATCTCCGGAATCTCGTCGTTGAGGCCGACCTCGGAGAATTTGGATTGGCGGTGGGTGAAATTGAAGTGGACCTCGTCGACGCTGTTCTCGAGCTGGGCGAAGAACGGCCAGTCCCGGGTGCTGACCCGGTTCTCGACGATCCCCTCGCCGGCGAAGACGTCGAGCTCGGGCAGTTCCGGCGGCGCGCCCTCGCCGAAATAGACGAAGATCAGGCCCAGGTATTCGCGGGTGGGATAGGCCGGGATCGTCGCCCGCTCGCAGAAGGCGGTTTTCTCCGCCGGCTGGGCGACGCAGCGCCCCGTCCCGTCATAGGTCCAGCCGTGATAGAAGCAGGAGATGCACTCGCCCTCGATGCGCCCGACCGAAAGGGCGAGCCCGCGATGGGCGCAGTCGGGGCCGACCACGTAGGGCGTGCCGCTCTCGCCGCGATAGAGGGTGAAATCCTCGCCGAGGATGCGCAGCGGCACCGCCCGGCCCGCGGGCAACCGGTCGGAGGCGTAGACCGGCTGCCAAAACGACCGGAGGAACCGGCCCCCGGGCGTGCCCGGCCCGACCGACCTCAGGTCGGCGATCTTTTGTTTCCTTGGCCCTGCCATCTCTCCTCCCGCCATCGTTCGCGCCCATGATAGACGCTCGCGCTCGGCTTGACATCAATCCTTCAATCGGGTGCCGTCGGGTGCGGTGCGGAACACCAACAGCCCCTTCCTACCATTGACCGACATGCGCGGCGCGGAAGACCGAGTAGGAGACCGGGTCGGCGGCGGCGCCGTCGTCGACCCAGAGGTCGAACACCACCTCTCCCGCCGGCGTCACCTCGAGCAATCGGGCGCAGCCGAAGCCATTGTCGTTATCGGCCGTGGGCACGCCGTCGGTGGTGGCGACGCCGCCGTAGGTGACGAAGGTGTTGCCGGTCTCGGGCAGGCGCCGGGCGCCGCCCTGGAAGCAGGCGAAGAGGCGGTCTTGGGGCGCATCGCCATAGGCCCAGGCCTGGGCCACGGTGCCAGCCGCCTCGTCGACCCTGAACTCGACGGCGCGGCTGTAGCATTCGGCGTCCGCCATTGGCGGATCGAAGGGGAGCGCCCGGCAATTGCCGTTGTCGAAGCACAGCACCGTGCCCGCCGGCGTCACCGAGCAGTCGTGCTGGTGGTATTGCCACTGGAGCGCGCCCATCGGTGTGAGCAGCTTCTCCGACCACGGCCGGCGCCAGTTCCCGGGCGGGCCCAGGATCCATTTCAGCGCCCCCGTGGCGCGCTCGATCTTGGCGATGCAGTCCTGGGTGCGGAGCGAGACCAGGATCGAATCGTCGCTGGCGTCGTAGCTCGCGCAGTTGGCGTGGGCCCAGTCGTTGCTGCCGGGCCAGTCGCGGTTGACGGCGGTGACCCGGCGGCTGCCGTAGCAGATGCGGTAGGGATCGAGGATGTCCAGCATGCGCCATTCGCGCACGATGGCGCCGTCGGGCGCGACCTCGAGGATGACGTCGCCGACGACATCGGCGCTCTCCCTCGGCGCGCCCGGATCGGTGTCGCTGCCGGGCCAATCGTCGAAGTGCCTGAGCTCGTTGCCGAGCAGCAGAAGATTGCCGCCCGGCATCACCTCGACGGTGTGGTGGAAGCGGGTGGCCTCGATGGCGATACTGCCCGCGGGCGGCGCCTTGTTCCGCCATTTTCCGCTCGCGTGCCAGCAGCCGAGCGCCCGGCCGCCGCGGTCGACCTCGCGGATCAGCCCGGCGCCGGGCTGGGTGAAAAGGATGGTGCCGTTCGGCGTGAGGCACACGTCCTGGACCGGAGAATCGTAGCGGGCATCGAAGGCGATCTCGCCGGCCTGGTCGATGCCGACGATCCAGCCGGCGGCGACGGAATCGCGCTGACGGCCGCCGGGCCGCACGTTGAAGAGGACGACGCCCGGCTCGCGGCGGGCTGCATCTACGATTTCGATCCTCATCGGCGGCAGGCGGTCGTCGCTCACGTCTTTCCCCCTCTCAAGCCTCGGCGCATCCCGCCGCTTTGCGGACAGGACGGTGCATTCTGCGGGGGCGCGCCCCGGATGGCAACGCGCTGGCCGAGGCGCGGATCATGCTCACTCAAGCCAGATCGATTCGTGCAGTTCCGGCCGGGTCGTCTTTATGTTCTTGTCCCTGAGACATTTATCGAAGGAGTCCATCCCGCGGTCGGGATCGCCATGCACCAACATCGTCAACCGCGGGTTTCCGGCAGCTTGGCGCCAAGCCAGCAATTCATCGCGATCGGCGTGGGCGGAGAACCCGTTGATGGTGTGAATTCGGGCGCCGACCTTAACCTCCTCGCCGAAGAGCCGCACCGTTTCCGCCCCGTCGATGATCTCCCGCGCCAATGTTCCGTGGGCGGCGAAACCGACGAAAATCACGCTCGCCGCCTCGCGCCAAAGATTGTGCTTGAGATGATGGCGAATGCGACCGCCGCTGCACATGCCCGATCCGGCGAGGATCACGGCGCCGCCCTTGATGGCGTTGATGGCCATCGATTCCGACGTTTCCCGGGTGAACCGCAGGCCCGGCAGGGCACAAGGATCGATGCCGTTGCGAATGAGGTCCTGGGCGCGCGCGTTGAACAGCTCGGCGTAGCGCCGAAAGATTCCGGTCACGGAGATCGCCATGGGCGAATCGAGCATCACCGGAAGGTGGCGGGGAAGGGCGCCCTGCTC
>JAWWBR010000092.1:0-13205 GCA_033720855.1 Alphaproteobacteria bacterium
AGGTTGGGAATCCCTGCCAGGGCCTCGTCCAGCTGGACTTGCGCCTCATCGGCCGCCCCCTCCGCCTGGGCCTGGGCATCCTTGTCTTTGCCCACCTGGGCGATCACCTCGGCGGCGTCCTCGCCCTTGGCCTTCAGCGCGCCGATCTGTTTGGAAAGCGCGTTGCGCCTGGTCTGGATCTCCTGGGCCGAGGTCAGGGCCGCACGCCTCTTGGCATCGAGCGACAGTAGCTCCTGGGCTTTGGGCTGGAGGCCCCGGCGCTTCAGCCCCTCGTCGAAGGCGTCTGGGTTATCGCGGATCCAACGGATGTCGAACATGGAACGTCACCAAGAATACGGCGGCACACCATAGGCGCTAGCCCGCGGACCGTCCACCGGGTTTCGAAAGCTCGGTCTAGCGCTGCTCGCCATCCGGGCCGTCACCACCGCGCGGCCGGGGCGGGCCGCCCTCCTCCGGTCCCTCACCGTCATCGAGGTCGACATCGACATCCTCATCGGCATCGTCGTCATCGTCGTAGTAGTCGTCGTCTCCGGCGAAATCCTCTTCGGTCTCCTCCGCATCCCCCTCTTGCTGCCGGTGCCGGCGTTCGACGATGCGGACGGAGATGATGGAAAGCTCGTAAAGAACGATGATCGGCAGGGCCAAACCCACCTGGGAGATGACGTCCGGTGGCGTCAGCACCGCGGCGACGATGAAGGTGATGACCAAGGCGTATTTGCGCTTGCGCGCCAAGGTATCGGCGGTGACCAGTCCCACGCGTCCCATCAGGGTCAGAGCGATCGGCAGCTGGAAGCACAGGCCGAAGGCGAAGATCAGCTTCATCACCAGCGAGAGATATTCGGCGACGCGGGCTTCGAGCTGGATGGGCAGTTGTCCCGGCCCTCCGGGGGTTTCGAAGCTGACGAAAAAGCTCCAGGCGAGCGGGAAGATGAAATAGTAGACCAGCGCACCGCCCAGGAAAAACAGCACCGGGGTCGCCGCGAGGAACGGCAGAAACGCGCGTTTCTCGTTCTTATAGAGGCCGGGCGCGATGAACATCCAGAGCTGCATCGCGACCAGAGGGAAGGAAATGAAGGCGCCGGCCCAGAACGCCACCTTGAGGTAGGTAAAGAAGGTTTCGGTCAGGCCGGTAAAGATCATGCGCCGACCTTCCTGTCCTTCGTAAATATCCGCCAAGGGGCGGACCAGGAAGGCGAAGATGTCCTCGGCGAAGTAATAGCAAATCAGGAATCCCACCAACAAAGCCGCCAGCGCATAAACCAGCCTGTTGCGCAACTCGATCAAGTGATCGAGCAGCGGCATCTTCGCGCCACCGGGCTGGCTGACGGTCACCCTTTGCCTCCCGCATCGGTGCCCGTGGCCGCGGTCTTGTTCTTCTTGTCATCGGCTTCCTGGGGCGAGGGATCTTGCTGTTTTTCTTCCAGCTGCTTGACCTCGCCCGCGTCCTTTTCTTCGGCAACGGGTTTGCGCTTGGTCTCGGCGCTGATACCCTCACGAAGTTCACCTTCGGGGTCTATTGTCTTTTCGATCTCGTCCTCAAGGCTGAAATCCCGGATCGAGCGCATTTCGTCGCGCACGTCGCCGAGGCCGCTCTGTTCGGCCATTTCCTCGATGCTGTCCTGGAACCCGCGCGCCATGGCGCGCACACGGGCGATCCACCGTCCCATGGTGTGCAAAACCACAGGCAGGTCTTTGGGACCGATGACGACGATCATCACGACGACGACGACCATCATCTCCACCCAGCCGATATCGAACATTGCGCGCTATCCTGCCGGAACGGGAAACGGGTGCGGGTGCCGCCTTACGAGCTCTGCTTGTTCTCGGCCTCGGCCTTTTCCGTTTTGGCGGCGTCGGGCTTGGCCGTTTCGGTTTCTTCGATCCGTTTGCTGGCCTCCGGCTCGTCGTCGGCCATGCCTTTCTTGAAATTCTTGATCCCCTTCGCAACGTCCCCCATGACGTGGGGCAGCTTGCCGGCCCCGAAAATGATGAGGACGATGACGAGGACGATCACAACCTGCCACACGCCAATGCTCATAGCTCATACTCCGGAATAAAGATTGCCTGCGAAATTGCGGCGATAATGGCAGAAAGCCCTCATCAGGGCAACGCGGCCCCGCTCCCGGGGTGTCGGATCATCACCCCTTGTCTCTGATGGGAAAGACGAAGGTTTGATCGGGGTCGAGGTCGACACGGTAGCGGGCGCCCTCCTCCGGCATGAAGTGCCCGGGATTGCTGGCATGAAAATGAAGCCGTTCGCCGTTAAACTCGCCGAAATCCAGGTGCGTGAATACCGAGCGGCGGAGCATCCTCGCGGTCAGCACCGTACCTTCTGCGCTTCCCAGCGAGTTGGCACGCGGCGGCCCACCCTTGGGATCGATCAGCAACGCCTCCGGGCGCATCAGCACCAGGACCCGCGCACCGGTTGCGAAGCCAGGCGCCGGGATGGCACCGAACGGGGTGCCGACGACGCCGTTCTCGACGATCCCGCGCACGCGGTTGGCGGCCGTGAAGAACAACGCCACGTAGGGCGTGACGGGCTTGCAATAGAGCTCCCCGGGCGCCCCGATCTGCTCGATCCCGCCGTCCCGCATCACGGCGATGGTGTCGGAGACGTACATGGCCTCTTCGGGATCGTGGGTGACGATGAGCGTCGTCGTGCCCCGCTCTTTCAGGATGGTCAATGTATCCTCGCGTACTGCGTTCCGGAGCCGCGTGTCGAGCCCCGAAAACGGCTCGTCCAATAGGATGATGGGTGGATCGGGAGCCAGCGCACGGGCCAGCGCGATGCGCTGTTGCTGACCGCCGGACAACGTGTGTGGATAGGCATCGGCGTACTCGGCCATGCTGACTTGGGCGAGCACGTCCATGACGCGCTCCCTGCGTTCCGCACGAGGCAGATGCTCAATCCCAAAGGCGATGTTGTCGTGAACGCTGAGATGTGGGAACAGCGCCTGGTCTTGAAACACGAAACCGATGTTGCGGCGTTCGGGCGCGAGATCGATCTTATCGTCCGCGACCACTTCGCCATCGATGGTGATACGCCCGTGGCTGAGCGGTTCCAGTCCGGCGACCAGACGCAGTGTCGTTGTCTTGCCGCAGCCCGATGGTCCAAGGAGGCAGAATATTTCGCCGCGGGATACCGAAAAGCCGATATCGGAGAGGACTTTGGTTCCGTCTTCGAAGGTGTGAGAGACGTTTTCCAGGGTCAAAACGAAATCGCGACTCATCACCGGATCCTCAGCGTCCCCGGCTTCGCAATTGGGTGCCAGGCCGCGATCGAGCGATGGCCAGGCTTAGAAGCATGACCGGAATGATCCCTACCAGCACGATGGCGAGCGCGGCGCTGGACGCATCGGCCAGCCGCTCGTCCGAGGCAAGCTGATAGGTACGAATGGCGAGGGTATCGAAATTGAAGGGGCGAAGGATCAGGGTCGCGGGAAGTTCCTTCATCACGTCGACGAACACCAGCAAGCCCGCGGTCAACAGGCTCGACCCCATGATCGGAAGATGAATCCGGGCGAGAATCTGGATCGGTCGCTTGCCCAGGCTGCGCGCGGCATCGTCCATATGCGGCGTGATCTTGCCGAAGGACGACTCGACGGTGTTGAAGGACACCGCCAGGAAGCGCACGACATAGGCGAAGGTCACCGCACAGATCGTCCCCGACAGGATCAAACCGGGCTCGACACCCCATACGGCGCGGGTCCAATCATTGATCACCCCGTCGACCCAGGCGAAGGGAATGAGGACGCCGACCGCGATGACGGCGCCGGGCACGGCATAGCCCATGCTGGCAAGCCGGGCGGCGCCGGTACGGATGGCGCTGGGGCGCAGACGCAACCCGTACGCCATCACGACGGCGATGGCGACGGCCAAAGCCGAAGCCACGGTGGCGAGGACGAAGCTGTTGACGGCGAAGGAGACGAAGGTGGCATCCACCATCTCTTCCGCTGTTTCCAGGGCCCAGACCAGGAGTGCGCCTCCGGGCAACAGAAAACCGAGCGCAACCGGCAACAGGCACGCAAGAATCGCAAGCAAGCTGCGGCCGCCGCGCAGAAGATATCCAGGGAGGGCACGATAGCGTTGGGTGGTATGGTGGATCCTGCCGCCCCCTCGGGACAGGCGTTCAAACAGGATCAACGCGAAGATGAACAACATCAGGACGGCGGCCAGCTGCGCCGCCGCCGCGGGTTCGCCCAGGCCGTACCAGGTTCTGAAGATGCCGGTGGTGAAAGTGTCCACGGCGAAATACTGAACGGTGCCGAAATCGTTGAGCGTTTCCATCAAGGCCAAGGCGACACCGGTCGCCACCGCGGGGCGGGCCAACGGCATCGCCACGGAAAAAAAAGCTTGGGTGGGGGTTCGACCGAGTGTGCGCGAGACCTCCAGGACGCAAACCGATTGCTCTAGAAACGCCGCCCGCGATAACAGATAGACATAGGGGTAGAGAACCAAAGTCAGCATGATGGCGGCGCCGGGTAGGCTGCGGATCTCGGGAAACCAATATTCCCCGCGGTTCCATCCCGTCACCGCACGCAGCAATTCCTGGACCGGTCCGGCGTATTCCAGAAGCCCGGTGTAGGTATAGGCGATGACGTAAGCGGGCACCGCCATGGGAAGAAGGAGGGCCCACTCGAATATACGGCGGCCGGGAAAACGGCACATGGTCACGAGCCAAGCCGTGCCGACGCCAATGACCAAGGTGCCGCAACCGACCCCGATCATGAGCCAGAGGGAGCTCGCGATATAGGTGGGCAGCAGGGTCTCGGCAAGATGCCGCCACACCGGACCGGTCGGCACCAGCACATGGGCCAGGACGACGACCACCGGCACCGCGATGAGACCGGCGATGACGATGCTCAGCAGCGACCAGCCGTCGAAGCGCAGCCGGCGCCTTGCCGGAGACGGCGTGCCGACAGGCCGGCCGCGTGGTGCACTCGCGATCGTCACGCCGTGTCCCTTTTTGCTTACACCGCCTTAGCGCCAGCCCGCGCGATCCATGATGCGCACGGCTTCGGCATTGCGCTGGCCAAGTTCGCTGACATTGATCTTGTCGGACTTGAATTCGCCCCAGGACGCGACCACTCCCGAACGGGGGACGTCGGGTCTCACGGGATATTCGAAGTTGGCCTTGGAAAATGCGATCTGGGAGTCCTTCCGCACCAGGAATTCCAGGAGTTTGATCGCAGCGGCCTTGTTGCGCGCGTATCGGGTGACACCGGCGCCCGAAATGTTGACATGGGTCCCGCGCCCGGCCTGGTTGGGAAAGAAGACGCCGATCTTCTTGACCAAGGCTTGGTCTTTGGCCGTGCGGGACGCGGCCAGGCGGCCGAGGTAGTAGGTGTTGGAAATCGCGATGTCCCCCTCGCCCGCGCCGACCGCGCGAATCTGATCGCGGTCGCCGCCTTTGGGCTTGCGGGCCATGTTGGAAACCAGGCCTTTGGCCCAGGCCAGGGTCTTCTCGGGACCATGCGCGGCAATCAGGGAGGCAACCAGGGACTGATTGTAAATGTTGTTCGAAGAGCGGATCAGGATGCGGCCCTTCCATTTGGGATCGGAAAGCGACTCATAGGTAGAGAGTTCAGAGGGCTGGACCCGGTCCTTATGGTACATGATGACGCGGGCGCGCATGGTGAGCCCTACCCAGTGGCCGTTGGGCTCGCGGAAGGCCGCCGGTACCGCTGATTCGATGAACTTCGAATGGGTCGGCTGGAACAGGCCGGCGGCCTGGGCCCGGGCCAGGTTTCCCGCATCCACGGTGATCAACAGGTCTGCCGGAGAATTTCTTCCCTCCCGCTTCAGCCGTTCGAACAGGGCGTTGGCCTTACCCTGCACCACGTTTACCTTTATGCCGGTGGCGGAAGTGAACGCCGCATAAAGATCGCGGTCAGCCTTGTAATGGCGCGACGAATAGACGTTCACCTCGCCGGCCGCCATGGCGTCCGGGATCAGGGCCGGTGCAATCATCGCCACGCCGAGGACTGCCACGAGACCGAGTCTGCGCAGGGGCGCGAGCAGGGCGGAGCTGATGGGGGGCGTGGTGTGCATGGTTTCCTCCTGGGTCGGTCATACAATTATGCAAATGCGAAGCATTCGCAATTAGTTCCGACATCCCTAGCAAAATTTTTTCAATAAGCAAACTAATTTTATGCCTAAGGAACGAAAAAAACCACACCCCGATTGCGATAATCAAAAAATACTTTCGAATTTTCCCGGACGAAACCCCGCCCCGCCCTTCGGGTTCCGTCAATTTCGTGCTTATGACCAATTCGGTGGGCCAAAAGACCGGCGCTTAATGCCGCCTATTCGTTTTGCCTGCCCCGCGACGCACTCTCGTCGGCAGTATCGCCTCCTTCGGATTGGGCATCGGAGCCTTCCCCTTCGACCCCCGTCCCGCGGTCATTGGACTCGGGTTGCAGACCCTCAGGCCGTTCCTCGTCATCCGCCGCGCCATCGCCATCGCCGAAAATTTCCGCGATTTGGATTGCCGGCCTCTTGTCCAGCAGCCCCGCGGCTTTGAGATCGTCAAGTCCCGGCAGGTCCTTGATCGACTCGATGCCGAAGTCCACCAAGAACCCGTCGGTGGTGCCCCAGGTGACGGGTCGGCCCGCCGTTCGCCGGCGGCCTTTGGGTGCGATCCAGTTCGATTCGAGCAGCAAGTCCAGGGTGCCGCGGCTCAGGCCGACGCCGCGGATTTCCTCGATTTCCGCCCTCGTCACCGGCTGGTGATAGGCAATGATGGCGAGCGTCTCCATGGCGGCGCGAGACAGGCGGCGCGTAACCTGCTTATAGACCCGAAGCTCTTCGGAAAGGTCCTCGGCGGTGCGAAAGAGCCATCGACCGCCGGCCCCAACCAGGTTGATGCCGTGATTTTGATAATGCTCGGCGAGGGTCGCGAGGAGGCCCTCAATATCGGCGCCATCGGGCATGCGTTGGGCCAGCACCTCTTCCGAAAGCGGCTCGGGGGCCGAAAACAGGATCGCCTCGAGCAATCGCAGCTGGCGGCTATCGGCCTCCCCTTCTGCTGCCTCGGGGTCCGATTGCATCGCCGCTTCCGATGGCGACGGCTCGTTGGAGGAAATCTCGGGGTTTTCCGGTGTGTTGGTTTCGTCGCTCATGGGCCTTGCCGGTCGTTCTTTCGGGCGCGGATATAGATGGGATCGAAGGCGCCGTCCTGTCGCAGCTCGGCATGACCTTCACGCACGAGCTCGAGCGTCGCGGCGAAGGTCGAGGCCAATGCCGATCTCATGATCAAGCTGCCTTTGAGGTTGTCCGGCAAAAATGCCGAAAGATCCGCCCAATCGGGAATCTTTCCCAGCAGCTGACGCAGCCGGTCCACGGCCTGCTCGACCGAGTAGAGCTCCTGCGGGGCGATGTGCAGCATATTGTCGGTTTCCCGCGAGCGGATTGCGCCATAGCATCGCATCAGTTCATAGAGGCTTGGTTCATAGACCGCCTCGCTGATCACTTCGGTTCCTTCGGGCGCCCCCACCGCGAAAACGTCGCGCCCCAGCATGGGCCGCTGAAACAGGCGCTGCCCCGCCTCCTGCATCGATTCAAGACGCCGCAATTGAAAGGCAAGGGCGTCGGCCATCTGCTGGCCCGTCGGCTGCTCTTCTCCATGATCGTCGGGCAGCAGAAGGCGCGATTTCAGGTAGGCCAGCCAGGCCGCCATCACCAGGTAATCGGCGGCCAGCTCGAGTTGCACCCGTTGAGCATGAGCGATGAAGGCCAGATACTGTTCCGCGAGTGCCAAGATCGAGATCTTGGTGATGTCGACCTTCTGTTCGCGCGCCAGCGTGAGCAAAAGATCGATCGGCCCCTCGAAACCGTCGAGGTCAAGCAGCAGCTGTCCTTGCCGGCCGGCGAGCGATTCCGCCCCGGAGTAATCCTCTGACGACGGGAAATCTGACGGTGACTCGATCATGGCCGTATTCTAACCATGTCCCGTCAGCGTTGCGATCAGTTCCATCAAGAAACGCGACGGAACGCCGATGAGCCAATGGAAGATATTGATGTCCATTCCCAGGCTGCGGCCGAGATAGGGCAAAAGGAACAGCGCCCCGATCAGGATCACAAGGCCAAACGGCTCGAGCCGGGATAAAGGGCGCGCGATGCCGTCGGGCAGCAGGCCGACGGCGATGCGGCCACCGTCCAAAGGCGGCAAGGGAATGAGGTTGAATACCGCCAGCAGGACGTTGATCCACATCGAATTGACAAGGTTCCTGGCCAGCCACTCGGCGGCCGGCGCCGGGAACAGGCCGACGACATGGAGCAAAAGGCTCGAGGCGGCGGCGAGAGCGATATTGGTGGCCGGACCCGCGCCCGCGACCCACACCATGTCGCGCCGGGGCGCGCGCAGGCGCGAGAAATCGACCGGCACCGGCTTCGCATAGCCGAACAGGAAGGGCGCCCGGGCGAACAGCAGCAACCCGGGGATGATGAGGGTGCCCACCAGGTCGACATGCCTGAGAGGGTTGAGACTGATGCGCCCGGCCCGCAAGGCCGTATCGTCGCCGAGCCGAAGAGCCACGTAGCCGTGTGCCGCCTCGTGCAGGGTGATGGCGATCACCAGCGGAACGATCCAGGTGGAGGCGAAATAGAGGCCCGAGGTCATGCCGTCCATATCAATCAGCACCCTCCACGCCCTTGAGGAGCGTAGCGAGTTCCCGAACCGCTGCCGCCCGATCGAAGCCCTGGGGTTTGGGCAGGGCGCCGAGGGATTGGGACAGCCTCTCCGTCATTTGGTTCGAAAGCGCCGGCGCGTGCCGGGCAATCTCCTCCATTTCCGCCATGTCTCCGTTGCAATGCAAGGCGAGGTCGCATCCCGACGCAATCGCGTCTCGCGCGCGGGTGCCGATCGGTCCCGAGAGCGCGCGCATCGAAAGATCGTCGCTCATCAGGATACCGTCAAATCCGATTTCCCGGCGGATGATCTCACCGACGACAACGGGCGATAGGGTCGCCGGTCGGTCGCGATCTATGGCTTCGTAGACGACATGGGCGGTCATCGCCCAGGATTGCGGCATGGGGCCGCCGGCAAGCGCGGCGAAGGGGGCGAAATCCGTGGCCGCGAGCGCGTCACGGGAGACGGTGACGCGCGGCAGGGCGAGATGGCTGTCGACCCGCGCCCGCCCGTGGCCGGGGATATGCTTGATCACCGAGAGCACGCCGGCGGCATGCAATCCGTCGCGAAAGGCTGCGCCGAGCTCGGTGACGGCGTCGACGTCGCAAGAGAAGGCGCGGTCGCCGATGATCGGATCGGCGTCCGGTTGTGGCAGGTCCAAGACCGGCGCGCAATCGACGGTGATGCCGAGATCGAAGAGCTCACACCCGATCAGCTCGGCATTGAGGCGCGCGGCGCGGATCGCCGCTGACGGATCCGAGCGGTAAAGCACGCCGAAGCGAGCCGCTGCGGGTGGCGCCCGCCACTCAGGCGGCTTCAGGCGCGCCACCCGTCCCCCTTCTTGATCGATCAGGATGGGCGCATCGGCGCGGCCCGAGATCTCCCGCAACCGCGCGGTCAGCCCGCGGACCTGCTCGGTGCCGGCGCAATTGCGCTGGAAAAGGATGAAACCCAGCGGATCGGCTTCGGCGAAGAAGGCGCTTTCCCCGGCGCTTGGCGCCGTTCCCTCAAGTCCGAGGATGCAGGCTCTCGGCACGACCCGGCTTCCGCCTAGGGCTTGACGACTATGCAGCCCGTCTTGCGGGCCTTGAGCTTGCGGCAGAGGGCCTCGGCAGCGGAGCGATCGGCAAGGGGGCCGGCCTGCAGCCGGTAATAAATGCCGCGTTTGCCGAGATCGGCGCGGTTCGCCGTCACCATCAGTTTTCCCAGAACCGTTTTATGCCGTTGGGTCAGACGCGTGGCTTCGCTGACCGCCCGAGCCTTGGATCTCACCGCCCCCAGCTGCACGCGGTAGCCCGTTGCCGCCGTCACGGGCGCCGGCGTTTTCTCCGGCGTGGCACGGGCCGTTGTTTGCGGCACCTCCGGCACGGCCTCGGGCTTCGGCGCCCGCTCGGGGGCCTTGGCCGTGGCAGCTTTGGAAGGCGGCGCCTCGATCTCAGGTGGCGGCATCGGCACCGCCCCCGCCGTGGCCTTGGGATCCTTTTCGATCTTGGCCGCTTCCTGCGCCGGGGCGGGGGCCGCCTTTGGCGGCGCCGGCTTGGTCACCGGCGTCTCCGGCGGCGGCAGAAGACGTTCGACCTTGTCCTTCTTGGCGTTGGGATCGATCTCCATGAAGATCAGCTTGTCCTGGTTGGGCACCTTCATGCCGCCGGGCTTTTCCGGCAGGACCTTGATCGGCGCCTTATCCGCGCGAATCGTCGGCACCACGGCCGCCGGATCGTCCCGCCCCTGTTTGGTTGCATACCAGGCGATTCCGGCGAAACCCGCGATCGCCGCCACGGCGACCACAGCGCCCAACACCTTGCCCCGCAGATTACGGCCACCCTCGTCGAACCCCTCGTCGGTGGTGCCCGGTCGCTCCGGGCTCTGGCCGGGCACATCGAACCGCGGCTCGACCCGCGGCCCGCCCTGTCCATCCTGGTGGGTCATCAGCGCATTTCCTCCACCGGTTGGACGCCCAGCACGCCAAGGCCCGAGGCGATGACAAGGGCGACCCCGCGCACCAGCGCCAGACGGGCCCGGGTCAAGCCCTCATCGTCCACCAGGAAGCGGCGTTCGGGCTCGCTGTTGCCCTTGTTCCAGAGGGCGTGGAAGGCGGCGGCCAGTTCCTGCAGGTAATAGGCGATGCGATGGGGCTCGTGGGCCTGGGCCGCCTGCTCGACGGTTTTCGGCCAGGCCGCCATCAGCTTGATCAGGTCGAGCTCGTCCTCGGACTCGAGTGGGCCCAGGTCCGCTTCGGCCAAGGCCTCGCGCTCCGTCGCCATGGCGGGGAACTGTTCGGTTGCATTGCGGAATACCGAGCATGCCCGGGCATGGGCGTATTGGACGTAGAATACGGGGTTTTCGCGGGTCTGTTCGGTCACGGCCTTGAGATCGAAATCCAGCGTCGCGTCGTTGGAACGGGTCAACATGATGAAACGGACCACGTCCTTGCCCACCTCGTCAACCACCTCCCGCAGGGTGACGAAAGTCCCTGCCCGTTTGGACATCTTGACCGGCGCGCCGGAATCCAACAGGTTGACGAGCTGACATAATTTGACGTCGAGCGCGTTTTTCTGACCGGTCAAAGCCGCAACCGCGGCCTGCATGCGCTTGACATAGCCGCCGTGATCGGCGCCCCAGATGTTGATCATGGTGGCTCCGCCGCGCCGGTACTTGTCCAGATGATAGGCGATGTCGCTGGCAAAATAGGTCCAGCTGCCGTCCGACTTTCTGAGCGGCCGATCGACATCGTCGCCGAATTCGGTGGATTTGAAGAGCGTCTGCGGACGCTCCTCCCAATCGTCCGGCTTCATGCCCTTGGGGGGTTCCAGGACGCCGGTGTAGATCAACCCCTTGTCCTCGAGCAGCGCGAAGGCCTCGTCCACCCGGCCCGCTTCGACCAATGCGCGCTCCGAGGTGAATACCCCGTGGGCGACGCCAAGGGCGGTGAGATCGTCGCGAATCTCGGTCATCATCGCATCGGTCGCATAGGCGCGAATATCGGCCAGCCACGCATCCTCCGCCAAGCCCAGCCACTTGCCGCCATCCCGCTCGGCCAGGGCGGCGCCGACCGCCTTGAGGTAGTCGCCGGGATAGAGCCCCTCGGGGATCGCACCGATTTCCTCGCCGAGGGCTTCTCGGTAACGCAAATGCACCGAACGGGCGAGTTGATCGACCTGGGCGCCGGCGTCGTTGATGTAGTATTCCCGGGTAACGGCGTACCCGGCCTTTTCCAATAGGGTTGCCAACACGTCGCCGACCACGGCGCCGCGGGCGTGCCCGATATGCATCGGCCCGGTCGGGTTGGCGGAGACGTATTCGACGTTGATCGGCTGGCCGGCGCCGATATCCGATTCGCCATAGGATATGCCCGCCTCCAGCACGTCGCGCAGACGACCCAGCCAGAAATCCCTATCCAGCTTCAGATTGATGAAGCCGGGTCCGGCCACGGTGGCCGCAACGACGGAACTGTGGGCGCCCAAGCGCTCGCCCAGAATTTCGGCAAGCTCACGCGGCTTCTTTCCCGCCGCCTTGGCCAGCACCATGGCGGCATTGGTGGAAATATCGCCATGCACCGCCTCCTTGGGCGGCTCGCAGGCGACCCGCTCCACGTCCAGATCAGCGGGGAGCTGGTCTTCGCTTTGCAAATCCTCAACGACTTTCAGAACTTCAAGCCGAAAATCATTGAAAATATTCATATTAATTGCTGCATATCTATGGGGCCGATAAGGTCTTCGTATGCCCTGAGGGCGTAACGATCCGTCATTCCAGCGATATAGTCTCCGGCCAAACGCGCTGTCGCCGTACCGCCGGCGCCGTCGCACCCCTCCTGCCAGTCGGCGGGCAGGCTTCCGGGATCGGAGAGGAACAGGTTGAACAGTTCCGCCACCACCCTGGCTCCGGTCTCCGACATGCGATTGACGGTCTCATGACGGTACATGCCGACGAACAGGAAGTCCTTCAACGCGCGGTCGTTTTCCGCCATTCCACGAGAAAATGCAATGACAGGATGGTCGAGGGCGCGGATTTCATCGGGACTCCCGGGCGCCGCCGCCTCCAGGCGCGCGCTCGATTCGCTGATCAGGTCTGTGACCATGGCGTTGATGAGGCGCCGCACCGCTTCGTGGATCAGTCGGTGACGGGCGAGATCTGGCCAGCGGTTGCCGACCTCGGCAAAGACGGGCCCCACCAAGGGGACGTCATGGAGATCTTCGATGGCGATCAGGCCGGCGCGCAGCCCGTCGTCGATATCGTGGTTGTTGTAGGCGATATCGTCGGCCAGCGCCGCGACCTGCGCCTCGGCGCTGGCGAAAGTGTCAAGATCCAGCGGAAAGGTGCGATCGAAGTCTTCGATCACCCGGGGAACTGCGGTGCGATCCTTGGACGCGTTGGCGCCTTTAAGGGGCCCGTTATGCTTGACCACCCCCTCTAGGGTTTCCCAAGTGAGGTTGAGGCCGTCGAAAGGGGCGTAGCGTTGCTCCAAGCGGGTCAGGATCTTGAGGGTCTGGGCATTGTGATCGAAGCCGCCGAATTCGGCCATGGCCGCATCCAGCGCCTCTTCCCCGCTGTGTCCGAACGGCGTGTGCCCCAAATC
>JAWWBR010000093.1:0-13195 GCA_033720855.1 Alphaproteobacteria bacterium
CCGTGGCCATGGCGTCCGGCCTCGAGCACGTAGGACAGCACCATGGTGTCGTCGATGGGGGTGACGGCGATGTCGTAGCGGGCGAAGACCTCGATGTCGTATTTGAGGTTGTGCCCGACCTTGAGGACGGCTGCGTCTTTCAAGAGCGGCGCCAGCATCTTGAGCGCCTTGGCGCGGTCGATCTGTCCGCCAACCAGGTCGCCGGCGCCGCCCGCCTCGCCGCCGCCCTTACCGTCGCCCCCGCCGTCGCCGAGGTCGAGCGCCCCTTGGGTCGCCGCCGATCGATGGGCCAAGGGGATGTAGCACGCCTTCCCGGGCTCGAGCGCCAGCGATACGCCCACCAGCTCCGCCCGTGTGGCATCGAGGGAGGTGGTCTCGGTATCCACCGCGACCCGGCCCTGTTCCACCGCGGCATCGATCCACTGGGCAAGGGTCGCCTCGTCGGTCACCAATTCGTAGCCCGATCCGCCCTTCTCGTCCTTATCGTCCTTGGCCGGCCCGCCGTCCGCCGCCGCCCCGCCGCCGTCGGCCTCGACCTCGGCGATCCGCCCGTCGCCTTGGATCTCGCTCATGACCCGGGCGACGATGCGCTTGAACTCCTGGGCGCGGAGGAATTTCAAGAGCTTGTCATGATCCGGCTCGCGCTTGGCGAAGTCGCGGTAATCCACGTCCACCGGAACATCGTCCTTGAGGGTGACCAATTCCAGCGAAATCCGGGCCTGGTCGGCAAACTGTTGCAGGTTTTCGCGGCGCTTGGGCTGTTTGATCTCCCCGGCGCGCTCGAGAAGCGCCTCGAGGTCGCCATACTCGTTGATCAGCTGCGCCGCCGTCTTGACGCCGATCCCCGGCACGCCGGGCACGTTGTCGACGGAATCGCCGGCCAGCGCCTGGACCTCGACCACCTTCTCTGGCCCGACGCCGAACTTCTCGACCACTTCCTCCGGCCCGATCTCGCCGTTGCGGATGGGATCGCGCATCATCACGCCCTCGGTGATCAGCTGCATCAGGTCCTTGTCGGACGACATGATGGTGACCTCGTCCCCGGCCTCGCGGGCCTGGCGGGCATAGGTGGCGATCAGGTCGTCGGCCTCATAGCCGGGCATCTCGATGGCGGGAACGTTGAACGCCTCGGTGGCCTCGCGGATCAGGGGGAACTGCGGGATCAGGTCCTCGGGCGGCTCGGCCCGGTTGGCCTTGTAATCGGCATAGATATCGTTGCGAAAGGTCTTGCGCGCGGCATCGAAGATGACGGCGATATAGTCCGCATCGGTATCGTCCAACAGCTTCATCAGCATATTGCAGAAGCCGAAGACGGCATTGGTGGGGGTCCCGTCGGACCGCGTCAGGTTGGTCCGCAGCGCGTAATAGGCGCGGAAGATGTAGCCCGATCCATCGACCAGGAACAGGTGGCGGGGGTCGCGGCCGCCGCTCTTGGGGCGATCGGCGCTCAATGGCCGCCGCCGGCCTTTGCCCCCTCGGCCAACACGAAGCGCCGTCCGCAATAGGGGCAGTCCACCCGGCCGTCCTCGCCGAGGTTGAGATAGACCAGGGGGTGGCCCAGTGTCCCTCCGTCGCAGCCGACGACGGGGGTTTCCGTGGTGATGATCTCAACGGGGTCCATGGAATTCGGTTTCCTCCTCCTGGCGCAGGCTCGGGCGAACCGGCGTATTGACCGCTCCGATCCCCGGATGATACCGATTGCCCGACCGCAATCAACCGCGACAAAGCGATCGAGATGACCGTATTGCCATCACCGGACCGCGACCCAGAGGCCGATGCCGCCGCCTGACCGGCCCGCCCGCCCGCCGCGAGACGGATCCCCGCAACGCCGCCCGAGCGCGGCCTGGGCCGTCCTGCTTTTGATCCTGCTCACCGCCGCCTGCGCGCCGCGCCTGCAGCCGACCGGCGCCATGACCGGGACCGCCGAAATCGTCGACGGCGCCTTCATCGCCCGCGATCGTGCCCGCCTGCCGCTTACCCGCTGGGCGCCGGAGGCGCAGGAACCCCGCGCCGTCATCGTCGCCCTGCACGGCTTCAACGACTATTCCAATGCCTTCGCCGAGGCCGCCGAGACCTGGGCGGCGAGCGGCATCGTCACCTACGCCATCGACCAGCGCGGTTTCGGGCGGTCCCCCCATCGCCGCCTCTGGGCCGGGGTCGACGCCATGGTCCACGATGCCCGGGGCTTGGTCGATGCCGCGCGCAGGCGCCATCCGGGCCTGCCGGTGTACCTGCTCGGCGACAGCATGGGGGGCGCGGTGGCCATGGTGGCGCTGGCGCGTCCGCCGCCGCTGCCGGTCGCGGGCGCCGTGCTGGTGGCGCCGGCGGTCTGGGGGCGGCGCCATCTCGGTGCCTTGGGGCGCGCGTCCCTGTGGCTCGCCGCCCATACCGTGCCGTGGCTGGGCCTCCGCCCCGAGGGGCTGGAGATCAGGCCATCAGACAATCTGGCGATGCTCCGGCGTCTCGCCAAGGACGAGCTGATCATCAAGTTCACCCGCGTCGATGCGCTGTGGGGGCTGGTCAATCTCATGGATGCGGCCTATGGGGCGGCGGATGCCATCGACACCCCCCTGCTCCTGCTCTACGGCGCCAATGACGAGGTGATCCCCAAGGAACCCACCCGCGAGGTCCTCAAGACACTGCTGGCCCGGGGCGCGCGGGCGGCCTATTACGCCAAGGGCTATCACATGCTGCTGCGCGATCTCGACGGCACCGCGGTAGCGATGGATGTGGCGGCATGGATCGAAAATCCCTCGAAGCCCCTGCCGTCGGGCGCGGACGCCGCGGCCGCCGCCTGGCTGAAGCCGGCGCGCTGAATGCCGATGGCCCCCGAATTCGCCGGCCCGTCCCCCATATCTCTTTCATAACATTAAGATTTTTTAAGCTTTTTCGGAGACCCTTGGGGGCCTGAAAAGGATGAATTCATGACCCCACAGGAAATCAACGCGGTTCTCCTGGAGCACGAGAAATGGGCGCGCGGCGGGCCCGGCGGCAAGCGCGCCAATCTCGCGCTGCAAGAGCTTTACGGCTTGAGCCTGTCGGGCGCCATGCTGGCGCAGATCAAGCTGACCGGAGCGGACCTGACCCACAGCGCGCTGGACGGCACCGACCTCACCGATGCCGACCTTTTCGCCGCCGATCTCACCGATTGCGACCTCAAGGGGGCGAAGCTCGCCGGTGCCGACATGCGCGGCGCCTGCCTCAGGAATGCGGATCTCACCGGCGCCTGCATGGCGAGCGCGGATTTGCGCGAGGGCAACCTGATGACCCATTCCAAGGAAAAGCGGGAGCTCGAGCTCCTGTTCCGGGAGACCGGCGAGCTCGACCTGCGCCATGTCAACCTGCGCGGCGCCAAGCTTTCGGGGTCGATGCTGGCGAAGTCCAGCATCCTTCAGACGGACCTCACCGGGGCCTGCCTGCGCCGCGTCGACCTGACCGGGGCCGATCTCTCCGGCTCCAACCTGAACGGTGCCGACATGTCCGATGCGGTGCTGGTTGATGCCGACCTCAGCCGCGTTTCGCTGATGGGCGCGGACCTGCGCGGCGCGACGCTGACCAACGTCAATCTGTGTTCCGCCAATCTCGCCGGCTGCGATCTCCAGGGCGTCGACCTGTCGACGGTGGAGATGACCGACGTGGCCTATCTCCGGGCACCGGAAAGCCTGCCCCTATCGATCCAGGACATCCTCAACGACCATTACGCCTGGGTCGACAGCCGCGGCGCCCGCGGCCGCCGCGCGGAGCTGGCCGAGGTCGACCTGTCCCATGTCGATCTGGCCGGGGCCAATCTCAATGCGGCGACGCTTAACGGCGCCGATCTGTCTGGCGCCAACCTGGCGGGCTGCCAGTTCGTGATGGCCGACCTCGGCAGCGTCAAGCTCGACAACTGCAATCTCAACGGCGCCGATCTGTCTGGCGCCAACCTGGCGCGGGCCGATCTGTCGGGATCGAACCTGTGCGACGCGGTGCTCGAGGCCACCGATATCAAGGACGCCGACGGCCAGCCCACCGGCCGCCGCTGGCCGACCAACCTGACCGACGCCAAGCTTGTCGGCGCCGACCTCACCGGCGCCCGGCTCGAGGGCTGCCGCGCCGACGGCGCCGACTTCACCGACGCCCGCCTCGAGGATACGGCCCTGGCCGGTCAATCCCTGGACAAGCAGGCGAGCGCCTAGGCGCCGAGCGCCGCGGCAGCCGGCTCGCGCGCGCCCTCAAGGGTGCCGGCGGGCACGAACACCTGGCCCTGGAACAGGAGCCGTGCGGTGCGCAGGGTGCCGGCCGACTTCACCTCCGGCGGCGATTGCGAGAGGTCCAGGCTGAGCGCCACGTCGATGGCGCCGGTGGGGTGCTCGATGCTGATGCGCATCCGCTCCTCATGGGTAATGTCGGCGAAGGCGTGGGCCAGCGTGCCCGGTGTCACCGTGGCGCAGGCGACGCAGACGCCGCCGGTGACGGCATGGGCCTCATGGGTGGCATGAGGCGTGAAATAGCGCGAGTTGATGGTGCCGCCGAAGCGCGCCGGGGCCAGCAGCACCGGCTTGGGGATCACCATGTCGCTGACGTCGCCGAGACCCATGAGCTCGCCCGCCTTGCGGCGGATGGGCTCGAGGCGGGCGAAGAAGTCCTTGTCGGCATCGAGCTCGGCGGCGCTCTCGTAGCCGGTCTTGCCCATGGCCTCGGCCCGCATCATCATCACCGGCATGGCGGCATCGGCGAGCGTCACCTCGATGCCGTCGATGACGTCGACCAGGTTGCCGGTGGGAAACAGGGCGCCGGTCTTGGAGCCCAGGCAGTCCATGAAGTTGAGGATCACCGGTGCCGCGCATCCCGGCACGCCGTCGATGGTCGCCTCGCCCGCATACTCCACCGCGCCGCCCGGCGTCTGCACCACCGCCTCCACCAGGTCGCCGGTATTGACCAGGCGGATGCGCACCCTGGTCTCGCCGTCCTCGGCCGGAACCAAGCCCCTCTCGATGGCGAACGGGCCGACCCCGGCGAGGATGTTGCCGCAGGTCGGTCCGGTATCGACCAGCGCCTCGGTGACCGAGACCTGGCAGAAGAAGTAATCCACGTCGACCCCGTCCTCGGCCGAGGGGCTGACGATGGCGACCTTGCTGGTGAGCGTCGTCGCCCCGCCCATGCCGTCGATCTGGCGCTGATCGGGCGAGCCCATGGCGGCCAGCAGCATGCGGTCGCGGGCGGCCGCCTCGGCGGGTACGTCCCGGCCCTCGAAATAGAGCCCGCGCGAGGTCCCGCCCCGCATCATGATCGCAGGTATCGCCGTCTGCATGGCCTCATCCTCTTCTGGTGGTCCGTCCCTTGCGCCCTTCTTAGCCCAGGCCCTGCCCGGGTGACAAGCTGCCGGGGGCTCGGGCGCACCGGCGCCCGGACCGCTAACCCGCGGTGCCGCAGCGGGCGGTGAGCTCGCGCATGTCGTCGAGCGCATCGAGGCGCCAAACCAGGTCGGCGACCCGGCGCGCGCCGTCGGCGCCCAGCACCGGTTCGGCGTTGGCGGTGAATTTCGCCTCCAGGGCATCGTCGGACATGGGGTTCTCGACGGTGCCGGTGGCGTGATCGATATGGACGGAGTGGCGGGCGCCCGAGACCGTCTCGATCGACGCTTCCGCCTCGTCCCTGCGGAATTGCTCGGCGGCGACCGGGATTATCTTCCGGCGCAGGGCGGCGACATCGGGCGCCACCGCCCGCGCGTCGGTGTACTGGCCGATGCCGGCGTTGCCATCGAGATAGGCGACGGCGGCGGAATGGGTCAGGCTGAACTTGGATTTGAGGCCGGTCTCGGGATCCTCGACCCCGGTGATGGTGATGACGCCGGGATGCACCTTCGCTTCGACCGATTTGATCTCTTCCGCGCCGATACCGAAATCCTTGGCCAGCTTGATCATGGCGTCGATCAAGGGGTGTTGCACGACGCCGCAGGCGTAGGGCTTGTAGCCGTTCTTTTCGATCAGCCATTCCTCTCCCAAGCCGGCGAGGAGGGCGTCGGTGTCGGTGGCCGCGCTGTAAATCCGTGCAAACCCGCGCTTGCCCTCGATGATCTCGGGCGAGCTGTCGAATCCCGCCTCGGCCAGCAGCGCCGCCAGCACGCCGTTGGAGGCGGCCCGGCCGGCATGGAACGATTTGCACATGGTGCCGCGGTTCTGCTGCATGCCGGCGGCCTGGGTCGCGGCGATGCCCGCGGCAAAGGTCAATTGCTCGCCATCGAGGCCGAGCTGGCGGGCGCAGGCAATGCCGGCGGCGATGGTGCCCAGCGTCCCGGTCAGGTGCCAGCCGCCGTCGTGATGGGCCGGCGCCGCCTTGCCGGCGCGGATGCCCGCCTCGAAGCCGGTGACATAGGCGGCGATAAGGGTCTTGCCGTCGACCGGTCGCGCATCGGCCAAGGCGAAGAGCGCAGCGAGAACCGGCGAGCTGGTATGGAGGATGACCCCGTCCATGTGGGTGTCGTCGAAGTCGAGCAGATGTCCCATCTGTCCGTTGGCGATGGGCGCCTCCAGCAATCCCAGCTTCATGTCGCGCGCGAGCACGGTGGCCACGGGCTTGCCGCCGAGAGCGCCGAGAACGGCAAGCAGCTTGGTGATCGTCTCTCCCTGGCTGCCGGCCAGGGCGCAGCCGATCCAATCGAGAACCCCGCGGCGCGCCTCATGCACCGCCGCGGGCGGCAGGTCGGCGAAGTCCACCCGGGAGAGGAAGGCGCAGAGGTCCGCGGTCAGGCCCAAATCGAGCGATGCGGCCCCGTATTCGACTGTGGTCATCGGTCCCCCCATAGAAGACAGCGGCATGCCGCGTCAGGGCGGTCATCTTGAACCGGCATGCGGCGGGGCAAAAGGGCCAAAAAGCCCAGGGTCCCGGGATCGGCCCGCGACCTTGGCGGGCACGGAGCCCCTCCTTTGCGCAAGTGTGGTATATCATGGCACGACAATCCGTTCCGAGATTAGCCTGTTTTCCCTTACGATCCCGTCCATGAGCCATCCCGATCTCCCCCAAGGCCCCATCGATGTGCTTGTCGCGGGCGGCGGAAATGCCGGCGTCAGCGCCGCCATCAACGCCGCCGAGGCGGGGTGCCGGGTGGTCCTGGTCGAAGCGGCGCCACGCCATATGCGGGGCGGCAACACGCGCCACACCCGCAACCTCCGGGTCATGCACGCGGCGCCCAAGGGGGTGCTGACCGGCGCCTATCCCGAAGACGAGTATTTCGAAGACCTGATGCGGGTGACCGGCGGCGAGACCGACGAGCGGCTGGCGCGCCTGACCATCCATGACTCCGAAGCCGCCATGGACTGGCTGATCGCCCATGGCGTCGGCTTCCAGCCGGCGCTCGGCGGCACGCTGCATCTGTCGCACACCAACGCCTTTTTCCTCGGCGGCGGCAAGGCCCTGACCAACGCCCTCTACCGTGCCGCCGAGGCGGCCGGCGTCACCGTGCTTTACGACACATCCGTAAACCGGATCGCCATCGAGGAGGGACGCTTCACCAGAGCCCGAATCGTCGACGCCAAAACCAGCACCCGGATCGAGGCGCGGGTCCTGGTCGCCGCCGCCGGCGGCTTCGAGGCCAATATCGATTGGCTCAAGGAATACTGGGGCGAGGCGGCGGAGAATTTCCGCATCCGCGGCACGCCCTTCAATACCGGCGGAGTTTTGCGCGCGTTGCTGAACCAAGGCGCCCAAGCGGTCGGCGACCCCAAGCAGTGCCACGCGGTGGCCATCGACGGGCGCGCGCCCAAGTTCGACGGCGGCATCGCCACGCGCCTCGATTCGGTCCCCTTCGGCATCGTCGTCAACAAGGAGGGCCAGCGCTTCTACGACGAAGGCGAGGACTTCTGGCCCAAGCGCTACGCCATCTGGGGGCGCTTGGTCGCCGCCGAGCCCGACCAGGTGGCCTATTCCATCATCGATGCCAAGGCGGCCGAGGATTTCATGCCGTCGATGTTCGAACCCGTCCAGGCCGATACCATCGAGGGACTGGCGCAGCGGCTCGGCCTCGACGCCGGGACGTTGGCCGAGACCGTCGCCAAATACAACGCCGCCGTCAGGCCCGGCACCTTCGACGGACAGGCGCTCGACGATTGCGCGACCGAGGGCCTCGACCCGCCCAAGAGCCACTGGGCCAGAACCATCGACGAGCCGCCCTATTCGGCCTACAGCCTGCGCCCGGGCATCACCTTCACCTATCTCGGCGTCAAGGTGGACGAGGACGCCCGCATGATCATGGCCGACGGCGCGCCGGCAAAAAACGTCTTCGCGGCCGGCGAAATCATGGCCGGCAACGTGCTCGGCAAGGGCTATCTCGCCGGCATCGGCATGACCATCGGCAGCGTCTTCGGACAAATCGCCGGCAGGGAGGCGGCACGCTATGCCCTGGAGTGACCCGTTGACCGAGGCCGAGCGCCAATTCACCATCTGCAACGCTTGCCGCTATTGCGAGGGGCACTGCGCGGTGTTCCCGGCGATGGAGCTGCGCCGCACCTTCTCCAAGGGGGACCTCGGCTACCTCGCCAACCTCTGCCACGATTGCCGCGCCTGCTATCACCACTGCCAATACGCGCCGCCCCATGAGTTTGCCGTCAATCTTCCGCGGGTGCTGTCGCAGCTGCGCACCGACACCTATATCGAATGCGCCTGGCCCCGGGCCTTCGCCCAGGCGTTCCGCGAGAACGGGGTGGTCACGGCGATGGCTGTTGTCTTTGCCCTCGTCCTCTTCATCATGGCGGCGATGTTCTTCGTCGACGGCGCGGTCCTGTACGCGGCCCATACCGGCGAAGGCGCCTTCTATCAGGTCATCTCCCACGAGGTGATGGTGTGGACCTTCGGCGCCGCCTTCGGCTACGCGCTCTTCGCCATGGCGATGGGCTACCTGCGCTTCCGCAGGATCACCGGCGACCGCGGCGGCGGACTGCCCAGTGCCGCGCGCGCCGGCCATGACGCCGCCAGGCTGACCTATCTGCACGGCGGCGGCACCGGCTGCACCTATCCCGGAGAGGCGCCCACGCCCTGGCGCCGCTGGTTCCACCACATGACCGCCTACGGCTTCTTGCTGTGTTTCGCGGCGACCTCGGTGGCCACCGTCTACCACTACGTCTTCGGCTGGATCGCGCCCTACGGCTGGACCAGCTGGCCGGTGATCCTGGGCACGCTCGGGGGCATCGGCCTGATCGTCGGCCCGGCCGGATTGCTGGCGCTCCATCACCAAGCGATGGCGGCGGCGCGCAAGGAGCCCGACGATGGACCCGAAGACCCCGACCGCATGGCCCTGGACACCGGCTTTGCGGCGCTGTTGATCGCCACCAGCGCGACCGGACTGGCGCTCCTGTTGCTGCGCGAGACGGCGGCGATGGGCATGCTGCTGGTGGTGCATCTCGGCATCGTGATGGCGCTCTTCGTGACCCTGCCCTACGGCAAGTTCGTCCACGGCCTCTATCGCTTCGCCGCCCTGAAACGCCATGCCCGGGAGCAGGCGGCGGCGCAAGCGCCCGGCATGAGGGAGGAATAGGCCCGCCGACCGGGCCGGCCGCGCCCTTAAGCTCAAGGCGGCACCGTTGGGCGATTTTTTGGCGGGAATCGGGGCGTTTTGCTGGTATCTTCAGGCCACAGGGAGAAGTCGGGATTCTTAGTAGAGTCGAGTCGTGGCCATCGAAATCGTCGACGTAACGGGGCTGGCGCGGCGTATCCGGAAGCGCAAGCTCCTCATGAACACCGACAAGATGCACGCCTGGGAGCACTATTTTAAGCGCCGGGGCGAGGAAAATGCGCTGCATTGTCACGCCGGCGATCAGACCTTCGTCGTGCTCGAGGGGGAATGCACGATCCGCTTTCCCGACGGCGGCTCGGAAGTGATGACGCCTGGGATGGTGGCGCTGATCGGGGCCGGATCCTTTTACCAGCTGATCAACACCAACAACGGCCCGACGGTGCTGCTGGGAACGCGCAGCGGGCCGAAAAGTTCCGACAAGCAGGTCGATTACGCCTCCCGCAAGGTCCGCCACGCCGGCGACGGAAAGCCGGACTACGTTCTCGGCGCGGACGGTGAAGACAGGACGCCGCTGGGCCTTGCCGCCCGCCTGAAGGACGCGCTGTTTCCACGCCGCAACGGACTGCCGCCCCGCCGCGGGCCGCGGACTTGAGGCCGAGACCTCCCATTTCACGCAACCCAAAAGTGTAAACGAATACGTT
Source organism: Alphaproteobacteria bacterium (assembly GCA_033720855.1). Lineage (GTDB taxonomy): Bacteria > Pseudomonadota > Alphaproteobacteria > SMXQ01 > SMXQ01 > SMXQ01. The sequence goes on from JAWWBR010000093.1 coordinate 10,189, forward strand.
CGTATGCCCTGCCGCTTGCACGCCAAATCTGGTATATCTGCGGGCAAAGAAAAACGCACGTCCATTAGATGCCGCCATTCTCCGTAGACCGCCATCACGACACCATGTGCGATGTCATCCGCCGCTGGGCCGATATCCAGCCCGGCGCGCCGGCGCTGATCGCCCAGGGCAAGGCGCCGTGCACCTATGGCGCGCTGGTCGCCCTGATGGACGGCATCCGCGGCACCCTCAACGCGTCCGGATTCGGGCGCGGCGACCGCATCGCCGTGATCCACGGCGGCGGCGCCGATATGATGGCGGTGATGGTGGGGGTGATGAGCGGCGCCACGGCGGTCCCCCTCAGCCCCAACGCCACCGAAGCCGAATTGGAGGCCCAGCTCGCCCTTTGCGGCGTCGCCGCGGTCATAGCGGACGCCACCTTGGACGGACCGGTGCGCGCCCTCGCCCGGCGCCGCGGCTTGCCTTGCTTCGAGCTTGAGACCCGCGATCCCTCGGTCACCGGGGACCTCGTCATCGAGCCGATCCCGGGCCGCGCGCCCAAACCGGACGAGGAGGCGCGCTTCGAGGACATCGGCCTGGTGCTGACCACCTCGGGCAGCACGGCGGAGGCCAAGGTGGCGCCGATGGGCTGGCGCGCCAATATGGCGCGGCTTCACAACAACACCACCCAGTTTCGCTTGGGGCCCGACGATTGCTGCTTCGTCATGCGGCCGCTCTATTACCGGGGGGCCTACGGCAACTGCGTCGATACGCTCTATTCCGGCGGCCGCGCCGTGGTCGTGCCGCGCTTCGGCGCCGATGAACTGCTCGAGGCCCTGGTGCCCCACGGCGTCACCTGGTTCGCCTGCGGCCCCACCTTCCTGCACGCCTTGCATCAGAGGCTCGACGCCCATCGCGACGAGATCGCCGGCGCCAAGCTGCGCTTCATCCGCGCCGGCACCAGCCCCCTCGACCCCGGTTTCGCCGAGGCGCTGGAGACGGCGCTCGGGGTGCCCATCCTGGAGAGCTATTCGACCACCGAGACCGGGCGCCTGGCCTGCAACCCGCTGCCGCCGGCGCGCCGCAAGCGCGGCACCGTCGGCACCCTGCACGGTGACGAGGTGGCGATCCTCGGCCCCGACGGCGCGGTCCTGCCCCAGGGCAGCTACGGCGAGATCGTCACCCGCGGCGACCAGACCTTCGCCGGCTACGAGAATGCCGAGGAGATCAATGCCGAAGCCTTCGCCGGCGGCTGGTTCCACACCGGCGACGAGGGCTATTTCGACGACGACGGCTACCTGGTGCTGACCGGCCGCATCAAGGAGATGATCAACCGCGGCGGGGAGAAGGTCTCGCCGGCGGAGGTCGACGCCGCCCTCCTCGCGCATCCGGACGTGGCCGAGGCGGCGGTGTTTCCCATTTCCCACCAGACCCTCGGCGAAGAGGTCGCCGCCGCCGTCGTCCGCACCCCGGGCGCCGCCATCGACGAAAAGGCGCTCACCGCCCATCTGCTGAAAATCCTGGCCGGCCATAAGGTGCCGAGGCGCATCGTCTTCGTCGATCGCATTCCCCGTGGCGAGACCGGGAAGATCCAGCGCTACCGGCTGGCCGACATGCTGGGCCTCGCCGACGCGGCACCGGCGGCGAGCGGCCCGGATACGCGGGCGCCGAGCCCACTCGAGGCCGAACTTCAGGCGATCTGGGCCGAGGCTCTGGGCCGCGATCGTGTCGCCCTCGACGACAACTTCTTCCTGCTCGGCGGCGATTCGCTGCAGGCGGTGGAGCTGTTCCTCGAGATCGAGCGCCGGCTGGGGCGGCGCCTGCCGGTGGCCGCGCTGTTCGAAGCCGGAACCGTCGCCGAGATGGCGCGCCTCATCGAGGCGGAAGCCCCCCAGGGCTGCATGGTGGCACTGCAGCCAAAGGGCAGCCGGCCGCCGTTCTTCTGTGTCCACGGCAACGGCGGCGAGGTCATCGGCTTCTACAACCTGGCCCGCCACCTGGGCCCCGATCAGCCGTTCTACGGCATCCAGGCGGTGGGCTGGGACGGCAGCGTGGTCCCCTTCACCCGGACCCGCGACATGGCCGCCCATTACGTCGCGGAGATGCGCAAGGTTCAGCCCAAGGGGCCCTACCTGCTGGGCGGCTATTCCTTCGGCGGGCGCATCGCCGTGCATATGGCGGCGATGTTGCGCCAAGCGGGCGAGGAGGTGGCGCTCTTGGCGCTGCTCGATTCCAACTCCCATGTGGGCCGCACCTGGGTGACCCTGGACCAGTGGATCGCGCGCCATGGGGCGCCGACGGGACCGGCCCGGTGGGCGGAGACGCTGCGCTATGTCTGGTTCCGGACGCGCAAAGCCTGCGATGCGGTGAACGGCCAGCTGCGCCGCGCCCTGCTGGTGGGCCTGTGGGAAACCTACCGTGCCACCGGCTGGACCCTGCCCCAAGGCCTGCGCCGGCCCGACCGCGCCAACCGCATCATGCGCATGAGCCATCGCCGCATGCCGGCCTATGACGGCGACGCGGTCTATTTCAAGACCGCCCCGGCGCCCGGCTCGCCCTCCCATCCCGACGCCCAGGGCACCTGGGACCGGGTCATTCGCGGCCGGCTGCAGGTCGTCGACGTGCCGGGCGGCCATGACGACATCATCCGCGAACCTTACGCCGCGGTGCTGGCCGAGAAACTCGCCGCGGCGCTCAGCAAGGCATCGCCCGGGACCCGCGCCTGAGCGGGCGCGGGAGGCGGGACCGCGCCGGCGGCGGCACCGTATGGTTTGCGCTGGCCCGGCGATTGGCGTAAGTTTCCGCCCCCCGGACGGCGCGCCCCCAGGGCCGCCCGCATCCGGGAGACCATGGCCCCGGCACCCGTAGCTCAGCTGGATAGAGCGCTGCCCTCCGAAGGCAGAGGTCACAGGTTCGAATCCTGTCGGGTGCGCCATGATTTCAAGGGGTTTAGCGGTCTCACCGCCGAGTGCTGTAAGTGTGCTGTACCTGCAACTATGGTCCTAATTTCTCTAAAGGCCACGGTGTA
>JAWWBR010000094.1:0-13026 GCA_033720855.1 Alphaproteobacteria bacterium
CCCTGGTTGAGCTGCTGGGTGCCGTGGTAGAGCCCCGTGGTGTCGCCGAGGCCGACGGTGTTGGCGGTCGAGAACAGCCGGAAATAGGGGTGCGGCCTGAGCACCTTGTTCTGATCGACCAGGGTCAGGCGGCCGTCCACCTCCAGCACCCGCTGGATCACGAACATCACGTCGGGGCGCCCGGCATCGTATTCGTCGAACACCAGGGCGGTCGGCGACTGCAACGCCCAGGGCAGGATGCCTTCGCGGTATTCCGTCACCTGCTGGCCATCGCGCAGGACGATCGCGTCCTTGCCGAGAAGGTCGATGCGGCTGATATGGCTGTCGAGGTTGACGCGGACGCAGGGCCAGTTGAGGCGGGCCGCCACCTGCTCGATGTGAGTCGACTTTCCCGTGCCGTGATAGCCTTGGATCATGACCCGGCGGTTGTGGGCGAACCCGGCAACGATCGCCAGGGTCGTCTCCGGATCGAAGTGATAGGCCTCGTCGAGCTCGGGCACGTACTCGCAGCTTTCGCTGAAGGCCGGCACCTTCATGTCCGAATCGATGCCGAAGGCCTGACGCACCGAAACCTCGATATCCGGCGCGTCTAGGGGATGGACGGGGGAATCGGAGTCCGTGGTGATCGTGGTTGCCATATTACGTTCAGTTCCGTTCTTAGAGGCCTTCCGGCCCGGTGACTATTGCGCTCAGGGGCTGAGCGTTTCCTTCAAGGTCTCGTAGGCTTGATTAATCAATTTTAGCCGCTCTTCGGCCATTTTGTCGCCCCCGTTGGCGTCGGGATGATGCCGCTTGACGAGGATGATGTACTGCGCCTTGACGGCGGCCGCGGTGACCGGCGGAGAAAGATCGAGGATATCGAGCGCCTCGTCAACGGCGCTTTGCATCTTGCGCCCATTGGCGCGGCGCCGTGATTTGTCGTCTCCGCCCCTTGCGTCCCGGCGATCGTCGCCGAAAAGACCGAATTCATCGCGCAGGCGGTCAAACCTCGCCCGGGCGAACCCGCCGCCCTGGGTGCCCAGCGGCCAGGTTGGGCGCCAGCCGACGATATCCTCGCGGATCAAGGCTTCGATCTCGTCGTCCGACCGGCCGGCGCAGAAGTTCCAAGCCTTGTTGTATTCCCGCACGTGTTCGAGACAGAACCAGTGATAGGAATTCAGTTGCTCCGGCGACACGGGCGCGCGATGGACACCTTCGCCCTCGCAACCGCTCACGTCGCACGGGCGTGCTGCGCCATCGGCGCTCTCGCCGAAGCTCTCCAACGTGGTCTTCGGCGCCTTACGGGTTGACCGTCTTGGCATCTGCAATATATGCGGGCTAATCGCCGGCTGTGCAAGGATAAGCTTCATATATGGACGGCGGCGTGAAAGGGCAAGGGGCAGGCGCGTCATCGGGGGCTAGCCCTCTGTTTCGCTGGCGATCAGCGCCAACCCGGCGACGATCAGCAAAAGCCCGGCCGCCGTCGTGGCGGAAATGGGCTCGCCCAGCCACAGGGCGGAGGTGACGAGCCCGACCACGGGAACCCCCAGGCTGCCCATGGACGTGGTGATCGCCGACAGGGCGCGATTGAGGGAAAGCCATGCCCAGAGCGCGAATCCCGTCGCCAAGGCGCCGTTATAGATGAGCGCCGCCGCCAGCCCCGGCGACCAGTCGATGGCGGAGGGGTCCTCGCCATAGGCCGCCACGGCCACCAGCGGCACCAGGCCGACCGCCATCTGCCACGGCGCCAGCTGCAAAGGCGTCAGGCGAAACCGGTGGGCGCGGACGTGGACGATGGAGATCGCCCAGCACAGGGCGCCGGCCAGCAGGAACCCGTTGCCCAACAGCAAATTGCCGTCGGACCAGTCGAATTCGACCGGATTGAAGAGCGCCAGGACCCCGCCCAGGCCGCTCGCAAGCCCGGCCGACTTGCGCCGAGTCAGGCGCTCGCCGAGAAAGGCCGCGGCCAGCGGCGCGACCCAGATCATCGTGGTGTAGCCGAGGATCGCCGACCGACCGGCCGCAACGTGGACCAGGCCAAGATGAATGAAGGCGAGGTACCCCGCCAGCTGCAGCAGACCGACGGTGACGACGACCGGAAGATCGTCGCGCCCGGGCAGGCGGAGCCGGCCCAGTGCCAGCAGCACCGCGAGCAGACAGAGGCTGCCGAGCGCCAGCCTCGCGACGGCAAAGGTCAGGGGCGGGATCGAGGCGAGGGTGAGCTTCATGATCGGCCAATTGGCGCCCCACACCGCGATCACCAGTATCAGCAGGGCAAGGGCCATGGGCCGGGCGACGACGCCGGCGACGGCGGGCTGGCCGCTGGCGGAAGGGGCTGGCGCCGAAGTGGTGTCGTCGGTCGGTTTCGGGCTGCGCATGATGAGGCGGATCTGTCTGTACGGAGGTGTCGCACACGCGACATGGCTACTCTGCCGTGAACAGGCTAACTTGTCTTTATCAGTTTTTCGCCGCGGCGGTGCCCGGGAACGGGCGCCGGTTCGCGGTCCCGATAGGGAGGCATGGCAGATGACGAGCGGGCCGGTAGCCGCAGCGATCGCACGGAAACTCGAGAAGGCCTTGAAACCTCAGCGTCTCGAGGTTATCGACGACTCCCACCGCCACCAGGGACACGCCGGCGCCCGCGCCGAGGGCGAGACCCATTTCCGGGTGAACATCGCCGCCGCCGCTTTCGCCGGAAAGTCGCGCCTCCAGTGCCAACGCATGGTTTACGACATCCTGGCCGAGGAACTGGCGGGGCCGGTCCATGCCCTCTCTGTTTCGGCCAGGGCCTCCGACGATGCGGCCGGGCAAGGCAACCATGGCGATGCACGCTGATAAACGTAGTTGAATATACCTATATGTTCATGGTAGATCCTATGGCGTGTTCCCAAGCCGGCACCGTCTCACGGGGTGCGGCGAGCGGAGGTGAACGCCATGTTGAGCTGCAGGAACGTCAATGTATCGGGCCGTCGCACCAGTATCCGTATCGAGGAAGAACTGTGGGCGGCCGCCGATGATATCTGCCAGCGCGAGGGCATGACCCTCCACGAGCTTTGCACCTTGATCGACCAGCACCGGGGAATGAGCGGGCTGACCGCATCGCTCAGGGTCTTTCTTGTCGTCTATTACCGCCTTGCGGCCACCGCCCCGGCGCGCAGCGAACTCGGCAGGGACGCCGGCGACGGCCGCATCAGGGCCGCCGACCGCTGGCGGCCGTTTATCGCCGAGATGTTCGCCGCCAATTGACGGCGCCGGGGTTGGGCGCGGTGGGCCGGGTCGCGGGGCGCCGATCCCGCCCCTGGGTCGGCGCAGCCGGCCTTAATCGCCGGTGTAGAATTCCGGCCAGCGTTCCTTGACCACCTCGCCGTCCGACTTGAAGACGTGGCATCTGTCGATCTGCGCCGGTTTCGGCCGGGTTCGGCCCTCGGCCCCGTCCTGGGCCTCGACCACGCGGCTCGGACCCAGCGTCTGATAGGCCACGGTTCCCATCGGACCCAGCATTTCCACCATATGGACGCAGCCGTTGGCGCCGCCAAGCAGCCTTTTGACGTTGTTGAACCAGCCCGGCGCGATGCGCTCTCCCTCCAGCACCTTGAAATTGGGCGCGATATCGGGGCAGATGCGATGGGGCCCGGTATCCAAAGAGGCCTCAACCGCCTGAATTTTCAGGGTCTCGTCCACGGTCAGCCTGATCCACATTTCGTGGACCGGGGTTCCCTCCCGAACCTTGCCGCGCCAGGTGCTTTCGAAGTCATAGCCCTTGACGTCGCGGAGATGGCCCTCGATGTCCCAGAGGCCGTCCTCGCGCTGGTATCCCACCATTTCCAGGGTCCGATTGTGTCGCGTATTACGGGGGGCAGGGGGGCTGAGTGCCATGGCCGATGTCTCCGCTCTCCGGTCATGAGGAACTGGTCGAGATCCGCCGCGCCAGGCCGCGGGTCGGTATCGCGCGGGCGGCCGGATCGCCGGCACTATAGGCCCGTTGGCGCCCGCCTTACAAGCCGTGCCGGGCGGGGTACCACGCGGCGTCGGGATCAGCCGGCACCGCCGTTGTCATCGGGGGGCGTGATCGCCAGCGCCGTGATTCGGTTGCCGCTGCGGCCGAGGATTTCGAAGCGGAACCCGAAGAAGGTGAACACCTGCCCGGAGTCCGGGATCAGGCGGGACTCGTGGAGCACCAGGCCGGCGACCGTCGCCGCTTCTTCGTCGGGCAAATCCCAGTCGAACCGGCGGTTGAGGTCGCGGATGGTGACGTCGCCGTCGACGATGACGGTGCCGCTCGTCTGCGGGCGGATGCCGCTGCGCCGGATATCGTGCTCGTCTGCGATGTCGCCGACGATCTCCTCGAGGATATCCTCGAGGGTGACGATGCCGAGGAGGTCGCCGTATTCGTCGACGACGATGGCGAAGTGTTCGCGGCGCCGGCGGAAGGCGTTGAGCTGGGCCAACAGGTTGGTCGACTCGGGAATGAACCAGGGCGTCGTCGCCAGCGCCGCGACATCGAGGTCGTCCATGCTGCCGGCGCTTTCCTTGACCGCCTTCAGCAGCCCCTTGGCGTGCAGCACGCCGATGATGTTCTCGGGCTTGTCGCGCCAAAGCGGAACTCTGGTGAAGGGGCTGGATACCACCGTGGCGATGATCTCCGGCGTCGGCAGGTCGACGTTGACCGAGGCGACACCGGAGCGATGGACCATGACCTCGCCGACCTCGACCTCGCCGAGATCGAGGATGGAATGCAGCATGACGCCCTCATGGCGCGCCTCCTGATCCTTGCCCCTGTGCAGCTCGATGGCGCCGCGAAGTTCCGCTTCGGCGATCGATGAGCCCGTACCGCCGCCCGGGGTGGAGATGCCGAAGATGCGGAAGATCATGCGGACGAGGTATTCGACGGCCTGCGCTGCGGGCGAAAACAGGGCAACGAAGAACTTGACGACGGGCGCCACCGCCAAGGCCATGCGCACGGCGTGTCCGATGGCGTAGGTCTTGGGCAGGACCTCGGAGAAAATGACCACCAGCACGGTCATGATGATGGTCGCGTAGACGATGCCGGCCTCGCCGGTCAACTCGATCAGTACCCGCGTCGCCAGCACCGAAGCGAGGATATTGACCAGGTTGTTGCCGATCAGGATCGCGCCGAGAAGACGCTCACGCCGCCGGCGCAGACGGTTGACCAGATGGGCCCGGTCGTTGCCGGAACGCTCCAGGTGATGGAGGAGCGGCCGCGACGCGGCGGTCAGGGCGGTCTCAGATCCGGAGAAAAACGCGGAGAGCAGGAGCAGGAGCAGGATTGCTCCAAGGGTGGCGGCAAGGAAGGGATCCATTTGCGATGTCCGTCAGGGCAGGTGGAACGATTAGGCGGTGGGGTCAGCGGCGAGGTGCGTTTCGAGCACCCTCTCGACCTCGGCGAGCTCGATGTCGGCGGCGATGAAGGCCTCGCCGATGCGGCGGGCGAGGATGAAGGTGACGCGGCCCGCGCGCACCTTCTTGTCGTGGTGCATGTGTTCGATCAGCGCCTCGGGCCGGAATCCGAAGGCGCCGGCATCGGTGGGCAGACCGACGGCCTCGTAATGGGCACGCAGGCGCGCCACCTCGTCCGGCGGGCATAGTCCCAGCTGGGCCGAGAGCTCGAGGGCAAGGACCATTCCGATGGCGACCGCCTCGCCGTGATGCAGGGTATCGGAGAACCCGGTTTCAGCCTCCATGGCGTGGCCGAATGTGTGTCCGAAATTGAGCAAGGCGCGCTCGCCGTGCTCATGCTCGTCCTCGGCGACGATTTCGGCCTTGGCGCGGCAGCTTTGGGCCACGGCCTCGATGCGCGCGGCGTCGTCGCCAGCAATCACGTCCGCGCCGTGGCGCTCCAGCCAGTGGAAGAATCCGGCATCTCGGATCAAACCGTACTTGACGATTTCCGCGTATCCCGCCCGCACTTCGCGCTGCGGTAACGTATCGAGGGCATCGATGTCGGCGAGCACCATGCGTGGCTGATGGAAGGCGCCAACCAGGTTCTTGCCGTCTCGGGTGTTGATCCCGGTCTTGCCGCCGACCGACGAATCGACCTGGGACAAGAGGGTGGTCGGCATCTGGATGAAATCGATGCCACGGAGGGCGACCGCCGCGGCGAATCCGGTGATGTCGCCGATGACGCCGCCGCCGAGCGCCACCAGGGTGTCGTCACGGGCCAGTCCGCCGCCCGTCAGGTCGTCGATCAGGGCCGCGAGATGTGTGAAGTCCTTGGTGTGCTCGCCCGCCTTGAGGGTGACCGCCCGATGCGGGATTCCGCTATCCCGCAGCGACCGCTCCAGGGGTTCGAGGTAGAGGGGCGCCACGTTTTCGTCGGTCACGACAATCACGTTGCTGGGGTTGCCATGCTCTCCCAACAGCGGCCGCACGTGCTTACCCGCCTCGGCGATCAGCCCGGGCCCGATGCGAATGTCGTAGGAGCGTTCGCCCAAGGCGACGTCTATGGTACTGAATTCGGCCATTGTTCTCGATCCCGGGCCCTCGATGTCATCGCCCCCGGCCGCCCCGCGGCGCCTTCGACCGCCGCCCGCTCGGGCGCCGCTTGGACCCTTTCACCGGCGATGGTTTCGTCTTGCCCTTGCCGGCGTGCCCGTTGACGACCGCCGTGTCGCCTTCGGGCCGGCTGCGCAGCCCGCCGCGTGCCACTCCGTGGCCCCGAGGTCGGGCAATCGGTCGCACCCCGAGGTGCTGTTCGAGCGCCTGGATGACCAAATTGGTCACTTCTCCAGCCGGTCTTTCCGAGGATTGCACGGTGATGTCGGCGGTGCCGTAGACCGGGTCGCGCTTGGCCATCAGGGCGCGCAACACGGCGCGGGGCTCCTTGCCCTTCAACAGCGGACGCCCGCCGCGGCGTCCCACCCTGTTGATCAGGGTATCGAGATCGGCCTTGAGCCAGACCGAAATCGCCGATTCCTGAATCCTCTTGCGGGTGTCATGATCCATGAACGCGCCGCCGCCCGTGGCGATCACCCGCGCCGGGCCCTCGAGCAGGCGGGCGATCACCCGGCGTTCGCCGGAGCGAAAGGTGGCTTCGCCGTGGGTCGCGAAAATCTCGTCGATGGAGGCATTGGCCGCATCCTCGATCTCGGCATCGGCATCGATGAATTCGAGCCCCAGCCGCGCCGCCAGCAAGCGCCCGACACTACTCTTGCCGGCGCCCATCAAGCCGACCAGAACGATCGACCGATCGAGGGCGCGGCCGGTCCGCGGCTTCGGCTTGGTGGTGTGAGACCCGTCCTTGGCTGTCATTCTCGATCGCTTCCCGCCCGCGGCGGTTATTGCAAGAGCCGCGGAGAGCCGTTAGGTTGCCAAAAATTAGCCACAGTCGAAAATTAGTGTAAACAGAATAACATACCGTAGCCCATGAGGCGGCAGCGCCGTCTCTGGACATTTGAAAACCCGAACCGTTTTCAGCCGATGAGTACCACGTCCAAGGTCCTGACCATCCTGATACTCCTTATTTTGGGCGGAGGCGTGATTTTTCTCGCCGCCTGGGACATGCCGCCGCCGTCGCAGAAGGTCGAGAAGGTCATTCCCAATGACAAGATCCTGCGTTGACGTCCGGCGCCGCGGGTTTGGCGGCCTGGCATCCCTCTTTGCGGTTTTAACGCTGCTCGGGACCGCCGCCAGCGCCCAGGACGGCGCCCGGCCGGCGCCCGGCGCACCGGTGGTTCTGGCGCCGCCCAAATCCCTGTCGCCCACCGACCAACCGCCGGCGCCGCGGCCGGTTGCACCGGCCGACCAGCCTCGCTTGGTGGCGCCGCCGCGGCTCCGCGCCGTGCAGCCGCCGCCGGCCGATCCCGCCGGTGCGGCGACCGGACCCGTGTCCAGCGGCATCAGTATCGATACGCTGGCCGATATCGACGCGGATTCGGTCGGTGTCCTCGATGCCAAGTCCGGCGGCCTGGGGGTGAATATTTGGGCAGGCACGTCCTCGGCCATGGCGGCGCAGTTGTTGCGACTGGTGGACGTTCCCTCGGCGTTTCCCGCCGCCCGGGCCTTGGCGCGCCGGCTGCTGCTCAGTGCCGCCCATCCGCCTCGGGCGGCAAAACCCAAAGGACAAAAGCCGGTCTCCCCCAGCCTGCTCGCGCGCCGGGTTCAGCTTTTGCTGGCATTCGGCGATGTGGTCTCGGCCGACGCCCTGCTCCGTGCCGTGCCGGTCCATGTCGAGGAAAAGGCGCTGGCCCTGGCGCGGATGAATGTCGGTTTTCTGATGAACGACAATTCCAGCGCTTGCGGCGAGGCCCGTTCGGGCGTGACCGACCATCGCGGCGCGGCGTGGCGCAAGGCCTTGGTGTTCTGCCAATACCTCGCCGGTAACAAGGTCCAGGCGGGCATCGGCACCGAGCTATTGCGCGAACAGGGCGTCGATGACCCGGGATTCTTCTCCTTGGCGGCAATATTGGGCGGCGACAAGGACATGACCTTTTCGCCGTCGGCGCGACTTGAGCCGCTGCACCTCGCGATGATGCGCGTCGCCCGGGTGCAGATCACCGATACCCTGGCCGACGGCGCCGACCTGGCGACCCTGAGAACCATCGCCTTCACGCCCAACGCGGCCCTCGATATCCGGTTGGACGCCGCCGAGCGGGCGGAGGCCGGCGGGGCCCTCGATGCGCAGGGGCTGACCCGGCTTTATGGCGCCGTGACCTTCGCGCCGGGCGAGGTCGAGGGGGCTCTGACCGCAGCCGACACACTTTCCGGGCCGCGGGGCCGGGCCTTGCTCTACCATGCCGCCCGCGCGCAATCGGTGCCGGCCGCCCGCGCCGAAGTGCTGGCCAAGGCGTTCGTCATGGCCCGCACCCAGGGTCGGCTGCAAACCACGATCCGAGCCTTCCTGCCGTTGCTCGAGACCATTAATCCCACCGACGACCTTGCCTGGTTTGCACCCGAGGCGGCGCGGGCGCTCTATTTCCTCGGCCGGGTCCAGCTTGCCGAGCCCTGGGCGGAGCTGGCTTTGAGACGGGCTCCGCCGACGTCGGCCGGAGGGCTAGGCGCAGGGCTCGGTGGCGACGGCCAGGGCGCGCCCGCCACCGGCACGGGTGCGGAGGCGGGGAGCGCCGGCCCACGGCCGGCGACGGCGTCCAACGAGATCGCATTGTGGCCGTTCAGGACCCTTGCCCGGATCCGTGGCCAGCGGCGGGAGGCAAAAGGCGCGGCGAATGCCCGGGCGGCGCAGCCGGCCGATGCGCAGGTGCCCGAGGCGGCGTCGTCGGGGGAGGTCACGCCCCCGGCCACCGGTAAGGCCGGCGTTCAGGGTCCGACGGCCGCCGAGGCCTTGGCCGGCGTGCGGACCGTTGCGCCCCAGCCGATCATCGACCTTGTCGCCAAAGACCCGGGGGTGCCCGACACCACGGTCACCGCCGCTGTTCCAACGGCTCCGGCGCAACCGGCCTTCGATGCGACCACGTTCTGGCGCTGGTACGCGGCCCAGGCCGAAGCCGCACCCGGTGCCGAGAAGGCTCGCGCGGCGCTCCTGTTGGCGCTGTTCGAAGGGATGGGTATGTCGATACCGCAGAACGCCTGGATAGAAACCGCCGCCACGGTGCGGGAAATGTCGGCCTTGCCGTCGCCGGGCCTGCTGGCGGCACTGCGCAATGCTGCCGACGGTGGCCGGGTCGCCGAAACCGTGCTGCTGGCGCTGGCCGTGCTGAGCGGGGACGGTCCCGACAAATTGCACCCTTTGGTCGCCGACGCGGTCCTCGGATCCCTCGTCGGAGTCGGCCTCGAGGACGAGGCGCGCACGCTGGCGATGGAAATCGCCTTCGGCGCCGGACTCTAGGATCCATGAGGCTTCCCTTCATAACCGCGAGGGGCTGATCCTTGGCCGGTCGCAGAGCACGTCAGAACCCCTCCGGGGACCCGGATCCCGCCCTCGACGGTTTCCTCGACATGCTGCGCGCGGAGCGCGGCTGCGCCGCCAATACGGTTGCCGCCTACGGCCGGGACCTGGCGGATTTCGCCGCTTGGCTCGCGGCCAGGGACGAGAGCCTCGTCGACGCCGAGGCCGAAGCCGTCCGCGCCTATATCCAGGGGCTGGCCGGCGCCGGCCTGGGCGCGCGTACGGCGGCGCGACGGATGTCGGCACTGCGTCAGTTCTTTCGCTACCTAGTCGCCGAAGGGGTCCGTCAGGACGATCCCACGGCGGCCATCGACAGCCCGGCACGCGACCGCCCATTGCCGAAGATCCTGAGCGAGGCCGAAGTGGAGGCGTTGTTCAGCGCCGCCCGCGGCCATCGGGGGGTGCGGGGACTGCGGCTGATGGCCCTGCTCGAAATTCTTTACGCCACCGGCCTCAGGGTCAGCGAATTGGTGGGTTTGCCGGTCTCGGCGCTGACCGGCGACGGCGATTTCCTGCTGGTGGCGGGCAAGGGCGGCAAGGAGCGCCTGGTGCCGCTGTCGGAGCCCGCCCAGGCGGCTCTGCGCGGCTGGCTCCGCCATGTGCGCGCGGGATCCCCGGACCCCGCGGTCGAGCGTTGGATGTTCCCCTCGCGAGGGCGGTCGGGGCACCTGACGCGACAGCGCTTCGCCCAGATCCTCAAGGGGCTGGCGATCGAGGCCGGACTGGAACCCCGTAAGGTCTCGCCCCATGTGTTGCGCCATGCCTTCGCCAGTCACCTGCTGGCCCACGGTGCCGATCTCCGCAGTCTCCAGCAGCTGTTGGGCCACGCCGATATCTCGACGACGGAAATCTATACACATGTGCTCGAGGATCGATTGCAGCGCCTGGTCGCAGAGCGTCATCCCCTGGCCGGCGCCCATCGGCCGCGGCGCGGCGGCGGGGTATCGCCGTGACCGCACGATTTGACTTTTGCCCCCTTGCGGGGCATTTAGAAGCGCTTTTTCACGGCTAAGTCCCGGCGCGCACATGCCCACCTACCTGGATTTCGAAAAACCCATCGCGGAACTCGAAGGCAAGATCGAGGAACTCAGGCACCTCGACACCCCGGGCGACGTCAATATCGCCGAGGAAGTCGCCAAGCTTCAGGCCAAGGCCGATCGGCTGCTCAACCAGACCTATGGGAAGCTCTCGCCCTGGGACAAGGTTCAGGTCGCGCGACACCCCGATCGGCCCCATGCCGTGGATTGCATCGACCGGCTGATTGAAGACTTCACGCCCCTGGCCGGCGACCGAAGCTATGCCGAGGATGCCGCCATCGTCGGCGGCTTGGGCCGCTTCCGGCGCCGCTCGGTGGTGGTGATCGGCAACGAAAAGGGCTCGGATACCGAATCCCGGGTGCGCCACAATTTCGGCATGGCGCGGCCCGAGGGCTACCGCAAATCCAGGCGTCTGATGGAATTGGCGGACCATTTCGGCCTGCCGGTCCTGACCCTGGTCGACACCGCCGGGGCCTATCCCGGCGTCGGCGCCGAGGAGCGGGGCCAGGCCGAGGCCATCGCCCGTTCCATCGAAGCCTGCCTGAACGTCCGCGTTCCCGTGATCTCGGCGATCGTCGGGGAGGGCGGCTCGGGCGGAGCCATTGCGCTGGCCGGAGCCGACCGGGTGCTGATGTTGGAACATGCGATTTATTCGGTGATCTCGCCGGAGGGATGCGCATCGATCCTGTGGCGCAGCGGCGATGCCGCGAAAGAGGCGGCCGAGGCGCTGAGACTGACGGCCCAGGACCTCCTGAAAATGAAGGTTATCGATCGCATCGTCGAGGAGCCGTTGGGCGGCGCCCATCGCCATCCGGAAATCGCCATCGACAACCTCGGCAATGCCATCGCCGAGGCGCTTGACGAGGTGGTTGAGACCGACGGCGGGACGCTGCGCGCCCAGCGCCGTCAGAAATTCCTCGACATGGGGAAGGTGTCTCTGGACTGAATGCCTGCCACGGCGGCGCCCTCAGCCGGGCCTTAGGGGCGCCCTCAGCCGGGCCTTAATTGAGGCGGCCGTGGCAGAATTTGTACTTCTTGCCGGACCCGCAGGGGCAGGGTGCGTTGCGCGAAACCTTGCCCCAGGTGGTGGGATCATTGGGATCCCGGTCTTCGCCGCTGGCATAGCGGACCGTGCCCATCGGCAAAGGCTCGTCACCATATTCGGCGGCGTAGCCGCTGTCCTCGCCCATCAATGCCGGATCGAGCCGCGTTTCGTACATATCCCCGGGCAAGGTCGGTTCGTTGATCAGTTCCAGTTCCTCGGGCGATTCGAAGCTCAATTCCAGGTGGCACAGGACCTCGGTGACGTTGACGCGAAGCTGGCTCAGCATGTTCTCGAACATGGCGAAGGCTTCGGTTTTGTACTCGTTGAGCGGATCGCGCTGGGCATAGGCCCGGAGATTGATGCCCTGGCGCAGATGGTCGAGGTTGAGCAGGTGATCCTTCCAGGTTTGATCGAGGATCTGCAGAAGGATGCTCTTTTCCACGCTGCGCATGATTTCCGACGAATAGAGCGCCGCCTTTTCCGCCATCTTGCGGTCACCGGCATCGATCAAGCGCTCGAGGATCTCCTCGTCGGCGATGCCTTCCTCCTTGGCCCAATCGGCGATCGGCAGATCGAGCGCAAGCACACGCAGTGCCTCCTCATGAAGCAGGTGTACGTCCCATTCCTCGGGGTAGACCTTTTCCGGAATCGCCAATCGGACCATGTCCTCGGTGACCTGGTGGCGCATGTCGGCGACGGTATCGGAGACGTCTTCGACCCGCATCAGGTCGATGCGCTGCTCGTAAATCACCTTGCGCTGGTCGTTCATGACATCGTCGAAACGCAGAAGGTTCTTGCGGATGTCAAAGTTGTGCGCTTCGACCTTCTCCTGCGCCTTCTGCAGGGCCTTGGACACCCAGGGATGGGTGATCGCCTCGCCTTCCTCCAGGCCGAGCCGCTGGAGCATGGCGTCCATGCGCTCGGAGCCAAAGATCCGCATCAGGTCGTCCTCGAGCGAGAGGAAGAACTTCGATGCTCCGGGGTCGCCTTGGCGCCCCGACCGACCGCGCAACTGGTTATCGATCCGGCGCGCCTCATGGCGCTCGGTGGCGAGCACGAACAAGCCGCCGGCCTCAAGAGCGATCTTGCGATCGGCCTCGATC
>JAWWBR010000095.1:0-12903 GCA_033720855.1 Alphaproteobacteria bacterium
CCAAACGCGAGTCGCAGCATTTCGTGGCACCGGCCCCGCGAATCGCGTCATGGGACCGGTTAATGACCTACCGGTTCATCCGGTTCTCGATCAGGTTGTCCACGACCGCCGGGTCGGCGAGCGTCGAGGTATCGCCCAGAGACCCATAGTCGTTTTCGGCGATCTTCCTGAGAATCCGGCGCATGATCTTGCCGGACCGGGTTTTCGGCAGCCCCGGCGCCCACTGGATCAGGTCGGGCGAGGCGATAGGGCCGATCTCGTTGCGGACCCAGTTCCGGAGTTCAGCGCGCAGATCATCGGTCGGTTGCTCGCCGGCCATGAGGGTCACGTAGCAGTAGATGCCCTGACCCTTGATGTTGTGCGGGTATCCCACGACAGCCGCCTCGGCGACCTTCTCGTGGGCAACGAGGGCCGACTCGATCTCGGCTGTGCCCATCCGGTGGCCCGAGACGTTCAGCACGTCATCGACCCGGCCGGTGATCCAGTAATAGCCGTCCGCGTCGCGGCGGCAGCCGTCGCCGGTGAAGTAGTAGCCCTTGTACTGCTCGAAATAAGTCGAGACGAACCGGGCATGGTCGCCCCAGACAGTGCGCATCTGGCCCGGCCACGAGGCCCGGATCGCCAGCACGCCCTCGGCCGCGGTCGAGGTCAGCACCTCGCCGGTCGAGGGTTCGAGCACCACCGGCTCGACCCCGAAGAAGGGCAGCGTCGCCGAGCCCGGCTTCATGTCGATAGCGCCGGGCAGCGAGGTGATCATGTGCCCGCCGGTCTCGGTCTGCCACCAGGTGTCGACGATGGGGCAGCGCCCGTCGCCCACCACCTGGTGATACCAGCGCCAGGCCTCGGGATTGATCGGCTCGCCGACGGTGCCCAGCACGCGCAGGCTTTCCCGCGAGGTCTTCTTCACCGGCTCGTCGCCGCCCTGCATCAGCGCCCGGATCGCGGTCGGCGCGGTGTAGAAGATGTTGACCTTGTGCTTGTCCACCACCTGCCAGAAGCGCGAGCTGTCGGGATAGTTGGGCACGCCCTCGAACATCAGGGTGACGGCGCCGTTGGCGAGCGGCCCGTAGACGATGTAGCTGTGGCCGGTGACCCAGCCGACATCGGCGGTGCACCAATAGATGTCGCCGTCGTGATAGTCGAACACGTATTGGTGGGTGATGGCGGCGTAGACCATGTAGCCGCCGGTGGTGTGCAGCACCCCCTTGGGCTTGCCGGTCGAGCCCGAGGTGTAGAGGATGAAGAGCGGGTCCTCGGCGCTCATTTCCTCAGGCGGACAGTCCTCGGAGGCCTCGGCCATGGCTTCGTGGTACCAGACGTCGCGCCCCTCGACCCAGTCGATGTCGCCGCCGGTGCGCTTGATCACGACCACGGTGGCGACCCCGTCGCACTGAGCGATGGCGGCATCGGTGTTGGCCTTGAGCGGGATCTTGCGGCCGCCGCGGATGCCCTCGTCGGCGGTGATCACGCAGGTCGATTCGCAGTCGGTGATGCGCCCGGCGAGACTGTCCGGCGAAAAGCCGCCGAACACCACCGAGTGGATCGCGCCGATGCGCGCGCAGGCCAGCATCGCATAGGCGGCTTCCGGGATCATCGGCATGTAGATGGTGACCCGGTCCCCCTTCTTGACCCCTTGGGATTTGAGCACGTTGGCGAACTTGCTGACCTCGCGATGGAGCTCGGTGTAGGTGATGTGCTTGTCGTCGGCCGGGTCGTCGCCCTCCCAGATGATGGCGGTCTGATCGCCCCGGCTCTCCAGGTGCCGGTCGACGCAGTTGGCGCAGGCGTTCAGCGTACCGTCGTGATACCAGCGGATCGAGATGTCGCCCTCGAACGAAGTGTCCTTGACCTGGGTGTAGGGCTTGATCCAGTCGATGCGCTTGCCGTGCTCGCCCCAGAACCCCTCCGGGTCCTCCACCGAGCGGGCGTACATCTCCTGGTATTTCGCCTCGTCGGCCCAGGCGTGTTCGGCATACCCAACGGGTACGGGAATGATTGGTTCGTCTGACATGGTGGCTTGCCTCTCCGTTCCCCTGAAATCCGCTGCGCTTGTCCCGCGCGCGTCCTCCCCGGATTATTGGGCCTTGGCGGCCGGGATACAAGGGGCTGGACGGCCGGCCCTCGTCGCGCCGCCCTGTGCCGAGGCTAGAAACGCGGCACGTTCTGGGCGGCGAGCCGCAGGCATCCCCCCTCGTTGGTGATCGGCACCGGCGTCAGCCGGCAGTCGGCGGCGACCGGACCGTAGACCATCTCGCCGCTCTCCATCTCGAAGCGGGCGGCGTGCATCACGCACACGATCTGGGTCTTGTCGAAGGTCAGGAAGATGTCGGTATGCCAGTTCAGCGGCAGAAACTGGTGCGGGCAGATGTTGAGATAGGCGAAGGCGTCGGGCCCCCGGCGCACGACGAACATGTCGACCTCGCCGCCGTCGTCGAAATGCACGCGGAAACCCTTGGAGCCCGGGTCCTCCAGGTCGTCGAGGCGGCACAGCAGCTCGCCCGGGCGCACGTCTTTGGGCCGATACATGGGGGGCCGCCTCAGGGCGCTTAAGGCGCGACCCCGGCCATGGCGCAGACGATCTTCCACTCCTCATCGCTTACCGGCGTCACCGAGAGGCGCGACTGGCGCACCAGCGCCATGTTCTGCAAGCGCGGCTCGGCCTTGATGTCGGCGAGCGTCACCGGCGTCTTGACCGGCTCCACGGCTTCCACGTCGACCATGCCGAAGCGGCCCGAGGCGTCGGTGTGATCGGGGTAGTGCTCCTTGACCACGCGGACGATGCCGACGATGCGCTTCTCGTTGACCGAGTGGTAGAAGAACCCCTTATCGCCGATCTTCATCGCCTTCATGTTGTTGTTGGCCTGGTGGTTGCGCACGCCGTCCCATTCGGCGGCCCCCGCCTTCACCTGATCGTCCCACGACCAGGCGCCGGGCTCGGATTTGAAAAGCCAGTAGGCGATGGTTCCCTCCTATTCTGTCTTGCCGACCGCCGCGCCGATGCGGCGTAATGCCCGGCTATGTTATCCAATGCGCCGGTGCCCGCCAAGGGCGGGGGGATCGGAGCCGAAGGGGGCGGCTGATGGGGATGGAGGCCTTGCGCGCCGACAAGACCTGGTCGATCGCGGTCATCGCCGTGGCCGAGGTGATGGCCATGGCGCTGTGGTTCTCGGCCTCGGCGGTGGTGCCGGCGCTGGCGCGGGATTATGCCCTCGACGGCTTCACCCAGGCGCTGTTCACCAGTGCCGTGCAGGCCGGGTTCGTCGCCGGCAGCCTGGCGAGCGCGGTCCTCGGCCTGCCCGACCGGTTCGACCCGAGGCGGATCTTTCTGGCCGCGGCCCTGGTCGGCGCCGCCGCCAATCTCGCCATCCTCGGCCTCGATCCCGGGTCACCCGCCGTCGCCGTCCTGCGCTTCGTCACCGGCATGGCCATGGCCGGGGTCTACCCCGTCGGCATGAAGCTGGCCGCCACCTGGGCCGACCGGGACATGGGGCTGATGGTGGGAATCCTGGTCGGCGCCTTGACCCTGGGGTCCGCCGCACCCCATCTCTTCAACGCACTGGGCGGCGTCGAGTGGCGCCTGACCCTGCTTGCCGCCTCGGTTTCGGCCGCGGCCGGGGGATGCGCCATCGTGCTGGCCGGGCTCGGCCCCGCCGCCGCGCCGGCGCCCCGTTTCGACCCCGGCTACGTCCTCGAGATCTGGCGCAATCCGGCCATCCGCCTGGCCAATTTCGGTTATCTCGGCCACATGTGGGAGCTCTACGCCATGTGGGCCTGGGTCGGGGTCTTCCTGCAGGCGAGCTTCGCCATCGCCCTTCCCGCCGGCACCGCCGCCTTTTGGGCCAAGATGGCGACCTTCGCCACGGTCGGGGTCGGGGCCCTGGGGTGCCTCGCCGGCGGGCTGTTCGCCGACCGCCTGGGGCGGACCGCCGTGACCATGGCGGCAATGGCGGTGAGCGGCACCGTCGCCGCCGTGATCGGCCTCCTGTTCGGCGGCGATCCGGTTTTGCTCACCCTGCTGTGCCTCGTCTGGGGGGTGGCGGTGGTCGCCGATTCGGCGCAATTCTCCGCCGCCGTGGCCGAGCTGTCGCCGCCCGAGCGCATCGGCACCATGCTGACGGTTCAGACCTGCCTGGGCTTTACCCTGACCCTGATCACCATCCACCTGATGCCGTGGGCGGTGGCGGCACTGGGCTGGGAGCGGGCCTTCATGGTGCTGGCGGCGGGGCCGTTCCTCGGCGTCCTGGCGATGGGCCGGCTGCGGAGGCGGCCCGAGGCGGTGCGTCTTGCCGGCGGGCGCCGCTGATCACGCCTCCGGGAACACCTTGCGCCACGGCATCACTTGCGATGAGACGAACAATCCGGCTTCCGCGTAAGGATCGCCGGCGGCAAAGGCCTTGGCCGCCTCCAGGCTGTCGGCTTCGAAAATCAGCACGCTGCCGATGGGGGTCTCACCGTCATCGGTGAGGATCGGCCCGGCGGTGAGCAGGGCGTCGCCGACACCGCGCAGGTATTCGAGGTGAACCTCCCGCGTCTTCATGCGCAACTCCACGCTGTCGGGCTTGTCGTGATTGATGATGACGAAATGCATGGCGCTCCCTCCGTTGCTGTCGTCGTCGGATGCTATTCGCGGCGGAAGGGACGGTTGAGGATGTCCTCGACCACGGCCGCGACGTCGGCGCCGTGATTGATGACCCGGTCGACCGCCGCGGTTACCGGCATGTCGATGCCGAGCGTGCCGGCAAGCCGCGTCACGGCGCCGGCGGTATAGGCCCCTTCGGCGACGGTATGGCGTTGGGCCAGGAACTCGGCCGCCGTCTCGCCGCGGCCGATGGCAAGGCCGAGCGTGTAGTTGCGCGACGTCTCCGAGGTCGCCGTCAACACCAGGTCGCCGAGGCCCGAGAGCCCCGCCAGGGTTTCCGCCTTGCCCCCCTTGGCCAGAGCGAAACGGGTGATCTCGGCGAGACCGCGGGTGATCAGCGCGGCCCGGGCGTTCTGGCCGAGCTCGAGACCGGCGACGATGCCGCAGGCGATGGCAATCACGTTCTTGAGGGCTCCGCCCGTCTCGGCGCCGACGACGTCGTCGGCGGCATAGGGGCGGAAACGCGGGCAGCCGAGCGCCGCCACCAGCCGATCGGCGATGTCCGGGTCGGCGGCGGCGATGGTCACGGCGGTGGGGCGACCGCGGGCGACCTCGGCGGCGAAGGTCGGGCCCGACAGCACCGCGAGCGGGGCCTCGGGCAGGGTGTCGGCGACCACCTCCGACATCAGGGCGCCGCTGTCCTGTTCGATGCCCTTGGCGCAGATCACTACCGGACGGCCGCGCTCCAGATGCGGCGCGAGCGTCTCGGTGACCCGGCGCAAGTGCTGGGCCGGGGTCGCCAACAGGACGGCGTCGCCGTTTCCCAGCGCGGCGATGTCGCTGGTGGCCTCGATTCCCTCGGGCAAGCTGACGCCGGGAAGGAAGCGGGGGTTCTCGCGCTCGGCATTGATGGTGCGGGCGACCTCGTCCTCATGGGCCCAAAGGCGCACGCAGCATCCGTTTTCGCGGGCAAGGGCGGCAAGCGCCGTGCCCCAGGCGCCGGCGCCGACGACGTCGATGCGGGCGACGCTCACGGGCCCGTCCTCGCGGCCATGGGGATGGAGAAGTTGAAGGCGATGGAAATCCGCGTGCCGTCGCCGAGATAGGGCCGGACGCCGTGGCTGAGCCAGGCCGGAAACAGCAGCATCTGCCCGATCCTCGGGGCGATCAGCTCGCTGCCCCCGGCGGTCTGGCAGCCCGACAGCGCCACCGCCAGTTCCGGTGCGTACATCGCCGGCGCGATGCCGCGCGGGTCGGCGATCTGTAAGGCGCCGCCCAGGCTCGGGTCGTCGGCGATGCCGCCGTCATCGACATAGTAACAGCCCGAGAAGACGCTGCCCGGATGGGCGTGATAGTCGTTCGCCTGCCTGCGGCGATTGACGTTCGCCCAGGCGTTGACGAACCAGTCGATCGCCACCCGGTTGCCGGCCCGGTCGCCGGCCAGGCGGTCGGCGAGCGCCCGGGCGAAGCCCAGAACCATCTCCCCCTCGGCCCCGCCCCAACCGGCGAAGTCGTCGGCCGATTGCCAGCCCAGGAGGTTGGAATGGGTGACGCCGGCATCTTGCTTTTCCCGGTCGAGCACGGTTTCGCGCAGGCGCGCGTTCTCCGCCTCCCCCATGGGCACCTGGGCGACCACGACCGGTGTCGGGAAGTAACTCCGGACCTCGATCCCGGTCTCTTCGGTGGCCGTGCTCTGGTTCATGGTTTTGGCGATTTCCTTGTCGATCCCGGGCCATTGTTCCCGCCGCGGCGCCCGGGCGCAAGGCCCGCGCACCGAAGACGCCGGGCATGGGCCGGCGTCAGGGACCCTCGCCCCGGCGCGCGTCGGCGTCCTTCCTGCGTTCGCGCGCGAGGCGGGCATCGCGGTTGGCGATGTAGGTGGTCGAGGCGGCGATCACCGCGGCGCCCACCCAGGTCCAGGCGTCGGGGAATTCGCCGAACAGGGGATAGGCGGCGATGACGACGAAGGGCAGGCGCAGGTAATCCATCGGCGCGGCCACCTTGGCGTCGATGGTGACGAGCGCCTTGGTCAGGCTGAAATGGGCGAGCCAGCCGCCGCAGGCGAGGAACAGCAGCCACGGCCAGGCCGCGGGCGGCGGCGCGACCCAGACCAGCGCCGCCGGCGGCACCGCCACCAGGCCGATGAACAGGTTGGACCAGAACATGATGACCAGGGGCCGGTCATTTTGGGATTGGGAGCGCATCACCACCAGGGTCGCGGCATAGAGGGCGGCGGACCCCAGGACCGCGGCGGTGGCCCAGCCGACCTCGGCGAAGCCGGGCCGGATGATGATCAGCGCGCCGGCGAATCCCACCAGGGCCGCGCTGCTGCGTCTCAAGCCCACGCGCTCGCCGAGGAAGACGACGGCGAAGATCAGAGCGAACAGGGGCAGCGTGAACTGGATGGCCACGGCGTCGGCGACCGGCATCAGGCCGAGCCCCCAGAACCACAGGATCATGCCGATGCCGTTGAAGGTGCCGCGCAGGAGATGCAGGTCGAACCGCTTCGGCCTCAGCCCCCTCCAGCCGACGCCGAGCACCCAGGGCAGCATCAGCGCGACGGCGAGGAAATTGCGCAGCATCACGGTCTCGGCGGCGGGCAGATGGGGCGTGGTGAAGCGCACGCCTATGGGGATGGTGGCGAAGGCGACCATCGACAGCACCGCCCAAAGGATGCCGCGTGCGGTGGGGGTCAGACGCGCAGCCTCCATCCGGGGCTCAATCGCCCGCCGCGCGCACGTCGCCGAGCGGCCAGCGCGGGCGCGGCGCGAAATCGAGGCGGTCGACCAGGCCCCGCGTGAGCCTCTCGATGCCGGCCCAGGCGACCATGGCGCCGTTGTCGGTGCACAGCCGCGCGGGCGGCGCAATCAGCTCGTAGCCCGCGGCCTCGGCCAGCGCGCCGAGGGCCCCGCGCAAGGCCCGGTTGGCGGCGACGCCGCCGGCGACGACGAGATGCCGAGCCCGTGGGTGGGCGGCGCGGAAGGTCTCCAGCGCGTGGCCGGTGCGGTCGATCACCGCCTCGGTGGCGGCGGCCTGGAACGCGGCGGCGACGTCGTCGACGTCCTTGTCGCCGAGGCCGCCCAGGGAGATCTCGTCGACCGCCTGGGCGACCGCGGTCTTGAGCCCGGAAAACGAGAAGTCGCAGCCTGGCCGCCCCACCATGGGCCGGGGAAAAGCGAAACGGCCGGCGTCCCCCCTGGCCGCCGCGGCCTCGATCTCGGGGCCGCCGGGATAGGGCAGGCCGAGCAGCTTGGCGGTCTTGTCGAAGGCCTCGCCGATGGCGTCGTCGATGGTGGTGCCCATGACCAGGTAGCGCCCAACGCCCTCGACGCTGACCAGCTGGCAGTGGCCGCCGGTAACCAGCAGAAGAAGGTAGGGAAAGGGGAGGTCGGCGACCAGGCGCGCCGATAGCGCATGGGCCTCGAGATGGTTGACGTTGATCAGCGGCTTGCCGAGAACCTGGGCCAGGGTCTTGGCGGTCATCACGCCGACGATGACGCCGCCGATCAGCCCGGGCCCGCCGGTCACCGCGATGCCGTCGAGCCGGTCCAATGGGACGCCGGAGCTCCGGCAGGCTTCGGCGACGAGACCGTCGATGTGATCGAGATGGCTGCGCGCGGCGATCTCCGGCACCACGCCGCCATAGGGCGCATGCTCGTCGAGCTGGGAGAGGACGCGATCGGCCAGCACATCGCGGCGATCGGTCACCACCGCGGCGGCGGTTTCGTCGCAGGTCGTCTCGATGCCGAGTACGATCATGGGCAGGCAAGTCCTGTTCTCTGAGGCCGGAGGGGCGATCGCCGGGCGCGCACTCTACACCCCGGGGCGGCACGACACCACTTTCATCGACCGGCGTCCTGGAGGGGCCCGCTCCGCCCCGAAGCCGTAAGCGGCCGGGATCGCCCCACCGCGCCGTCGATGTCTTCCGCCGGTGCCGGTCTAGTGGTTCAAATCGGCGGTCGAATGCTCTAAACACGGGGGATGAATGGCGATGCCACCCAGGGCCGTCTGGTGATCGGGACCCGGGGCAGCCCCCTTGCCCTGGCCCAGGCCACTATGGTGCGCGACCTGCTGCGCACCACCCATCCCGCGCTGGAGGTGGATCTCACCGTGATCAAGACCTCCGGCGACCGGTTTCTCGACCGGCCGCTGGCCGAGATCGGCGGCAAGGGCCTGTTCACCAAGGAGATCGAGGATGAGATGCTGGCCGGGCGCATCGATATCGCCGTCCATTCCATGAAGGACGTGCCGACGGCGCTGCCCGCCGGCCTCCATATCCCCTGCGTGCTCCCGCGCGAGGACCCGCGCGACGTGCTGCTCGCCGCCGATCCCGGCGTCACCGGCATGGAGGATCTCAAACGGCAGGCCCGGGTCGGCACCGCATCGCTCCGACGCAAGGCCCAGCTCCTCAACCTGCGGCCTGATGTGACGGTGGTGCCGATCCGGGGCAACGTGGGAACCCGGATGGCCAAGCTTGCGGCGGGAGAGGTCGATGCCACCTTTCTCGCAGTGGCCGGGCTGAAGCGCCTGGGCCTCGCCGAGAAGGCGGTCAACATCCTCGGCGTAGACGAGATGTTGCCGGCCGTCGCCCAGGGCGCCATCGGCATCGAGTGCCGCGCCGATGACGCCGCCGCCGCCCGGGCCGTCGCGCCCTTGAACGATGCCGTCGCGGCGACCGCCATCGCCGCCGAACGGGCATTGCTGGCGGCGCTGGATGGTTCCTGCCGCACGCCCATCGCGGCGCTTGCGGAACTGGCCGGAAACGGCGACCTGACCCTCCGTGCCCGGGTCGTCGCGCCCGACGGCGGGGCGCGCTTCGATGCCCGGCGCACCGGGTCTGAGAACGATGCCGAGGCGATCGGACGGGACGCCGCCGCCGAGCTGCGTGCGGCGGCCGGCGAGGCCTTCTTCGCCGGATTGAGCGGGGCCTGACATGGCGCCGCTCCGCGTGTTGGTCACCCGTCCCGAAGCGGACGCCGGGCCGCTCGCCGAGCGGCTCGCCGCCGAGGGCTTCGACCCGGTGATCGAACCCCTCCTGCGCATCCGCTTTCGCGACGAGGCCAGCCCCGATCTTTCGGGTCTCGCGGCCCTGGCCTTCACCTCGGCGAACGGCGTGCGCGCGCTCGTTCACCTCGCCCCCGAGGCGCGGGCATTGAAACTGCCGGTGTTCGTCGTCGGCCCGGCAACGGCGGCGGCGGCGCGGGCGGCGGGGTTCGCGGACGTGCGCAGCGCCGACGGCGACGTCGCGGCACTGGCCAATTTGGTCGCCCGGGAACTCGGGCGCGGCGGCGGGCCGGTGGTTCACGTGGCCGGGCGCGAACGGGCGGGCGACCTGGTCGGCGCGCTGGCCGCGGAGGGACTCGAGGCCCGCCGCGAGGTCCTCTATGACGCCATTGCCGCCGATTCGCTCTCATCGACGCTGCGCGCCGAGATCGAAGCGGGCGCCATCAACGTGGTCCTGATTTTCTCTCCCCGCACGGCGCGGCTGTTTGTTAATCTGATGGAGAATTCGGGCCTCGAGGCCCGGGCGCGCACCATGTGCCTGGTGGCCCTGAGCCCGGCGGTGGCCGAGGCCGCCGCGCCGCTGCCCTGGGGGACGGTCAGGATCGCCGACGCGCCCCGCCAGGACGCCGCCTTAGACGCCCTTGCCGGGGTGCGACGCGAGGATTGAGGGACCGCGATGGCCGAAGACGAGACCACGGACGGAAAGACGCCAAGCGCCGCAAGCCGGGACCGGGACGGTGCGGCGAAAACGTCGGAGCGCGGCTCGGGCGGGAGCGGAGACACGCAGCCCGCGCCCCGGCCCGGCGCCCGGCGTTTGTGGCCCTGGGGCATCCTGGTCGTCATCCTTATCGTTCTGGTCCTCGCCTGGCCCGCGGCCCGCGAGCGCGTCGCCGGATGGTTGCCCGTGGGCAAACCGCCGGCCGACACCGCCGCTTCGGGCGCCGCGGCAATGGACGCGCTGGCCGACAGATTGGCGCGCCTCGAGGCGGCCCTGGGCCGCCTCGGCGACGACATCGCCGGGGTCAAGGCCCGGCCTCCCGTTGCCGCCCCGTCGCCGGAGATCGAGAAGCGCCTGGCGGCGTTGGAAGCCCGCCCCGAGGGCGACGGCGACACCGGAGCGCGGATCACGGCGATGGCCGAGCGCCTGGAAACCGTGGCGGCCTCGGTCAAGGCCCTGGAGGCCCGTCTCGCCGAGGCGGCCCAAGGCCGGGACAGCGCGGCGACCCTGGCCCTCTTCGCCCTTTCCGGCGCGCTGCGCACGGGTGCCCCGTTCGCCGCCCTGATTCCGCCGGTCAAACGGCACCTGGCCGCGGCCGGCGCGGAGCGGGGGAAGGCGATCGCGGCCGGGCTCGATGGGCTGTCCGAATTCGCGGCCGGGGGCGTGCCCACGCGTTGGGAGCTTACGGTGCGGTTTGCCGCGCTCGATCGGCCGCAAGCGGCAAGCCCGGCGCCGCAGGCCGAGCCCGAGGCGAGGGGATTCTGGGACCGCGTGAGTGCGCGCCTCAAGGGCCTGGTCAAGATCCGCCGGGTCGGGGGCGATGGCGCCGCGGCGCGATCCGGGGACGAAGGTCCGCTCGCCGCCGCCGCCGATGCCCTGGCCCAAGGCGATCTCGCCGCCGCCATCGCATCTCTGGGCGGGGCCGAGGATGCCAAGGCGGTCTCCTGGCGCGAGGCGGCGGCGGCACGGATCAAGGCCGATGCCCTCGCCGCTACCATCGATGCGGCGGTCGCCGGCCGCCTTGGCACCGCCGCGTCCGCGCCGTGACGGGACCATGCCGCGGCTGATCCTTTTTCTCCTCCTCGCCGTCGCCGTCGCCGCGGCGGCGGGCTGGTTCGCCATGGCACCGGGCCAGGTGTCCCTCACCTTCCGCGGCTGGCAGGTGGAAACCACGGTCGGCGTCCTGGTCCTCGCGGTGGCCGCCCTCGTCATTGCCGCCCTGGCCGTGTTCGCGCTGGTCGCCAAGCTCCTCGCCGCACCGCGGCGATACCGCGCCTGGCGCTCGAGGCGGCGCGCGGACAAGGGACTCAAGGCGCTCGCCCGCGGCATGGTCGCGGTCGCCGCGGGGGATGCCGCCACCGCCTCGCGGGAGGCGCGGCGGGCCGATCGCCTGATGGATGCGGCGCCGCTGACCCTGCTGCTCTCGGCCCAGGCGGCGCAACTGGAGGGCGACGAGACGGCGGCGGAGACCTATTTCCGCGAAATGCTCGCCCGGCCGGAGACCGAATTCCTCGGCCTGCGCGGGCTGCTCTTGCAGGCGGGCCGGGCGGGGGACAGCGCCGCGGCGCTCGCCTATGCCGGGCGGGCGGCCGAGTTGCGGCCCGAATCGTCCTGGGTTCAGCGCTCGCTGTTCGAGCTCTCGGTGAAGGCCGGGTTGTGGGCAGACGCCGAGCGCGCGCTTCGCCGCGCGGTTCGCCGCGGCGCCATCGACCGCGAGACCGGGGCGCGCCACCGGGCGGCGCTGTATCTTCAGCAAAGCGCCGATGCCGAGCGGCGCAACTTCGGCGACGAGGCGCGCAACCTCGCGCGCAAGGCGCGCCGGGCGGCGCCCGACTTCGTCCCCGCCGCCCTCAGGCTGGCGATCCTGGAGCGCGACAGCGGGCGCAAGCGTGCCGCGCGCAGGGCCCTGGAGCGCGCCTGGCGTGCCGCACCCCACCCGGAGCTCGCCGCCGTCTACGGCAGTCTCTTCCCCGCGGCCGGGGACAGCGAGGAGGCGGCCGCCCTGGCTCGGGTCAAGGGGATCCGGCGGCTTGTCGACATCCACCCGGGGCATCCCGAAGGCCACCTCGCCATGGTCGAGGCGGCGCTTGCGGCGAAGCTCTGGGGGGAGGCGCGATCGCATCTTGAAAAGGCGCGCCAGCACTTCGAGGGGCGGGGCGCCGCAGAGCCTCCGCCGGCGCGGCTCTACCGTCTCTATGCGCGCAGCGAAGAAGAGGAAAAGGGCGACAGCGCGGCGGCCGCCCGCTGGCTGGGGCTGGCCGGCGAGGCGGCGGCGGATGCCTGCTGGCTGTGCGGCGAATGCGGACACGGCTACGCCACCTGGGTCGCCATCTGCCCGGGCTGCCAGGGCTTCGACACCCTGGCCTGGGACCGGCCCGAACCCATCGTCCGGATTGCCGCGGTGTCCGGTGCGCCGGCGAACCGGCCGCCCGACGCCGGGGCGGCGGCGTCCGCACGGACGCTCGATGCGCCCGACGGCCCGCGCGAGGGCGCACGGCCGTAGCCGCCCCCACCCCGCCGCGCAACCGGAGATTAAGGATTTGCGTGGTACCGGTTTCGCGCTAACTTGCCGGCACCGTGCCGCCTTAGCTCAGCTGGTAGA